>JAOTTL010000108.1:0-12791 GCA_029864385.1 Betaproteobacteria bacterium | reverse complement strand
AGAGGTGCCGACAGTAGCGGAGTCCGGCTACCCCGGATTCGAGGCGATGCAGTGGTATGCCCTGGTTGTGCCGGGCGCAACGCCGAAGAGGGTCGTCGCGCGCATTCATAAGGACTCGGTCAAGGCGCTGCAATCTGCCGACGTGCGGGCCTCGATGGAGCGTCTCGGTCTGCAGCAAGAGCCCAGCACGCCGGAGGGGCTTGTCGCGCGCATCAAGAAGGAGACGGCGAAGTGGGCCGCTCTCATCAAGGACGCGGGGATCCGCCTTCAATAAGACGCGCCACACTCGCACGGGCAGCGTGCTGCAACGCGCCGGGATCGACATTTCAAGGGAGACCGCCATGCGCATTAGACATCTGATGTTGCTAATAATCGCAATGTCTTGGAGTTCTCTGGTAACCGCGCCAGCCGAGGCCCAGAGGTTATGCGCAGTGGATTATGCGTAACGCGCATTACCCATTACGCATTACGGATTCTGAAGTCCCTCATCCCTCCGCCCTCAGCCCTGATCCCTGAGGTGTGGGTGGGCTCCGTGCCCATTTACGCTTCCACGCTGCCCGCTTTATCGCGAGCCCTCTCCCATCCGCGCTGCTCGCTTTCGAGCACGCCGGTCGCGGCGAGCTCGGCCTCGACCCACGCTTTTTCCTCCGGCGTGAGGGGCTGGAGCGGCCGGCGCGGCAGTCCCACCGGCCGCCCCATCACTTCCAGCGCTTGCTTGACCGCCACCGGGTAGTTGTAGCGCACGACCTTGAGCAATCTTCCGACGCGGCGTTGCAGCTCAAGCGCCTCCGGAACATCGTTGGCGAGGCAGGCGCGGTACAGTGCGTGTACGAGTCGCGGTGCGAATTCGCTGCAACCGGAGACGCAGCCGTCGCCGCCGACTGCGATCGAGGGCAGCAGATGCTCGCTTGCGGTGAGCGCCGCGATGTCCCGGCCCTTGGTTGCAATCAGCGTGCAGATGTCTGCGAAGGTCTCCATGTTGAGCGATGCATCCTTGATGCCGGCAAAGCCCGGAATGCGGTCGAACATCTCCTCGAGGATCAACGGCGTCAGCTCCGTGCCCGTAGCCTCGCGATTGTTGTAGGCGATGATCCGTCCGCCGGCGGCGTTGGCGACCGCCTCGAAGTGCTGCACGAGTGCCTTCGGGGAGACTTTCCGGTTATACGGCGGCAGCAGCACGACGCCGGTCGCGCCGGACTGGGCGGCATGCTTTGCCATCTCGATCGACAGGTCGGTGCCGGCAAAGGACACGTTGACGAACGTCGGCACACGCCCGCCTGCTGCGGAAACCAGCGCCCGGGCGAGCTGCCGGCGCTCCTCCTCCAAGAGGCTCCCCGATTCGGCAATGTGCATCGGATGCACGAGCGCGCTCACGCCGCTCGCGATCAGGAAATCGACCTGCCTCTCGAACGTGCCGAAGTCGACGCTGTTGTCGTGCTTGAACGGCGTCAACGGCGAGCCGATGATGCCGGCGTAGGTTTTCTTCATTCGATTGCTCCTGTGAAGCCGGCGAGAGACAACGTTTTTTGAACTCATCTGCCGGAAATGGTGGTCTGTCCCTGAGGTTTCCCCGCATTTTATGCTGCCACGAATGCGTTGATGGCTTGGGCGCGTAGCGGTGGAATGGCGGCCCAGGGTGTGAGACGGTCGAGCCAGTCGGACGGCGACACGGATAGCAGGATGCGCCGTGCTAGGGTCGGCGTAGAGATTTCGGGTCGTGTTCTGCGATGCGTGGCCATGAAGTTGAGTTCAAGTTGGCGCGCTTTGGCGGCTTCGCCGATCAGCCGTTGCACGAAGGCGGCCAGATGCCCGATGAGCAGCAGCATTTGCAGGCGTTCGCGCGTGTGCGAGCGCGTGATCGACAGCCCTTGTCCGAAGCGCAGGTTCTTGGTGTCGCGAAACGATTGCTCGATGCGCATGCGCTGGGCGTAGAGCCGCACGATCGTGTGGGCGCTCAGATGATCCAGTCGCCTCGAAGCTGCCAGCAACCAAGGATCGCTCGCGGCACGCGCGCACTTGCGGCTGGTGCGAGAAGCGCGTCTGTGCCCGTAGATGTTGCGTCGATGCCGACCCCGAGCCGGCAGCTTCACGAGCACCAGCCGGGCTTCGATCGGGTGGCTGCGCACATAGGCATGCGGCCCCAGGTCACGCGCCTGTTGCGTGGCGTGCCCATAGAGCGCGGTGCCCCGTATCCAAGGACCGGCGCCGCGTTGCACCATGTCGCGGCCGCGGATGCGCCCGATAAAGGCCCAACCCCGGGCGGTGACTGCCCTGAACCAAGTGGAATGAAAGCCGGCATCAGTCATCACGATCGGCTCACACCCGGGCGGCAGCAGTTCGGCCACGCGCGCGAGAAATTGGCGATGCACCTTGAGGTTGCCCAGCCGGTGCTGGGGATGCACCTCTTCATAGAGCGTCACACTGCGGCCTTCCACCGCCACACTGGCACGCAACCAGTGCCAGCGCTGATCGGGGGTCAAGTCCGACTAGTCGATCACCAGCAGCAACTGCCCAACCCCCGTGAGCCAGCGCGCCGCGAGCGCCGCATACCACTGGGCGCGCGCCGCGTGCAGCGCGCCATTGCCCAGCAAGCGATCCACGCTCTTCACTCGATGTCGGTACCCGGTTACCGAACGCACGCCCAGCGCAATCCCCGACAGGCTCAATGCGGCGCCCAGCACCACTGCCGCCACCGCTCGCTGACACGCCGCCGCACGCTTGGCGTGCAATCCGTGCAAGCACGGCCCCACCACTCGCGCTACGATACTGACTGCATGCATGGCACGCTCCGCTGTTTCGTCTCGACAACGAAAAGCGGAGCACCGAAGTGCCATGCATGCTTCGTTTCTGCCGCACGCTACACCACACTTGCCTGAAGTACAACGATTAAATGCGGGGAAACCTCAGGGACAGACCACGCTTTTTTGTAGTCTTGCCTATAGGCTATCTGCATGAACCTTGACGCGCTTTGACGTGCGTCAACGTTACCTGCACTGCCGTGGTGGGGAAGACAAACCGTGGAGAGCTAAATCGGTAAACCGCTAAGGTAGGAAGACAAAAGGGGCCAGCGCCTGGCTAGTACGTGTCCGCGCCGGTGTATTAGGACCCGCCGGCCTATCTCGGGCCGTCCATTCGGTTCGGGATCTACGGCGCAAGGCGTGACTACCGTCGTGGCTACGGATACCGTTGAAACTGTAGCGAAAAGCATTCCAACAAGAGGGAAAGCGAACACTGGCCGGTATCGCACACAACCTCCCCAGTGGGATAGTATGATCTTGGTACATATGAATCTGCGTTAATCTGCGGCTAATGGTGTTTTGCTGTTTAAGCAAGGCAGCAGAGCAGAATCCTTCTCCTCGTGTTGCTCATCCTTCCGTTTCTATCCGCCTCGACACGCTGAGGCTCTGCCCACCGGCGGTCGGCAGGTACATCGACTTGCCGCCAGGCCCGCCGGCGACGATAACGATGAGGTCCCGCGCCTCGCAAACGATGGGCACCCTGGAGCAGTCGTCATTTCTGTCCACGAATTCCGGAAAGCGCGGTCCCTTGGACTTGCCACGGTCCTTGACCAGGCCCCAGGGCTGGCGCGCCCGCTCGAACAGCGCCTGCTTGACGTTCATCTTGCTCCAGCCGGCGGTGGCGAAATGCCGCGCGTGCTCGATACCCGTGACCAGAATCGGGTGGCCCTGGGAGTACAGATTATTTACGCCGAGTGTCGCCATGGAGGAGGCAAAGGTTTCGACGATGCCGTGGGGATCGGTCCGGATGTTTTCCGTCATGCTGTGCGGCGCCTCGGCGTTGACGACGGTGACGACGCTTTGGTCGCGTGTGAAGCCGCGCTCCACGTGCAACGGCTCCCAGGGATTCGCCGCTTCATATTCCGCGATGCAGTAGGTGTACTTGCCGGGGTGCCCGGTTTGCGCGGCATCGACCGCGGGGCCGGCGCCCCCGATATTGACAAGGATCAGCCGCAGCCCGCGGCCAATCGTCGCATTGGCACGCCAGCCGGGACCAAACAGCCCGCGGCCGCAGTTAATTCGCAGTCGCTGCACGATCGGGCCGTTCACGATGATGAGGGGGGCGCCGGCATGCGTACTCGTCTGCCGGTGCGCGAGACCGTAGGCGGGGTCGCACACCGCCTGCAATGCGGCAACCACCACTGGCAGATATTCGCGCTTGCAGCCTGCCATCACCGCGTTGACCGCGATCTGCCGCATCGTGGCGTCGCCCATGCGCGGCGGGATGGCGCCAATCACCTCGTGAGGGTTGCGCCATGGCATGCCGTCCAGCATCGCGCGGACACGCTCTTCGGTCGGCGGCACGACGGGCAGCCCGTCGGTCCAGCCTCTCTCATAAAAGTAGTCGTTGACGCGGTCGAACGTGTCGTTCGGTTCGACGACGTGAGGAAATTCGGGTGTCATCGAATGGAAGCCGAGCGGCTACCTGGGCATCACTGCGGCGGGCAGCGGGTACTGCTTTTCCTTGAACTCGCGTGCCAGCGCTTCAACCGGGGTGGTGAGGACGCGAACGCACTGCTCCGCGATGTCCTCGCCGTATCTTCTGATGATGCTTCTGTCACGGTCGCCAAGCGGGTGCGGAACGACGATGATCGGAAGACTCAGCTGTCCTATCCCTTCGCTCACCACCTGCGCGAGCGGCGCGAAAGCGGTGCTGATCACCGTAACGGTCGGAATGCCGAGCTCTTCGAGTGCGACCGCGTCACGCACGGTCCAGGGGGTCGATGAGCCTCAATGGCCGACGCCGTTGATCACGGCGTCGCATTGCGTGGCCATGTCCAGCGCGTAGGGAGACGCTATGCCGAGATAAGCCTTCTGCCAGAATTTAACGTCCGCGATACCGTGTTTGTGGTGGAGGACATCGGCCACGCCGCGCAGCACGATATCGGCGAACTCCTTGCAGTTGTCCAGTATCCCGATACGCGCACCGTTGAGCGATTGCAACCGTGGCGCGAGGGACTGCGGCCGCGCGTTGATCGCGCCAGTGGGAACATAAACGCGAACCCCGTCTACCGTTTCAAGCTCATGCTTTTCCATCGGCTCCTCCGCTACGATTTACCTGCGCCTGGTCGCACAACCTATCAGATGAGCTCAGAGTAACATCTCTGCCTTCCGGAAAAGTGACACTAACCCCGTTTTTCGCTTTAAACCCCGTGACCAGTGAGCGGACCTGCTCAGCTCGCGTTTTTCATTTTCAATCCTTGGTGGCCTTCACACCCTTCGTGGTAAAGCTTCTATTTTCCCTCGCGTGCTCGGCGGCCTTGGCGGTGAGGCTTCTGACTAAACATCAGCGGAAGGAGGCTTGTGTTGTATCCGCGTTTATTTGCGTTTGTCTGCGGCTAATTCCAGGTTCCGAACGGGGTCCGATTCATGTTTCCCGATTCACGTCTCACAATTCACCCCTGATGGGCGTCATCGTCACCGTTGCATTACCATCGCGGAAAGCGCTTCATCACCTTTATCCGCTGCGTGGCGTCGCCGGCGAGGTGGGTCCAGATGATGCCGTCGCGGACGAGCTTGTCGGCCGCCGCCGGCATGGTGGCGCCGGCATTGACCTGGATTTCCAGGTTGAGACGCGTGACGCGCTGGATGACGTCGCTTGAAAAGTTCATCACGAGAATCGGGTTCGCCGAGCCGCGCACCTCGCGGTCCATCTCCCACGCAGTGCGCATGACGAACGAGCGCAGCGCCTCGGTCAGCATGTGCATCTCGTTGAGCTTGAGCTGGATCAACTGGTGCTCCATGAGGTAGAGGCCGCCGAGCCTGTGCGTGCGCGCGCGCTGCATGGCCGATTCCACCGCGGCCTCGCACACGCCGAGCGCATTGGCGGCAAGCTCGAGATCGCCAAATTCGGCGGAGGGCCCCGAGCGCGCCCTGACCCCGCCGTTCACTTCGCCCACCACATTCGTGTGCGGCACGCGCGCGTTCTCGAAAATGAGCTCGGCGTTCTGGTAGAAGCGCCAGCCACTCTTGTTGAAGACCTTGCCGATGCGGAAGCCCGGGGTGCCGCTCGGCACCATGAACACCGTGGTGCCGTCCCGAATGGCGACGTCCGGGTTTGTGCGCGTGCTCACGAAGAAGAGCTTGCCCACGCTACCGTTGGCGATGAAGCACTTCTCGCCATTCAGGATCCATTCCTCGCCGCGGCGCTCCGCCTTGAGCCGCCAGCCGGACGCCGGATCGTCCTCGGGCGGCAGGCGGTTGTCCGAGCCGGCATTGGGCTCGGTGCTCGCCGAGCCGATGAGGTAAGTGTCGTCGGCAAGAAAGGGCTTGAGGAAGCGCTCCTTCTGGTCATTGGTGCAGAACGCGGCGATCAGGTGGCTCCACTTCCAGCACTGGCTGAAGGTCTTGGAAATGGAGCTGTCGCTTTGGGCGAGCTCCGCCATCACGACCGCCTGCGTCACGAAGTCGATCCCGTGCCCGCCCCACTCCCTCGGAACGCCCGCGGTGCGGAGGCCGAGCCGCGAGCCCTTCTTGATGATCTCCCAGTCGAACGTTTCCCGCGGATCGGGAATTTGATCGCGCTCGACCGAGATGGCGGTGATCGCTTCCTGCGCAAATCTGCGCGCCTCGAGCTGCCACGTGCGCTGTTCCTCGTTCAGTGAAAAATCCATGTCTGGTTCCCGGTGAGTGCAATGATGGGCGCGGTCCGCCCGGATGCCGATTGAGGCGCGAAACTCAAGCTCGCACCGCGACCGGCCGCTGGGCCCTCGCGGATTCTACAGCGGCTTCGAACACGCAGACACCGTGCAGCACGTCGTCGAGCGGCACCAGGTAGGCCCGGCCGGCGCGGATGCATGCCGCAAACTGCGTGAGCTCCTCCGCGATGGACTGGAACCCCGGCGTCGCGATTTCCTCGGCGTCCGGGATCTTCGCGAGGTGGCTTGCGCGGCCCTCGGCTGCGGGAATGAAGCGAAACGTGTCCATGGCGGGGCCCACGACCTCGGCAAAGCCTTTGGAGCCGTAGACCGCGACCCGGTAGTTGCGCGCGGCCGCGATGGAGCAAAATGCGAGGCCAGTGACGCCGCTTTCGAATCGCACCAGCAGACTGGTTGTGTCCGCGCCGTGCGGGCCGGCCCGTTGCTCGGCAATGCAATGCACTTCGCGGATCCGGCCGATGATGTCGATCATGCTGTCTACGAGATGGACGCCGGTCCCGGCCATGGCGCCGGCGGGTTCTTCCGCGGGATCGACGCGCCAGGACTCGCTCGGACGATAGAGGGCCGTCGTCGCGGTCAGCTCGGCGATGATGGAACCGATGATGCCGAGCGCGCCCGACTTGACGCGCCGGCGCAGCTCGCGCATCGAGGGATGGAGGCGGCGGTTGAATCCCACCGCCAGCACCACGCCCGCTGCCGCGGCCGCGTCAATCGCGCTCCGCGCACTGGCACTGTCCAGCGTGAAAGGTTTCTCGACGAAGACGTGCTTCCCGCGTCGTGCCGCCTGCGCGATCTGACCGGCATGCTGGCTGTTGGGCGTCGCGAGCACGACCGCATCGACCGCGCGATCCTCCAGGATGTCGTCAAAGCTCCCGACGAGGCGGATGCCGTTATCGCGGCAGAAGCCTTCCGCCTTCTGCGGCGTGCGGGTGCAGGCGGCCGTGAACAGTAACGCGTCGCTTTTCCCCTGCACGGAGCGCACGAGCGTCTGGCCCCACGAACCCAGCCCCACCATGGCGGTGCGGAGCATGCCGATTTCTCACTGGAAATCGGGCACGGCCGTTTGTCCGAGAGACTTGCGCAGCCGCTCGGAGACGAGAATCGCCAGGAGGTACGAAGCACCGGTCGGGAACGCCACGACCATCCGGATGTTCTTGTTGGAACAGCCCTGCGCCGCAGCGGGCAGCGCCCCCGTCAGCGTCCCGAGCAGCGACGGGCACAGCAGTGCTCTTGCAATCTTCATTCTTACCTCTCCCCTTGTCGCAGCTGCGTTGTAGTGATTAACTGCCGAGTGCTGCCGGTTGCTGCCGCTGGTTGCGCCTGAGTGTGCCAAAAGTGTGCCGAGCAAACTCGCACCCCATGACGCGCAGGCAAGTGGAAACCGGGTGCGGTGGGTAAGTGCTATGCCCGATTCGGCAGCTTCTATTCGGACTCCGAGTCGGATTTTTTCGTTTTTAACTGAGCTGCCAGCTTCCTGAGCCGACCGCCTTCCATGTCGAGGTTTTCGTCTAACGCCTCCTGTGTTATTTCTCCTTCCTCCCTTAACGCAAGCAGCGCTTCCAGGATTAACTCGTCAGGGCTCTCCGGCGTCGCTTCCGGCGGCAGAATACAGACTATCTCCTCGTCCTCCACTGGCGTCTCAGCTACATCAGGGATTGCTAGGGTTTGGTCAGTACGGGTGAGGACTGCTTCGATGTCACGCAATTTATTATAGTGCCCGGCGCCGTCGTCCTCGCGCCAACCTTCTAAGAGTTTCAAAAGTTCGTTCCGCTCGCTCCACGCAGTAGCAATCTTATCGATAAAAGTCGGACTGTCGGAAAGAGCCAGAATGTCATTAGCGCATTTCATCGCAACCCGTTGTGGAGTAAGGCGTGCCACAAAATTACTCGACACTGAAAGATTACGGCAGACCCTCGCCGCCTCCTGCAACGCAGCCTTTACTTCGGGAGTAAGGGTAGTCATAGCTTCACCTTATTTACCGCAGACTTTGTGGAGTTGCTCTCGAGCATTTCGATAATAGCCAATCTATCAGAGCGGCTGGCGCGTAGAACGCACTAGTCTGTGCGGTATTTAACGAACCATTTCTCAGAATGCGAGTATAAAGAAATCGGTATCTCGAGTTCCTCCTCCTGGCTTGGATACCCGTAATTGCCGCGCATGGTTTCTCAACCTGCGCGGATTTTTTTGTCCAGCCGGAAAGCACCACAAACAAAAACCCCGCCAAAGCGGGGTGTGTGTAAGTGCTGAAACGTGTTACGCGCCAGCTCTAGGACGAATTGCCCCCTTCTGCGTATGACATCACGTCTACACAGGCTCCAACGCCGATTCGGTGATTCTCACCGCCACACCCATGTCGGTACCACGCGGCTCCGTGCGGAGGACCTCTCCCTTGCATTTCCGCATCATCCTGCCCCCAGCCGTTTTGAGTTCTATCGAAAAGCTGATTGACTCCCCGATTGCATACGTGCCGCTTATCCAGAAGAACGCGCCCGAGGCGCTCATGTCGCGCGTGATGCCCGAAGCGTTCTCTAGGAACACCGGCAGCGCGGTATCGACCCGCTGGTCTCTTCTAACTTCTGGTTGTTTTGCTGTCATATCGGTCCTTCAAGCTGATGCGTTAGGTTTGCCCTAGCCCAAGCCGCCGGAGTGGGGTATGTGGTTTGCAGTATCGTTTACGCCAGCTAACGTCAGGTGAGCGCAGAGCGATTTGGTGATCGTCTCCCATCGCTCATCCTGGATCGGCGCAGCCCTAATGCATGAGCCAATTGGTCGAGGCCAGAAGAGGGTTTCCGGACAATCTGGCGATGCTTCGACTTATCGTAAGCACCCTCTCTCATTGTCTCCCAAGTAATGTTCTCGCGATATTCATCGTAAATGCCTAGCTGCATCCTTCCGCAACGTACACATCGTCTCCAGGGAAAAAACGACTTCACGTCAAATGGCTCTCCCATAATCCACTTATGTGTGAATAGACAGCGCATGATTGATTCCCCTTGATGCCATCAACGCACAAGCCATGAAAAGGCCGGAACAGCTGAAGACTCAATCGAATCACTATCCGCCTAACCCTGATTTTTGCGAATAGGAGAATCATCCCTTTAGGGGCACGACAACATTTTTTTTCGTGAACTTTGTCACGTCGTGTATGTTAAGTTCGGGAATCCGGATGGTAATTGCGTAAGGTGTAGACCAATGGTTGGCGAGATTTGGGAATTGGGTGGCATAACAAGGAAGGTGCCAAACATCGTTCGTTATCGCTCACTCGGACGCTCCATTTCGTTACGCGCCGGTTAGCACAACGTTAGGCGGCGATCCGAGGCGGATGTGTTCAGGCCCGCAACCGGAACGCGGTGGACCCATGCTTGTCCTTAAAGGCCTGATAGCGAAAAGCCAACCCATGGCGGATCGCATCGTCTGGTAGGCGCGGAGCCGTGTCTATCGTCCGCTTTTGGGCCAATTGCGGACGGTCGGCCTGGCCGAAGGCGATTACGGATGGAGCGCGTGGATGCCGGCTCGCCTGTCGAGCCCTCTCGTCGGACACGATCCGAGCACGGCCCGGATTTGAATACCTCCCCGTTCGACGCTAAGCTCGGGTCGGGTCGCTGGGGCCCGGGTAACGGAGAGGAATGGGGCGGCCGGGCATGGATTGGACGATGTACTGGTTCATGTTCCCGGTGGCCATCTGCGTTGCGACGCTGGCCAATCTGAGCGGCATCGGCGGCCCAGCGCTCTTCATCCCGATCTTCGTGATCGCCTTTCCGCTGATCGGGCCGGAATACCCGATGACCACAGCGGCGGCGATCGGGACTGCGCTGTTTACGGGCGTGTTCGGTTTCTCGTCGGGCTTCCTGACCTACTACCGCAAGCGGCTGATCGACTTCCGCAGTGCGGTGCCCTTTATCGGCGTGGCGGTGCCGGTTGCGGTCATCGGCGCGCTGCTGCTCGCCGCGCTGAAGGAGCACGAGTTGCTGCTCAAGGGCGGTTACGCTGTGCTGATGCTCGCGCTCTGCCCGGTCGTCCTTCGCCATGCACCCCCGCCACACATCGATCCCACGCATCCCGATAACGACCCGTCGAACGGGAACCGCCCGATCCGGCGCCTCACCGACCGGCGCGGCAACACCTACGTCTACCGCAAGCCGACGCAGGGAGTAAGCGGCGGGCTCTTAACGGCGCTGGGCGCTTTCTTGACAGGGCTTCTCGGCGTGGGCATGGGCGAGGTGATCATGCCGCAGCTCGTGAAACGAAACCACGTTCCCGTCGCGGTGGCGGCGGCCACTTCGGTGTTCACGGTCATCCTCACTTTCATCGCCGCCTCGTTCACGCAGGTGACCGCCCTGATCGCGGCGGGCGGCGTCAACGCGATTCCCTGGAACGTGGTGTGCTACACGGTGCCCGGCGTGATCATCGGCGGCCAGATGGGCCCCAGGCTGCAGGGCCGATTCGCACCGCGCACGATGGAGCGCTCCATCGCTATCCTGTTCGGCTTCATCGGCCTCACGATGGGGTTCATCGTCCTGCGTGGCCTCCGTGCGCTGGGTTGACCGACCGATCGCACGGCGCGCCCCGCGGAAGAGCAAATCCCGGAGTCCACATAGAATCCGCCTGATCAGCTAAAGCACTCACACAGACCCCGCTGCTGCAGAGTTCTTGTCCGTCGTGCTACCCGTAGCTCTGCTTCTGGAGGTGTCCGATAACGCCCTTTTTGAGCTGCGGCAACGTCCGTTGCACTCAGGCGCGTGTCTCCGCCAGCGGCAGGCGCACGATGAACTCGCTTCCTTGTCCCTCCCCCTCGCTGAAGGCTTCCACGCTGCCGCCCTGGATTTCCACCAGGCGCCGCACAAACGCGAGCCCGATTCCCATGCCGCCGGCGTATTTCTGCTTGGCGCCCTCGAGCCGGGTAAACAGGTCGAACACCCGCGTCAACATCTCTTTCGGAATGCCAATGCCATTGTCCTTAACCTTAAGGGCGGCCGCACCGTCCTCCTGCCCGATCGACAGGCGGATACGACCTCCTTCTGGGGTATACCTGGCAGCATTGAAAAGCAGGTTGGTTACGATCTGCGCCAGTCTCGCGGCATCGCCCTGCGCCCGTATCGGCGACAGTGGTATGACGATCTCCAAAGCGTGCCCGTGCCGCTCGATTAGCGGACGGCTGATCTCAACGGCCAGACGCGCGACTTCCGCAAGATCGGTCGGGGCCTCGCGGACCGCGAAGTCCCCGCGCTGGACGCGCGGGAGCTCGCCAAGGTCTTGCACCAGGCGCTGCATGAAGTTGGTCTCCTCCAGCACGATCCTGGCGGCCCGTTCGCGGACTTCAGCCGCAATGTCGGGCCGGCGCAAAAGCTCCGCGGAATAGGCGACGGCCGCCAGCGGGCTGTTCAACTCGTGGGCAAGCGTCATCAGGAACTGATCCTTGTGACGGTCTGCGTCTTCGAGCTCGTGCGTGCGCTGGCGGAGTTCATCTTCCAGGCGCCGTTGGCGAGTCATGTCGCGGACCGCGCTGGCCACGAAGAGACCCGTGTCGGTCGGCAAGGGACTAAGCGCGATGTCGATCGGGAACTCGACGCCGTCCTTCCGCAGACCGATCAGCTTCAAGCCGCCGCCCATGGACCTGGGCAGCGGATTCCTGAAGTAGGCACGGCGGTGTTCGACGTGCCGCGCACGCAAGCGTTCGGGGACCAGCATCTCTATGGGCTGATTGAGCAACTCATCGCGCCGATAGCCGAACAGGATTTCGGTCTGCGTATTGAGTTGGACAATTACACCGCCCTCATCGATGATGACGACGGCGTCGGAAGCGGCCTCGAAGAACTGGCCGACAAGCTCCTCGGTCTGCCGCGTCCGCAGCGAGTCTCGGGTAACTTCCACCACCTCGGCTGACTGTAGGGGGCGGTTGAGGTAGGGGTCTACCACGTTTGCCCGTGCCGCTGACCCGGTTAGGGCAACGAAACTTACTGCACCGGAGCCGGTAGGGGTTGGCATGTGAGACTCCTATGGGAGCGCGCAACCTTGCTTGAACGATTATTGTTGCGAGCCCCTTGGTCACTTCTCTTAAGCGACCGCCGTTCCCACCGGGGTATAGGGGCATCATCCGCCATAAGCCCGAATGGCG
>JAOTTL010000004.1:0-47046 GCA_029864385.1 Betaproteobacteria bacterium | reverse complement strand
GCGGATGCGGCCCGCGCCCGCGGCGCGCCTTAGGTCCTCGATCGTATCGATCTCGAGCTCGCCATGCAGGAGACGAACCCGCTTGAGCCCGAGCCCCGGAATCTTGAGCAGCTCGCTGATGGCCGGCGGCATCTCCCGGTGCAGCTTCTCGAGCAGCTTGCAGGTGCCGGTCTTGCCGATCTCGCGGATCTTCGCTGCGAGATCGGCGCCGATGCCCGGAAGCTTCGGCAGATCCCGCCCCTCGTCGACCAGCGTCTTGAGGTCCTGGCCGAGTTCGGCCACCATGCGCGCGGCACTGCGGTACGCGCGCACCCGGAACGGGTTGTCTCCTCGAATCTCGAGGAGATCCGCGATCGCCTCGAAAATGGCGCCAATATCGGCATTCTGAACCGGCATGCCTGCGACCTTAGGCCACGGACCCGGCAGCCTCGTTGACCCAGATCAATGAGGCCGCTATGTTGGTGAGATTTAATGTTTCGTGGGCAGATCTTCCCGTGCCTTGCGACCACCGCGGAACGACACCATGAAGCCGGCCGAGCTCGAGCGGCAGGATAGCGCGGCATTTCTCCCCGCCGCCCTGCTGCATCCGGAATGTTATCCGCACCCGGTGCGCGAAGCGCGACTGCTCGAGACTCATATTTCCTGGGTGCTCCTGACGGGCGACTACGCTTACAAGATCAAGAAGCCCGTCAATCTCGGTTTCCTCGATTTCTCGACGCTCGGGATGCGCGGCCACTACTGCGACGAGGAGCTGCGCCTCAACCGGCGGCTTGCGCCCGAATTCTATCTCGAGGTAGTGCCCGTTCGCGGCACCACCGCAGCGCCGCATATCGGGGGCGAGGGTCCCCTCCTCGACTATGCGGTAAAGATGCGCGAGTTTCCCCAGGACGCGCTCGCCTCGCGGATGCTCGAGCGCGGCCAGTTCGGCGCCAGCGAAGTCGATGCGCTGGCCGCGGTGATCGCGGATTTTCACGCCGCGGCGGCGCCGGCGAGAGCCGCCGACCGGTTCGGCGCGCCCGAGATCCTGTACGCGGCAGCAATGCAGAATTTTGAGCAGATCCTGCCGCGCCTGCGACTCGCCCGCGACAAGGAAGCCGTCCAGCTTTTGCGCGAATGGACCGAGCGCGAGTTTCGAGCCCGGCACGACGAGTTCGCGGCGCGTAAGCGTGCGGGCCACGTGCGCGAATGCCACGGCGACCTCCATCTCGGCAATATCGTGGTGAGCGATGGCCGTCCGGTTCCCTTCGATTGCATCGAGTTCAACGACGAGTTGCGCTGGATCGACATCCTCAGCGAGGTCGCTTTCGTCGTGATGGACCTTCATGATCGCGGCCGGGCGGACCTCGGGTGGCGCTTCCTCAACCGTTATCTGGAGGCAAGCGGCGACTACGACGGCCTGGCGGTGCTGCGCTTCTATCTCGTTTACCGCGCGCTGGTGCGGGCCAAGGTGCATCTCATCCGCTCACAGCAGCCCGGCCTGCTAGCCAGCGACAAGTCGCGCCTCAAGATCGCGTTTCACGGCTATCTCGGGCTCGCCTCGCGGCTTTCCGCAAAGGGGACCCTTTCCCTCCTTATCACGCATGGACTGTCGGGCTCAGGCAAGACCACCGCCACGCAAACGCTCGTCGAGCTGCTGGGCGCCGTCCGCGTGCGCTCCGATGTAGAGCGCAAACGCCTGTACGGAATGGCGCCGCTCGCGCGCAGTCAATCGGGGCCGGATGCCGGCATCTACACGGCGGCCGCGACGGCAGCCACGTACGACCGCCTGATCACCGGCGCGGAATGCGCCATCAAGGCGGGCTATCCCGCGGTCGTCGACGCGGCATTTCTGAAGCTGGCCGAGCGAGAGCGCTTTCGCGCGCTTGCGTACCGGCATGCCGTCCCTTTCGTCGTGCTTCATTTCGATGCGCCGGAAAAAGTGCTGCGCGAACGGGTTACGCGACGCGCCGCAAGCGGCTCCGACGCGTCCGAGGCCGACCTCTCGGTGCTCGAGCGCCAAATGGAATTCACGGAACCGCTTTCTCCAGAGGAAAGATTGGCCGCGATCACGATCGATACCCGCGGAACGGATCACACGCCGGCCTGGCGCGCCGTGATGCGCAAGATCAGCCGCTCGCGCCGCGCCTAGCTGACGAGCACCAACGGGCAGCCCAGTTCCGAGAGCAGGCTGCGCAGCAGGCGCCGGTCGTTGGGCGTGACATGTTCGTGCAAGAGCAAAGCGGAGGCGTTCTCGGCGCCCACCGCCCGTGCGACACTCTCCACATCACGGCTTTTGAGCCAGACGTATCGCGCCACAGCGCTCCGTTCTACCAGCCACGAACGCGCCTGTTGCCGGCGGCGATCGAACTCCTCCGCCGAATCCGCGGTGACGAGCAGGGTTAACCGCGTCCCGGCTCGCACGGCGAGGGAATGCCCCGCCGCGAGGGCGCGCATCCCGCGCTCCGACCCGTCGAAGAGCAGGACGACCGGTCGCGCGCTGAGATATCGAAGGGCCTGAAGCTCAGAAACGGAACGCCTTGCCGGGCCGACGCCAGACAACTCGACACTCCGGGCAACCACGCCCGCGGATGCAGCGCCCAGAATCATCAGCGCACAACCCTCGCCGTATTCGAACACCGCGTTGACGGACTGCCCCCGCACGACCTGAAAAGACCAGCGCAGGTTGAGCGCCGCCGCAGCGGCCGCAAGCCATGCGCGGGATTGCTCCGCCTGCAGCCTCAGCGCGCGCTCGATGTCCGTCGTGTCGATCGAACGCAGGACTGCCGACGTAAGACCGAGCTCGCGCGTGAATGGCAGCTCCGCCATGCGCACGAGTCCGATATCCTCGACAAACAACCCTGCAATCTCTGCGTCCCAAATCGCCGCAAGGCTTAACGCCGTCTCGAGCGCCGCCTCGCCGACCGGCGTCGTGTCAAAAGAGACGACGATCCGCGGGGCAGCGGGTGCGCGTTCGGAATCGCTCACGGCTTTTTCCTTTTCCGCGGGGCCTCGCGGGCGGGACCGAGCTTGCGCTGAAGCTCGGACAGCCCGCGCACGCGCCTTGCGGCCCGGCCGTTCACGGTTCCGGGTGCAAACCCGCCCGTGGCAACCGGCTCACCGGCCGGGATGCCGGTGAGCAGCTCGATCGCCTGGTCGACATGCACCACGGGATAAACATGGAAGCGGCCGGCGGCCACGGCCTCGACCACATCGGCGCGCAACATCAGATCGTCCACGTTGGCCGCCGGAATGAGCACGCCCTGCTTGCCATCGAGGCCGCGCGCGTTGCAGATGTCGAAGAAGCCTTCGATCTTCTCGTTCACCGCTCCGATCGCCTGGACTTCGCCAAGCTGATTCACCGATCCCGTCACGGCAAACGATTGCCGGATGGGAGCGTCCGCAAGCGACGATAGCAGGACACTCAGCTCCGCAAGCGAGGCGCTGTCGCCCTCCACCAGCCCATAGGTCTGTTCAAAAACAAGACTCGCCGCCAGCGAGAGCGGCCGGTTGATCGAGAAGCGCGCCGCGAGAAAGGCCGACAGAATCAGCACGCCCTTCGAATGGATCGCCCCGCCCAGCTCCACCTCGCGCTGTACGTCGATCACCTTGCCCTCGCCCAGCCGCGTCGTGGCAGTGATGCGCGTCGGTTCCGCGAATGCATAGTCGCCGAGTTGCAGCACCGAGAGCCCGTTGATCTGTCCCACACGTTCGCCAGTGGTGTCGATCAGCACCGTCCCGCGCAGGATCTGCTCGTGCATGAGTTCGCGCAAGCGGTCGGCCCGGTGACGCTGCTCCGAGATCGCCCGCTCGATGTCGGCCGTGATCACCCGGTCCCGTTTGCTTTCGTGCGCCCAGTAGTCCGCCTCGCACAGCAGATCGGACACGGCTTCGAGGTTGGCGGAAAGTTTGCGCGCGTCGCCGGCGAGGCGCGCGCTGTGCTCGATCACGCGGGCGACCGCGCCGCGCTCGAACGGCGCGAGCTTCTTCTCGGCGGCAAGGGTGGCCACCAGCTGCGCGAACAAGCGATCGTTCTCGGGTGTGCGCTCGAACCGTTCCTCGAAATCGGCGGCGACCTTGAACAGCTGCCGGAAATCGGGATCGTAGGCTTGCAGCAGGTAATAGATGAAGCGGTCGCCGAAGAGGACCACCTTGATGTTGAGTGGGATGGGCTCGGGCGACAGCGACACCGTGCTGACGAGGCTGTACAGGTCGGCAAGCGACTCGATGCGAATCTCTCCGGTCGAGAGCGCGCGTTTCAACCCCTCCCAGGAGAAGGGCTGCATCAGCAGCTTGCGCGCATCGAGCAGGAGGTAGCCCCCGTTGGCACGATGCAGCGCGCCCGGTTTGATCAGGGCGAAATCGGTTACCAGCGTCCCGAACTGCGCGATGTGATCGACACGGCCGACGAGGTTCTGGTAAGTAGGATGATCCTCGTTCACGATCAGCGAGTGCTCGCGGTCGCCGTGATCGACCATGAGATTGATCTGGTAGCGGCGGAACGAGGGTGCCTCCGTTGGCGCGCCCATGACGCCCGCCTGCGGCTCGCGCGCCTTGATGAAATCCTCGGCGTTTTCGATCACGTCCTGCTGGACTGCATCGACATAGTCGAGCACGCGCTGTAGATCGCGGTACTTCTCCTTCAGCTCGGCCACGTGCTGCCCTACCGCGAACAGGGTCATCTCCCGGTTGAGCTGCTTGACCCGGTCGCGCTGCTCGCGGCGCCAGCGCACGACGTTGCGGACGATGCCCTCGAGCTTGCCCTGGAGCTCCTCGATGCGTTGCGCGATGCGCGAACGCTCTTCCTCGCTCAACTTCGCGAAATCCTCCGGGGAAATCACCTCCCCGTCCTTGAGCGGCGCGAAGGTGAAGCCCGCGGGCGTCCGCAGCAGTGCGATGTTGTCCTTTGCGGCCTCGCGTCCAAGCTCGGTGAAGGCCTTCTCGTGACGCTCCGTGAATTCCGCTTCGATCTGCCCGGCGCGCGCGCGATACTCGTCGCTTTCGAATGCCGCCGGAATGGCGATACGGAGCTCTTCGACGAGCGTGCGCATGTCCTCACGCAACGCCGCTCCGCGTCCCGCCGGCAGCTCGAGGGCGATCGGTTTCGACGGCTCCCGGAAGTTGTTGACGTACGCCCAATCGCTGGCCGCGGGCTGTTCCGCCACCTTGCGCGCGAGCTGCTGCTTGACCAGCGTGCGCTTACCAGTGCCCGGCGAACCCATCACGAACAGGTTATAGCCTCCGCGCGCAATCCCGATTCCGAATTCGACCGCGCTGGACGCACGGGGCTGGCCGAAGAGCTTTGCCAGCGGTTCGAGCTCCGCGCTCGTATCAAAGAGAAGCTGCGCCGGATCGCAGCGACGGTAGAGTGCTTCAGGCGGCAGACGATCGATGCTCACGTTAACCTCGCTTGAACCCCGAATTCAACCGCAGATAGACACAGATACACGCAGATACCTATAAGAAAGTCAAAAGCCTTTCTTGAGCTAATCGGCGTGTATCGGCGGCCACATAACGGGGTCCGGGCTGTTGCACAGGTACATCCGCGTTTATCTGGGTTCATCTACGGTTAAAATATTCTACAGACCCTGTGACACGCGCTCCGTGGGCTCTGCTGTTGCGCGATCTACCTCCTCGGCCAGCCGCCGCAGCGCAGGCGCGATGTCCACGCGGTAGGGCTCCGACGCTGTCTCGAGGTCGGCCACGCGCCGCGGCAGCCGCGCGAGTTCCGCTGCGGCATGCGCCCGAATCCGGTCCAGCGGCTCGGAATCGCCAAGACGCCTGCCTTGCTGCATCACCGGAATCAACAGCGGCTCGCCGTCCTGCGTGTCCCCTTCAACCGTGACGATGTCGTGCCCTAAAAGGCCGCTACGATCGCTCACCCTGAACACCTGCTTGCGGCCGGGCCAGGTGGCCTTGGCCGTGGAGCGCTTGCGGCGCGGCCGGCCGGCGTACTCCTGCAGCTTGTAGACCGCGTCCAGGTACGGTGCGTCCGCGGATGTCACGAGGCTTGTGCCCACGCCAAAGCCATCGATCGGCGCGCCGGCTTCCAGGAGTTCGCGCAGCCGGTACTCGTCGAGATTACCGCTCGCGAAGATGACCGTGTCGCGCAGCCCCGCGTCGTCCAGAATCCGGCGCGCACTTCGCGCAAGAGACAAGAGGTCGCCGCTGTCCAGCCGCACGCCCTGGACCGCGATGCCCTCGCGCCCCAGCTGCGGGGCCAGTGCGGCGACCTTGCGCACGCCGGCTTCCGTGTCATAGGTATCGACCAGAAATACCGTGCCCTTTGGAAACGCACGCGCAAAATCAAGAAAGGCCTGTGCCTCGTCGTCGTGCGCCTGCACGAAGGAGTGCGCCATGGTGCCGACCACGGGAATGCCGAACCGGGATCCTGCCAGGACGGTCGCAGTGCTCGCGTATCCGGCGATGTAGGCCGCGCGCGCCGCGAGCAACCCTGCTTCCGCACCATGCGCGCGGCGCAGCCCGAAATCCACCAGCTTCTTGCCCGGCGCGACCAGCACGCCGCGCGCGGCTTTCGTGGCGACGAGGGATTCGAAATGGATCAGGTTTATCAGCCGCGATTCGACGAGCTGCGCCTGGGGCATGGGCGCGGTGACGCGCAGGATGGGCTCGTCGGGGAAGAAAACCGTGCCCTCGGGCATGGCGTGCACGTCCCCGGCGAAGCGCCATTGTTCGAGATGTTTCACGAATTCCAGCGTGAAGAGCCCGCTGCGCGCGACCCAGTCGAGCTCCTCCGGCCCGAAGCGCGCCTGCTCCAGGAAATCCAGCACCTGCTCGAGCCCGGCGGCCATCATGAAGTTCCGGTTCGACGGCAGCTTCCGCACGAAGAACTCGAAGACGGCAATCGCTTCCATGCGCTGGCGGTAGTACGTGTGCAGCATGGTTAGCTGGTACAAGTCCGTCAGCAATGGCGAGCGTAGCGGATCCATCAGGAAAGCTCTTCGTAGTTGACCGCAACCGCGCCGGCGGCGCGCATCTCGTCCTTGGCGCGCTCACCATCACCCGGCTTCACATCGACCGCGCGAATCGCATCCTCGAGCAGCAACACCTCGAAATTGGATTTGAGCGCGTCGAGCACGGTGTTGAGCACACAATAGTCGGTCGCGAGGCCACCAATCAACAAGCGCCTTATCCCGCCCTTGTGCAGCCGATCCGCGAGACCTGTACCGTCGAATGCGGAGTACGCGTCGGCCTCCTCGCGCGTGGCCTTGCTGATGACCGGCGTGTCGGCGGGCAAGGTCAGCGCCGAGGAAAAGACCGCGCCCGGCGTATCCTGTACGCAATGCACCGGCCAGATGCCGCCCTGGTCGTGGAACGAGCAATGTTTCCCGGGATGCCAATCGCGGCTGGCGATCACCGGCAAACCCTTGCGTTGCGCGAGACCGATGTAGCGGTTGAGAACCGGCACGACCTCGTTGCCCTCGCGCACCGCAAGACTCCCGCCCGGCAGGAAATCACGCTGCACGTCGACAATGAGTAGCGCGTCGCGCTGCCCGATAGGGATACTCATCACGGCATCCTTTCTTGAATGCTATGACGGGGCGCGGGGTTTCGGTTTGATGCGGATCAAACCGGCACCGCACGCGGGCCGCTCGGCGGCCAGCAGCTACCTTAAACCAATGGGAAATTAGGGTTTCTGGGGCCCTGCCAGTGGGTCCCGAACCCGCGTGAGGCTCTTAGCGTATCGAGGTCAGTCGGGGCTGACGCTGCGGCGATGCGCCATTTGGGTCCCCATCGCCGTGAGATCCTCGTTGGAAAGCAGCATCTCCGCCAGCGGATACACCGCCGCTTCTTCCATGAGGATGTGGGTCCGGTACAGTTTGACGAAGCGGTCGACCGCCAGCACATTGAGCGACTTGCGATCGCCGGCCGCGAGCTCCTGCAGATCGGCACGCAGTTCTGTCCATGCGCGCTGCAGGACCTGGTGCTCCGTACCTATATCCGTCACCATGCGGGTCAGTGCTGATCCCCGCCCCCGGGTGGCTGCGGCCATCATGCGTGGAAGCAGATCCTGCTCTTCGTCTTCCTTGTGGTGGTACGTGACGGCGTCTAGCTTGCGGACCACGCGCGCGGAGATTTCGCGTGCCGCGCTATCGCATCCACGCTCTTTGAGATTGGAAATAAGGTGTCTCAACGCATCGCACTCGCGCTGGATGCGCTGATGGCCCACGCGCAGAAGCTCCAGCGGGCGCGTGAAGTCAAGGGTGGGGTCAAAGGCAGAAGTCACGGTTTGGATCATAGGCCAAAGTCGGTTTTTCGGTCAGGCAGCTTTTCACAAAACCTGTCGCCTTATGGCGACATACGGGGTCCGAAACGAAAACATTTCCCGTGACCGTGACAAAAATCACGCGGAACCTCCAGGACGTGTCCCGATAGAAGCGGGCGCAACGAACCTATCACCGCATTACGGATGCCGCGATACTTTTATCAGATTGCAGAGATGTGAAACTTGACTTGGGTCAAGCCGGCCGAGTACGGGATTTTTTCACGCCCGCGAGCAGCAGCCGGAGAGCGCGGTGCGCCTTGGGCCCGAAACCCTTTACCCCGCCCACGGCAGGGCGCTCTGCGTCAATGCCACGACGACGATGTAGAAAAAAGCAAGCTGGGCCGCGGCCCAGGCGGCAATGCGTGCCTGCATCGTCCTCCCGTAACGCAGAGCAACCATGCCAAGACCGATGTAGGTCACGAGCGCGATCACTTTGGCGGTGAGCCAGGGCTCGATGAAGGGGTACTGCCGCGACATCGCGGACAGCGCGATCGCGCTGCCAAGTAGCACCGTGTCCACGAGGTGTGGCACGATCCGCACCCAGCGTGCCTGAAGCAGCTGCGCCGCGCGGATCATCAGTACGCCGCGCGCGAAGAAGCCGGCATAAGACAGGGCGACACAGCTTACGTGAAGGTATTTGACGACCGTATAATCCATAATACGGCCTTTTGCCGAGAGGAGTGGCCGGCACTGACCGGCGCGCATTGTGTCGCAATCGCAGATCAAAATCCAGTCGTTTCTCGCGAACCTGCCGCTGTTCCGGGAATTGGGCCCGCAGGAGGTCGAGCGGATCGCCGCCGGCTCGCGCACGCTCCATGCCGCCCGCGGCGAGACGCTGTTCCGCAAGGGCGATCGGGTTGACGGCTTCCACACGATCGTGTTCGGCCAGATCAAGCTTGCGTTTACTGCGCCCAATGGTGCCGAGAAGGTCGTCGAGTTGCTGGGTCCAAACCAGACCTTTGGCGAAGCAGTCATGTTCATGGAGCGGCCGTATCCCGTGTATGCGCAGGCGCTTGCGGACTCGCTGCTGTTGCATGTCTCGAAGTCCGTCGTCTTTGAAGAGATCGAGCGCGATCCGAAATTCGCTCGAAAAATGATCGGTGGACTGAGCCGCCGCCTGCACGGCCTGGTGACGGACCTCGAGGCCTACACGTTGCACTCCGGCACGCAGCGAGTGCTGGGCTACCTGCTGCGAGGCATGCCCGAGGGCGAGCCCGAAAGCAAACCAGTGGAAATTTCACTCTCCACGAGCAAGAGCATCCTGGCTTCGCGCCTGAATCTCACGCCCGAACACTTTTCCAGGATCTTGCACGATCTCACCGAAGCCGGCTTGGTCCGGGTCGAGGGGCGCAGCGTCAGGATCCTCGACCCGGAAGCGCTACGCCGCTACGACGGCTAATTTCGTGAGTCGTGATTCGTGATTCGAGAGCCGGTAAAGCTTTGACACGAAGGACGCGACGGACACGAAGGAATACATGAACTAGTACGCACGGCGAGCGCCGTACGTTCTTTCTGGTTAATTTTAATTATTCTTTGTGGCCTTGGTGTCCTTGGTGTCAAAACTTTTCTGCAGCTCGGCGCTCTAGCAACGATTCACGAACACCGATCGGCGTCCATCGGCGGCTAATAGTTCTTGGTTTTCCGATTCACATTTCACGATTCACAGCTTTTTCAAGTAGCGGCGCGACTTCTACCGGCGCCCGGATCAGATCCTGTGCGGCCCAACGTCCCTCGGGCGACATCTTGCGCAGCGTCTTGCCCAGTATGTCGAGCAGCTTCGCCTCGTCGTAGCCCTCATGCTGGCGCGCGAAATCGGCGAGGTAGTGCTCGAGAAAGACCAGGGCGGCCACGTCCTCCAGGAGTTGCACCTCCGTATCACGCTTGATCCCCTCCTTCCGAAGCAATTTCGCGACCCGGCTGACCATGCTCTCGTCGTAGCCGGCCTCACGCAGGATTCCGGAGGCTACCTCGGCGTGCAGGACTAGCAGCCGCGCCCGCCATTCCTTGTAGCCGGCGGGCGTGGGCGAGTAACTCGTTCGCGGAATCTCCCAGCGACGGATGTGCTGGCAGCGCACCGCAAGCCTGACCGCTTCGGGCGCGCCGGGTGCGAGCCGGTCGAGCATCTCGGTCATGTGCCGTGTGTAGACGAGCTCCTTCGGCTGGGCGACGCCGTCCACGACGTCCCGGTTGGGATCCTCGGCATGGATGGAATCGATGCGAGCGATCGCACGCTCGAAGCGCTGATCTTCCGGCTCCTTGTCCATGTCTGGAGTCACCTCCAGAGGCCTTTGCGCGCGTTGTCCGAGTTCAATGACTGGTGCCGGCCGACAGCGTGATTTTGTTGTACACGTTGTACTTTCCAGAGGGCCGCTTCATCGGGATGCGCTTGACCTCTTTGAGCGTCCGGGAATCGTACACCACCAGCGCGCCGTCCATATCCCAAACACTGACGAGCGCGTAACGGCCGTCGCGCGAAAACTCGACGTGCGCCGCCGTCTTCCCCGGGGCGGGCGTGATCCGATGCGCGACCTCGAGCGTCCTCTTGTCGATCAGCTGCATGGTGTCGCGGTGCTTGCTGTTGAAAGCATCGACCCAGGCGTAAGGCGTGTTCTCGTGGCTGCGCATGAAGAAACCGGGGCCGAGCGTTGGAATCTGGCGGATGATCTTCCAGTCCTTCATGTCGATCACGCTCACCACGCCTTCCCTGAGGTTGGGCGTCGCCAGCACGGTGCGCCCCCGGTAGGTCCAGCTGATCCCGGAGCCAAGATGCGGCAGCCCCGGTAGATCGACCGTGGCGATGCGGCGCCGCACGTTCAGATTCACGACCTGGCCTTTGACGCCGTCACGCGCGGCGCCGACGAGCTCCGAATAGTCCGGGACGAAAAAGAAATCGTCGAGATAGTCGTCGAGAAGAATTCGCCGCGGCGGGAATGGCCCCTTAACGGGAACGCCCTCGCCCATGCGGAAATCGTGCACCAGGCCCTGGTAGACGGGTGGCGCATGCTCGTCGTAAGTGAGCTCCCACACCTCCTTGATATCCTTCAGCGCCGCGATAAACGACTTGCGCGGGCGCGCGTCGTACACCGCAGAGACGCGCGACGTGCGGCCCTTGTCATCCTTGACCGCGAGCACACGGATCGGCGTCAGGTCGCGTGCGTTAAGCGCAACGAGAGTATGCGGCAGGTAGTTGCCGACCATGATGAAACGCCCGTCGCTCGAGACCGCGAGATTGCGCGTGTTGATGCCGGCGCGTACCTCGGCGATCATCTTCAGGTTCCAGATGTCGTACTTGCTCACCCAGCCGTCGCGCGAGGCAAAGTAGACGAAGCGCCCGTCCGGCGAGAACTTGGGGCCGCCATGCAGCGCGAAGCGCGAGGCAAAGCGTGCCAGGGGCTCGAAGCGGTCGCCGTCCAAAATCGTGACGTGATGGTCACCCGTCTCCACCACGACGAATATATTCAGCGGATCGGCCTTGAACATGGGCCTGGACGGAAGTTGCGCGGCGTCGTTGTGCACGACCCGTGAGCCTCTGATCTCGGCCATATCCCATACGGGGATCCTTGGCAGCGGCGAGTAGATGTAGTCCCTAACCGCCCGCACCTCTTCATCCGACAGCTTGTCGGCAAAGCCGGGCATCTGCGTGGCGAGCCGGCCTTTGCGGATGGTCGCAAGAGCCAGGGGCCGACGCAGGCGCGCGAGATTCTGGGGTAGCAGCGCGGGACCGCTATTGCCGAGCCGGTCGGCGCCATGACACGCCGCGCAGTGCTGCGCGTAAACCTTCTCGCCCGTTCCCTGCGCTCCAACGTCACTGCTCAGCACGAGCAGCGCGCAAAGGGCGAAAACCTGGAAACCGCAGATGAACGCAAATGAACGCAGATTATTCACAACCAAGACCGCGCTTAGCAGGAGATTTCATCTGCGTATATCGGCGTATATCTGCGGCTAGTTTTTGTATTGTATTCTTGCGGTTCTAGAGCTTCGCTCGCGCACGGCTGTAGGGCGTCACCGCGATCCGGTCGCGCGGCTGCGAGAGCCCGATCTCCTCGTCGGTCAGGTAGCACGCGGGATCCTCTTCCCAGGGATCGCCCGTCAGCTGCTGCGCGCGCACGCGCGTGTTGCCGCCGCAGACGTCGAAATACGCGCATTCGCCGCACCGGCCCTTGATCCGGCGGGGGCTCGCCTTGAGCCCCGCCATCAGTGGATCGGTCGTATCCTTCCAGATCGCCGAGAACGGGCGCTCGCGGACGTTTCCCAGAGAATAATGCCACCACATCGTGTCGGGGTGGACGTTGCCGACGTTGTCGATATTGGCCACATTCACGCCCGATGAGTTTCCGCCCCATTGCGCGAGCTTCGCGCGCAGGTGACCTTCCATCTCCGGGAAACGCGCCCGCACCCAGTGCAGGAGATAGACCCCATCGGCATCGTTGTTGCCTGTCACGAATTCCTTGGACGCGCCCCGTTCGAGATGGTCCCAGCACGCGTCGAAGATCACGTCCATGACGCGACGCGAGGTCGCCAGAACGGCATCGTGCTTGCGGTTCACGTTGCCGCGCCCCGCGTAATTGAGATGGGAGAGGTAGAACCTGTCGATGCCCTCCTCGTCCACCAGCGCGAGCAGCCCCGGCAGGTCGTGCGCGTTGTCTTGCGTGGCCGTGAACCGAACGCCGATCTTGATGCCGGCATCACGGCAGAGCCGGATCCCGGCAAGGGAAGCCTCGAACGCCCCGCGCTTGCG
Organism: Betaproteobacteria bacterium; assembly: GCA_029864385.1. Taxonomy (GTDB): domain Bacteria; phylum Pseudomonadota; class Gammaproteobacteria; order Burkholderiales; family SG8-41; genus SG8-41. The sequence goes on along the minus strand of JAOTTL010000004.1, from coordinate 34,045 downwards.
GCGAAAACGGTCGTGCGTCTCCCGGATGCCGTCGAGACTCACGCCGACGTAGTCGAAGCCGATGGCGGCAATGCGGTCGATATTTTCCGCGCCGATCAGCGTGCCGTTCGATGACAATCCGACGTAGAAGCCCATTGCTTTCGCGCGCCGGGCGATGTCGAACACGTCGGGCCGCAGCAGCGGCTCGCCGCCGGAGAGGATCAGCACCGGAACGCCGAAACGCTTCAGGTCGTCCATGACGGTATGGATCTCGGCGGTCGAGAGCTCACCGGGAAAATCCCGGTCCGCCGAAATGGAGTAGCAATGCTGGCAGGTGAGATTGCAGCGGCGAATCAGGTTCCAGATCACGACGGGCCCCGGCGGAGTCCGCTTCGGTCCGAGCGGCGTCGGGTCCCGCAGCTCCTGCATGAATTGCGTCACTCTAAACATGGCACGCCAGATCGCTCTTTACTCATCACTTATCATTTGAACCAAGAAGTGATGATTAATGGTGATGAACGATGGTGATGGAAAATGGTGATGGAAAATGGTGATGGAAAATCAGTTAAGCAGTTAAGCGGTTACATTACCAGCACTCATCACCAGTTCCTATCACCAGTACTCATCACCAGTTTCCATCACTCGTCAATGTTCTTGAGGCGCAGCCCCGTTTTCTTCAGGATGCGGGTGCTGTAGAGCACCTCGTGGCCGCAATCGGCGTCGCCCGCAAGCGCCGCGATTTCCTGCACCTTGGCCTCGACGTCTGCACGGCTCCTGCCATGCACCATGGCAAAGAGGTTGTACGGCCAATCCGGCAGGTGCCTGACGCGCAGATAGCAGTGGGTCACGAACGGCAACGCCCCGATTCGGCGCCCGAGCTCGTCCGCTTGATCGTCCGGCACGTCCCAAACGCTCATCCCATTGGAGCGGTAACCGAGCGCGTAGTGATTCGGCACGACGCCGATCCGTCGAATCGCGCCTGCGGCGAGCATTTTGCGGATACGGGACATCACCTCCTCCGCGGAGACGCCGACCTGCTCGGCCACCGCATCGTAGGGACACGGCACCAGCGGCAGGCCGGCCTGGGTCGCAACGACGATGCGCCGGTCCACAGCGTCCGGAACGAAGGGTTCGACGGGGGCGTTCATGCGGCGAGCGTCAGGCCGACGAAATATTCCTCGGCCTTGGGCATGAGGTAGACACGATGGCCGGTCTCCCGCTCGATGCGGGCAGCCGCGTCGTCGAGCGCCGCCGGCGTTTCAGTGGCCAGCACGAACCACATGTTGAACGCATGCTCGCGCTCGTAGTTGTGCGCAACCTCGGGCAAGGCGTTCACTTTCTCCGCCACCCGCTCGAATTCGGCGCGTGGAACCTTCATGGCCGCCAGCGCATACGCGCCCCCCAGGCGCTCGACCTGCCACAATGGCCCGAAGCGCGTCAGCACACGCTGGTCGAGCAGTCGCCGAATGCGTTCGATGAGCTCTTCCTCGCTCATGCCGAGCCGGGCCGCCGCATCGCGGAACGGCTGCTGCGTCACCGGAAAGTCGCCTTGGAACGCGTTCACGACAGCGCGGTCGAGCTCATCCATGAGCCGCTTCCTCCACGTAACGGGCGCCGCGTTGCTTGAAGCGGCGGCAGCTGAAGAGAACCTCCCGCGGATAATCCGCAAGCCCGCCGCGCTCGCACAGCGGCGCGAGCTGTGCCAGAACCGCCTCGCGGCTGCGGCCGTGGATCATGCAGAACAGGTTGTAGCGCCATTGCGGCAGCGCGCGCGGACGCCGGTAGCAAAGCGTGACCCCGTGCGCCGCGGCCAGACGGCGCCCGGCGCGCCCCACCTCTGGATCGGGGACATCCAGCACGACCATTGCATTGGCGCCGAAACCGAGCTCGTGATGCCGGACCACGACCCCGAAGCGCCGGATGACGCCCGCCCCGAGCCAGCGCTGAAGCTGCGCAATCGTTCCGGACTCGGTCATGCCCGCGCGACGCCCCAGCTCCGCGTACGGCCGCGGAGCCACCGGGATTCCCGGCTGCAGGGCGGCCACAAGCGCGGACTCGTCGGCAGTCAGCTCGAGAGGCCCTACGGCGGGCCGCGAGCCTCGCGCCGGCACCGTGCCGTCGCGCAGGTCGAAGCCAAGATCGATGTGAAAGTCCTCCTCGAGCGGCAATGACATGACCCCCAGGCCGCACTCCCGCTCGATTTCCGCCAACACGTCGGTCAGCCGCGCCTTGTCCGGCGCAGTCACGACAAACCAGAGATTCCAGTCGTGCTCGCGTTCGTAATTGTGATTGACCTCGTGGTACGCGCTGACGCATTGCGCAACCTCCGAAAGGCGCTCTTGGGGCACCCGCATCGCGGCCAGCGTGCTCGCCCCGACGCAGTTAGGCGCGAACACCGCACCGATGCGGCTCACGGCACCTTCCGCCGCAAGCTTCCTGTACGCCCCGATGACCTTCGCCGGGTCGATGTTACAGCGCCGCGCGATTTCGCCGAACGGCTCCGGGCACAGCGGAAAGCCGCGCTGAAAGTCGTTCAGCAACTGCAGCTCGAGCCCATCCATGTCACAGCCCCATCCGGAAAGCACGCGAGGTAAAGAAGATTCCGCTCGGGTTGTCGGCGAGTAGCAGCGCGCGGTGCTCGAGCGTCGCCGTGTCGTAGACCAGGACACGGCCCTCGTCGCGGGCCGAGATCCACACCGCCTCGCCGCGCGGCGTGAATTCCATGTGCAACACCGCTTTCCCCGGAACGAGCGTCTTCACGATCCTGCGCGTCTCGGTATCGATCACCTGGACCTTATCGTTGTCCGGAAACGCGAAGTTGACCCAGACCTGGCGCCCGTCGGGCCGCGCCATGACGAACACCGGCTGGCCGGCGACCTTGATCCGTCCGGCTTCGCCCCAGGTCGCGGTATCGACGACCAGCACCTCATGGCGGCCGACGGCAGGCAGGAACGCCAGGCTGCCAGCCATCGCCCAGCCTTCCAAGTGCGGCATCTTGTAGACCGGAAGCGGCTGCTCGCCCCTGCCATAGCCGGCAAGCACGCGCTTCACGCCGCGCTCGGGATGCCACAGATCGAGCATCGCGACGCCGTCCTCACCGAAGAGGCCCGCGATGTAGTAGCGCCCGTCGGGCGTGACCAGCGCGTCGTAGGGCTGCCGGCCGATGTCCCTGAACTTCCTCACTTGTGGCGCGCGCGGCGCCGAGAGGTCGGCCACCCAGATTTCCCCGGCCTCGAACAGGCTGAAGGCGAAGCGGTTCCCGGACGTGTCCTCGAGGCCGACGACCTTCGCGCGCTGGCTGCCGTCCCCGTAGGTGGCGGGGATGTCGGCGAGCAGCTCGAGCGTTTCCGCGTCGAAGACGCGCACGCCACCGGGCGTGTAGTTCGCAGCGGCGATGAGCCTTCCGTCCTGCGAAATGGCGCCGCCGATGCTGTTGCCGGATTGCATCACGCGCCGATCGATGCGTATGCGCAGGAGATCCACTTTGGTGAGTCCGCCATCGCGCCCGAACACGTAGGCATAGCGTCCGTCCCGCGAAAAGACGACCGAGGCGTGCGACAGATCGCCCAGCCCCTCGACGGTTCCCAGTTTGGTCTCCCGGGTCGTGTCCACGATCTGCACGCGGCCCGCCGCGCGTTCGATGATGACACCGAGATCGCCCGTGCCGCGCAGCTCCATCTGCGCGCAGCTAGCAAGCACAAGCGCCGCGCCGATCAGGAGCAATCTGGGATCTTTCATTTTGCGCTCGCTGTTTTGCCGCAAACCGTCCCACATTAGGAATGTGTCGGACGATAGTTCGACAAATTCCTAGCGTTCAACCGGGAATCCTTTGAGCAATTCGTTCACGATCCAATCGACATCCGCCTCGTTCATGAACCCGCGCCACGGCGGCATCGGCGTGCCGGGCCGTCCTCCTAGAATGGTCGCCCTCAGGCCCTCGGCCGACTTCTCCTTCAGCGCCTGCGCTGTGAGCGGCGGCCCGAGCCCGCCTTTGAGCGTCATGCCGTGACAGGAACCGCAGTCCTGGCGCACGAGGCGGACCAACTCCTTCTGCCGAGTCGCGCCGACCGTCTGTCCTGCCGCAACGCTCGCCGTGCACATCAGGGCAGGCACCAACCACAGCGCTCGATGGAAAAAAGACATGCACAGAACATGCGGGAGTCAGAGCCCGGACGTGTTGATTTGGATCAAGAATTTGTCGGGCATTCACCCGACAAATTCTCAAGGAACCTGCATCGGGTCAGACGCCAGGGGCGCCCAGTCGCACGCCGCGGGTCTCCGCGCGAGAGATGATGCCTGGTGCGACCGCGAAATCTTGCATCAGGATTTTGGCGGGATTTACCCCGCCAAAATCCTAGAGCGCGAGGATGTAATCCGCCATCTTCTTCAGATCGGCGTCGGGGACCGCTGCATTGGGCGGCATCGGTATGGGCCCCCACACGCCCGACCCGCCCTTTTTCACCTTTGCGGCGAGCTTGGCAGCGGCGTCCTTCTGACCCTTGTATTTTTTCGCCACGTCCTTGTACGCGGGACCGACGAGCTTCTTGTCGACCGCGTGGCACGCCGTGCAGTTGTACTTCTTGAGCAGGGTCTCGCTGGCCTGCGCCGCCGGCATCGCGCTGACGCCGGCAGTGACCAGGAAAGTTACGAACAGGATACGACCGCGCATTGCAGCTCCTTTTTCAGTAAACGTCATGCTGCGTATTATATACATTGAACTTGCCGGTCGGGGTGATCAAGCGCTTGTCCTTGATGACGTGCTTCAACTTGAGCGTCTTGTCGTCGACGATCACGATCGCCGATTCCTGCTCCTTGCCGTTCCACACCGCGAACCAGACTTCGTTTCCGGCCTTGTTGTACTCGGGCTGGACCACGCGCCGCGGGCCTTCCTTAACGCCGGACCACTCGGCAATCGGCAGCACCACGTACGGCTTTTCGAGGTTCTTGATATCGAACACGGCCACGCTCTGGCTAATCTTGGGATCGGGGTTGAGCGGCGTGTCGACGTAAAGATTGCTCGATTTCGGGTGAGTCTTGATGAAAAGCGAGCCGCCACCCTGGCCCTTGAGTGTGCGCACGACCTTCCATGCGCTTGCGGGGTGTCCCTTGTAGTGCACCTGCGGATTTGCCGGGTCCGTGCCGATGAGCGCGATCGTCTCGTCCCCAAGGTGTCCGGTAGCCCACACCGGCCCGAATTTCGGGTCGACGAAATTGGCGCCGCGTCCGGGGTGCGGGATCTTGCCGACCTGGATCAACGTGACCAGCTTGTTATCCTTGGCATCGACCACCGCGATCTTGTGAGACTGATTGGCCGCCACGAGGAAATAGCGTTTGGTCGAGTCCCACCCGCCGTCGTGCAGGTATCTCGCTGTGCCGATCGAGGTGACCTTCAGGTTGTTGATGTCCGAATAGTTGACCATCAGCGTTTGGCCCGTCTCCTTCACGTTCACGACGAACTCGGGATGGAAGTGCGAGGATACGATCGAGGCGACGCGCGGCTCGGGATGGTACTCCTGCGTGTCCACCGTCATGCCGCGAGTGGCGACGACTTTGAGCGGCTCGAGCGTGTCGCCCTTCATGATCGTGTACTGCGGCGGCCAGTAGGAACCGGCGATCGCGTACTTGTCCTCGTAGCCCTTGTACTTGGACGTGTCGACCGAGCGCGCCTCGAGCCCGATCTTGATCTCGGCAACGTTTTCGGGCTTCTCCATCCAAAGGTCGATCATATTGATCTTGGCGTCGCGCCCGATCACGTAGATGTAGCGCCCCGATGCCGAAGTGCGCGAGATGTGCACCGCGTAACCGGTCTTGACGATGTTGATGATCTTCTTCGTGTCGCCGTCGATCAACGCCACTTCACCTGAGTCGCGCAGCGTGACGGAGAAGATGTTATCGATGTTGTACTTGTTCATCTTCTTCTTTGGGCGTTGCTCCGGCGGCACGATCAGTTTCCACGACTTCTTCATCTCGGCCATACCGAATTCAGGCGGAGTCGGCGGGGTCTGCTGCACGTACCGCGCCATCATGTCGACTTCTTTATCGGTGAGCTCACCGGAAGTGCCCCAATTCGGCATGCCGGCGGGAGAGCCGTAGTTGATGAACACCTTGAGGTAGTCCGTGCCCCGGGGAATCGTGATATCGGGTGTCAACGGCTTCCCGGTCGCGCCCTTGCGCAGCACGCCGTGACAACCGGCACAGCGCTCAAAGTAGACCTGGCGCGCGCGGTCGAATTCCGGCTTCGTCATCTTCGGCGCCTTGGGATTGACGTCCTGGTGCATGTCCATGCCGGCCAGAGGCGAACCGCCAGCCTGATAGCGCACCTCCTCTTCCGTGACCCCGGGGGGCATTTTGGGCTGCGCCTTCGGCTTTTCCTGTGCAACGGCAAGCCCGGCTGCCAGGAACGCTGCAGTTATCGCGGAAACGGTCGCCGCTGCAAAGCCTGGATGAATCGTGGTCATGGCTAACTCCCGGTCTTCGAAATGAAATAAGAAATGCGCGAAATCTCGCGACGCAGTATCCCTCCCCGGCGCGACCCCATCATTGATATGGATCAAGGTTCCCGGTTGCCTTCGTCTCGTAAACTCCCTCTGAAGTCAGTCTGTCACACGTTTTTGCAAGGAGGCGATTCGTGCAAGTTCAGGGCATACCCAGCTCGCTCCCGAATCACGGTGGCACGGGTACCGTTTACCTGATCGGCGCCGGACCCGGTGATCCCGAGTTGTTGACGTTGCGCGCCCTGCGGCGGCTGCAGCAGGCGGACGTCGTGGTCTACGACAACCTGATTGGCGATGGCATCCTAGCGCTCGCTCGGCGCAGCGCCGAACGCATCTATGCCGGCAAACGCTGCAGCCGTCATTCGATGCCGCAGGAGGAGATCAACAAACTGCTGGTCAGCCTCGCGCTCGCGGGCAAATGCGTGGCGCGGCTGAAAGGCGGTGACCCATTCTTTTTCGGGCGCGGGGGGGAGGAACTCGAGGCGCTCGCGAGCTGCGGCATACCGTACGAGGTGGTGCCGGGTGTTACTGCGGCAAACGGCATTGCCAGCTACGCGGGCATCCCGCTCACCCACCGCGACTACGCGCAGTCCTGCATTTTCGCGACCGGGCATCTGAAGGACGGCACGGTCAACCTCGACTGGGAAGCGCTCGCACGCCCGCACCAGACCGCCGTCATCTACATGGGCCTCGGCGGGCTGCCGGAGATTTGCCGCCAGCTCGTACGGCACGGCCTGCCCGTGACAACGCCGGCGGCAGCGGTGCAGTCGGGCACCACGCAAGAGCAGCGTGTAGTTCCCGGCACCCTCGAAACCCTGCCCGATCTCGTGGCCGCCGTTGGCCTCAAGTCGCCCGTGCTGCTGATCGTGGGAAAAGTCGTCAAGCTTCATCGCCGTCTGGCGTGGTTCGCGCCGGGGCCGCTGGATCGGCCCGCTTCGATTTCGAACAAGCCGCCCAACGAACTGCACTACCTCGATCCAGTCATGCTCGCATTGATGCAGCGCCATAACACGTGACCGTCCGACTGCTGCTGGTCAATCCCCGCTTCAACGAAAGCTTCTGGAGCTTCCGCTGGGCGCTGCGCGAGATCCTCTCGGGCAAGCGCGCGGTCAATCCCCCGCTCGGTCTCGCCACGCTCGCCGCACTGTGCCCGCCGGACTGGGAGGTGCGGATCATCGACGAGAACATCGAACCCGTGCCGCTGAAACCTGACGCCGATATCGTCGGCGTGTGCGGGATGGGCGCGCAGCACCGCCGCCAGGCGGAGCTCTTGCGCCATTTCCGCAGGCAGGGCTACTACACCGTCGCGGGCGGCAGCTACGCGTCACTTTGTCCCGAGCGCTACGCGGCCCTTGCCGATACCGTGGTGTCCGGCGAGGCGGAGTACATCTGGAAGGCGTTCTGCTGCGACTATACCGCCGGCCGGCCCCGCCCGCTCTACCGCGAAACGGGTACGGTCGCGCTGGCCGACTCACCGGTGCCGCGTTTCGACCTGCTCAAGCTCCGGCACTACACAACGGCGACGCTGCAGTTCTCGCGCGGCTGCCCGTTCCGTTGCGAGTTTTGCGACATCATCGTGATGTTCGGGCGCCGGCCGCGCTGGAAGACCCTGCCGCAGGTCGAGCGCGAGCTCGACGCGTTGCGGGCGCTTCATGTGCGCAACGCGTTTTTCGTGGACGACAACCTGATCGGACACAAGGCGGTCGCCAAGGAGCTCCTGCGTTTTCTCCGAGATTACCAGCTGCGTCACGACTACCGGTTCAACTTCGGCACGGAGGCCTCCCTCAATCTCGCGCAGGACACCGAGCTGCTGCAGCTCATGCGCGAGGCCAACTTCGAGTGGGTGTTCATCGGCATCGAATCCCCCGACGAGGCGACCCTCAAGGAAACCCGCAAGACGCAGAACACCCATGAGGACGTCCTGACCTCGATCCGGCGCATCTTCGCGCATGGCATCGACGTGCTGGGGGGATTCATTGTCGGCTTCGACAACGACACGCCGGCAACCTTCGAGCGGCAGCAACGCTTCATCTCGAGCTCAGGGATCCAGGTCGCGATGATCGGGCTGCTCACGGCCCTGCCCAAGACGCCCCTCCACGAGCGGCTGCGCAAGGAGGGACGGCTGCTCGGGGAAGCCGATGCCAGCGATAACACGCAGCTTGCGACCAATGTCGTGCCGAAACGCATGAGCTACGAGGAGATGATTGCCGGCTATCAGAGGCTCTACCGGCGCCTGCTGAGCGACCGCGGCATCGCGCGGCGCGTTCGCAACAAGGCACGCCATATGCGCGCGCCGATTTATCGCGGCAATTACACGCTGGGTGAGCGCGTCTCGATCTTAACCCGCCTTCTCGTGAAGGGACTCCTGCCGGGCGGCGTGCCGCGCGTTCTTCAGTTTCTGCGCAGCCTGCCCTGGACAGCACCCACCAAGATCCCGCTCGCGGTGATGGACTGGATCGCGGCGCTGTCAATGCGGGACTTTGTCGAGCGGCATTTTCGGGGAGCGTTCACAACCGACGGCGCCGCGGCCACGCGGTGGTTCGTCGCGCTCCAGCGCGCCGTCGGGCGGCACCTGGCGCGGGCCGGCGCCGCGGTCGAGCTGAAACTCGAACAAGGGCTGGCACCGCAGCTGGAGATCCGGTTAAAGGGAGCGCTGGGGCGCGCGTTCTACGCGCGATGCGCACGTAGGCTGCCCCGACTGCTGCGGGGAACCCAGGCCCGCGTGACGCTGATTGTCGAGGAAGCGCAACAACAGCAGCTGCTCTACCTGGAACGCATGCTCGCCCGGCTGGCGCGCTATGGCGACCGTATTTACATCTCGGTGGCCGAGCCGCTGCGCGCGCGCCTGGCCATCGACTTGTCGGTGTTCCACCTCGTGCTCGAGCCTTGGAGCGAAGCACGCGCGCAGTCCTGAGCCCCGAAAGCGGGGCTTCCCCTTTCCATTTCTTGATGGGTATCAAGGCAGCACCCCGGGGGCCTGCCTATTCTGACCGCGGCATGCCAGGTCTTGCGGGCAAGCGGATTCCCGTGAAACCCGGCTGAATACGTTCGCAGCAGACGGGCCACGCCATGAGTGAAGGCACCGAGCGCAAAATACTCGAGCTGTTTCGAAACATCGATGCGCGGGGGTGGGAGCCACCGCGGCCGTTCGAATGCATGCTCGAAACGCTCGAAGCGCTCCCACGCGGGTCGAAAGTGGTCATGCTCGTGCCCTGCGAACCGCGTCCGCTGTTCAGAACCCTCAAGGCGAACGGCTTCGATTACCGGTGCCGGTTCGATCCCGCGGGTCACTTCGAGGTGACGGTCTGGCACGCGGCGGACACGCTCGCTTCCTCCGCCAGCCTCGACTGACACGCTGCACGAACCGCCGTCAGCATCGTCAGGGCCGCCCAGGCGTTGTGGGCGACCGCGGCCAGAATGGCGGAGGTGCCCACCACGGCGAAGCCGAGCACCGCTTCCGCGATCAGCATCAACGTGACCACCGCGCTGGCTTTCGCGATTGCCAGGCTCCGCGCACGCAGGATGACAGCGAGGATGGACCAGTATGCCAACACCACCACCGCGCCGAATCGGTGCAGCATGTGCAGCGCCTGGCGCCGCGTTTCCGTGCCGGGAGCGGCGTCCGACAGCGGTTCGAATATCTGCCCGGGATCGAGGGCCGCAAGCGGCGCATCGGCGGGCCACCAGAAGCCGTGGCAGTCGGGGAACGTGGTGCAGCTTCCCGCCGCGTGGCTGGCGCTGACGAGCGCACCCAGCGCCAGCTGGATCGCCAGCAGCGCGACTCCCATCCAGCAGAATGCGGACGCGGCGGCAACCGGCGGCAATCGGGTCTCCCGCGCACCGAGGCGAAGCCACCACAACAGGCCCATCATCGCCATACCGCCCAAAAGGTTGCCCAGCGTCACCGCCGGCAGCTCGCTGCCGGGCGTCGCACGACCGAGCACTGAGAGAAAAATCGTGAGGGCCACCAGACCGGCAGCCACCATCGCCTCTCCGGGCTGCCGCCTTCGCACGCTCCAGCACACGACCGCGATCACCAGGACCAGGAATCCCACACCGGCCGCCGCGATGCGATGAGCGAATCGCACGACGACGATCGCGTCCGGCCACGCCTCGGCAGCCTGCGCCAGCCGCAAGAACGCGCTCGCAACGAGCACGATGAACACGAGGACGGCGCCTGCCGTCGCGCTGCGCGCGAGCACCCGCGCCGCGCGCGCCACAGTCTCCCGCGGGTCCGCTTCAGCCACCGCCGCCGCCCCTGCGCCCGCGTCGCGCACGCCATACCGCCTGCAATACCACCACGACGAACAGCAGCCCACCGCGCCACAACCCCCAAGCGACTGCGGCGCCGAGCGGCACGATCGCCAGCCCGCCGCCGAACTGCATCAGCCAGGTCAGCAGATGCCCGTGCTCGACCGAAGTTGCGCCATATGCGAGGTAGATCAGCGGGATCGAAAACACGCTGACCAGGCCGATCGCCAGCAGCAGCACCGTTAGCTGCAACCAGAGCATAAGTCCGAGTTTTATTTGGATGAATTCTCCGTGGAGCGGTTTGTCATAACACGCAATCGCATCCCGAGGATGATTGTCGCGATGCGCATCAATCAGCAACCCGATGGCAAGCGGGCGTCGGAGAAGCAATACTCTTCGGCGAGTCCCCGTTGGAGGAACGCGGGGAATGCGGTGTCTACCATTTTCACCGAGCCGCAGACATAGACTTCGTAGCCGCTAAGGTCCGGAAAGTCACCCAGAATGGCCTTATGCACGAGTCCGCTGCGGCCCTGCCATTGATCTTCCGGCTTGGGCTCCGACAGCACCGGCACGAACTTGAAATTGTCGTGCTCCTGCTGCCAGCGCTGAGCGAGTTCCATCATGTAGAGATCCTTGCGTCGTCGCACCCCCCAATACAGCAGCATCGGTCGACGCATGCCCCGATGAAACGCGTCCTCTACGATACTCTTGACCGGCGCGAAGCCGGTCGCACCGGCGATGAATATGATCGGCCGCGCGCTCTCACGCAAGCTGAACAAACCCAGCGGTCCTTCGAAGCGCAAATCATCGCCGACTTTCATTTGAGTAAACACGTAGGTCGTGAACCGGCCTCCGGCGATCAGACGGACATGCAATTCGATGTATTCGCTTTGATGCGGCGGATTGGCGAACGAAAAAGCGCGCCGTTGTCCGTCCGCGAGCAGGATGTTGATGTACTGGCCGGCGACGAAGCGCAGAGTCTCGCCCGCAGGCAAAGAAATCATGAGCCGCATGACCTCGTCGGACAGGCGCTCCATGCTGTGCACGCGTCCGATACAGGTCTGCACGGTTGCAGCCGTGGCCGCATCGCCCGACTCGTATTCGATTTCCAGGTCGGATCGGGGAACAGCGCAACACATGAGCGCCTTGCCCAGCGCTTTCTCGGTCTCGGTCAGCGCACTCGCTTGATAGACTCCGTAGTCGACGCTGCCATGGAGGAGGGTGCATTTGCATTTGCCGCAGGCGCCGTTGCGGCACTCGAACGGCAAGCCGATCCCGGCGCGCAGGCCTGCTTCGAGAACGGTCTCGCCCCCGCGTATCGCGACATTGCGCCGGTCAGGGTGCAGCCACATCTGGAATTGACGTTTTGCGTCGCGGCGGAATTTGGGTGGCAGCCAAGGCAGGGCGGCGAAGACTGCGGTCGCCGCGGAGAGCAGCAGCCAGACTCGGCCCAACGGCCAGATGTACAGCAGCGGAAACACCATCAGATAGAACCAATCGAACGCAAGCTTGCTTGGCGCCGTACCGAAATCCGCCGCGCCGCCCTGGCTCAGCGCCGGCTCGAACAAGGCCAATGCAAGCAGGGTAAGCAGCAGGCAGCACATGATAGGCGGCGGCGGATTGGTGCTCGCCTTGGGCACGCGCTGCACATGGATCCACATCAGCAGCAGCACCAGCAGGGGCAGGCCGAGGTGAATAAAGGAAAGCAGCGAGAAAAAGCGGTCGTTGACGCTCGACTGATAGATAAAGTTTCGGATCAGGGCGCCGTTGAATATCGGCAGCCAGTCGAGCCATTCGAAGCTGGCGACGACCACGAATTGCGCCAGCTTGTCCCAGGCGAGCATATAGCCGTTGACTCCCGAAACATAGACCAGCCATATGAGCATCACGCCCGTCATCCAGGAAAACCAGCGAAAGCCGCGAAACCGGTCGAAGGCGAAGTTGCGCAGCATGTGCACGAGCATGGTCAGCACCATGGCGTCGGAGGCGTAGCGATGAACGCTGCGCATGATGCCGCCGGCATACCATTGCCCCTCGGTCAGGGCTTGAACCGATGCATAGGCGTCAGCTACGCCAGTCTTGAAGAAGATGTAAAGGTAAAGCCCGCTGATTGCGACGATCCAGAACAGGAAGAAGCTGATGGCGCCGAGGTGATAGAGCGGATTGAGCCTGTCGCCGAAGGCGGCATTGAACAGCGCCTCGACGCCCATGAACAGCCACTGCATGCCGCGCTGCAGGCGTTTGATCATCGCCCGGTCTCGCTCCTGCCGTTGCGCACGGCGCGGATCACCACCACCACGAAAAGCAGGCCGCCGATGATGGCGACGAGTCCACCCAGGCCCATTAGTCCCATCCCGGCGATTTCACCGCTGGTCCTGAGCGCCTGCTCGGCGCCGGCCACCTTGCGCTGTACACCATAGCCCCCCGACCATAGCAGGCCGGCGATGTGCATCAATTGTCCCACGCCGTAAACGACGGGCTGCCAGTTGGCCAGCCTGCCGACGGGCGTGGCATAGCCTAGTTGCGGCAGCAGGTGGTAGACCAGCCCCATCAAGGCAAGGGTCACGCCGACGATAGAACCGTGGTAATGGGCGGGAATCTTGACATTGTTGCCGCTGATGAAGATGCCAATTACACCGCCGACCGCAAACAACACGACCGAAAAAATGAGTGCCGCGCGCAGCGGCCTTGCGTCCTCGCGCATATCCGAGGCCAGGCGCAGCGCCACCAGCACCGCCAAGCTCATCGGCAGGATCGCCAGTGCGCCGCCAAAACGCATGGCCCAGGTCAACAGATTGCGGTGTTCGACCGAGGCGACGCCATACGCCAGATAGGCGTAGGGGGTGACGAATACGCACACCAGGGCCAGCAGGAACATCAGCACTGCCACCCGTGGACTCAGCGGCACGCGCGCGCCGCAGGCGCTGATGAGCCAGATCCATGCCACCAGCATCAGCAGTGTCCAGGTGAATTGCAGCGCGTGGCCGCCACCCCAGAACAGGATTTCGTAATACGCCTTGCTGTCCAGCGATGCCGGGACCACGGCATAGGACCATGCGAACGCCAGTATTGCCACGGCGGCAGAGACGGCAGCCGCATTCAGGCCAAAGCGGAGGGCGCCGCCACCGTCGAAACTAAGTCCCAGGGCCGGGGCAAGAACGAGGCTGCGCAGCACCAGTGCGGTGAAACCGGCACCGAACGCGAGCAGTCCCGAGATAAAGATCGGGTCTCTCAGTACCGGAATGTAATTCGCCAGTATGGGTTCGCCGCGGCCGATGAACGGCGCGAGCGACATCAGCGCCACGCCGAGCGCGCAGCCCCATAGGGCAAGCCAGCCCGAGCTCATGGCCTGTGCAGAGCTGTTGATGCTCCACAGCATTCCGGCAATGGCGGTGAACCACACCAGCACCGACAGGTCGACATGGGCCACCAGCGCGACGCGGAAAAAATCCGCGACGGGAAAAAGGTTATGCAAAACCGAGGTGCGCGATAGCACCAGCAACACCGCGAACACGCCCGACCCGATCAGCGAAAGCAGGCCCAGCCACAGCCAGGCTCGGGCCAGCGCTTGCCTGGCGCTGTCCGGCGGCGGCAGTGCATACGCGGGCAGAGGAATCGTCGGCGCGATCATTTCAGGGTGATCCCGCCTGCTTCCTGGTTGAAGTCGATCACCAGCACCTTGCCGGGTTTCAGTGTCACCATTTCCTCGCGCCGGTAGTTGAAACCACTGGTGCGTGCGTCGTCGTTCAGGCGAATTGCGAGGCGATGTTCCCCCGCCAGCAAGGCGAATCGGTGATAGACGGTCGAGGGGCCATCCCTGGACAGACCGGAGGGCGTCGCCACATGCCGGTAGGCGGGGGCGCCGTCCAGATCGATTTCGACGGTGACCGGCGAGCGCTCGCGCGGGCAGTCCATGGGCGCGCGCATGTTCGGTGCCAGTTTTGCGAGTTCTTCTGCCGTGCGCTGGCGACATGCCGAGACCAGCTTGCCTTCATGACTGAAACTCAGCTTGATCAGCGCTTGGTCGGCCGGCAAATGCCGGTAAGGCGGCGAACTGGAGAAATAGCCGATGATCAGCGCGAACAGTCCGTAGAGCAGCGCCTGGCCTATCCAGGAAATCGGTCTAGCCATGGGCTGTCATCTTAGTCGATGGAACGATCGGATCCGCGATTGGATCCTTATTGTGCAAGCGTTCTGCCGCCAGCGACTGCCGCAAATCATCGACCGCGGCGGCAAGCTCGGCCTCCTCTCCGCGGTCGGCCCACGCGAGGCGCAGGACATTGCCCGGTGGGCGGGCGCGCAAATGCGGTACACGCGATCCGGCGAGACGCTCCTCGGCCCAGCGATTCCCGAGGCGGAAGGCGCAGCCGCCGGCGCGGCAGCCAGTCACCAGCACACCCGCGGCTCCGCCGCGCAGAGCGTATTCGATGAAGGAGGGCGGCAGCATGCCGGTGCAGATCAGGCTGAAACTTGCGAGATCCTTGCCAGCCAGGCTCGACACATTCGCACCTTGATCGCAGCCGAACACGACCATGCCGTTTTTGCCCTCGAGCTGCGCCAGTCCCCGGTCTAGTGACCGTCTCAGCCTGCCGATCGGCATTTGCGGCATGTCGATGCCGGTAACCAGTTCGGCTGTGCTGCGGAAAGGGGTGGAGGACGGGCAGGAGCCGGCGCAGATGCCGCAACCTGCGCAGAGATCGGGAATCACCTGGGCGAGCTGCCGGCCCGGAATTCCACCCGGATGCGGCACCATAACGATGGCGGTGTAGGGGCAATCCTCGAAGCAGCGGCGGCAGCCGTTGCAGTTTTCCGGGTGCACCTCTGCGACGGGCGCGGCAGCACCATGCGGCAGGGCCGGAAGGGCGAACAGGAGCAAAGTCGCGCCGGTTAGGAACGCCCACACGGCGGCGGCCGAGGTGGCGTACATCAGCGGCTGCCAGAACAGGTAGAACCAGTCGAGTGCGAGCGGACCCGGAACCAGGGAAAGGTCGGCCGCCGCCTGACTCACGACCGGCAACGCCAGAGACAACGCCAACAGCGCAAGCAGCGAGCCCGCGGCAAGCGCAGGGGGAGGAAACACTTCGGCGCGGCTGATGCGCTGGAGGTGAAACCACAGGCCGAAAATCAGCAACAATGGCACCCCGATATGAACGAATACGAACAGCGAGAACAGCCGGTCGCTGACCGCGTTTGCGCTCAGGAAGTTGCGTATCAGCGGCGTGGCGAAGACAGGCAACGCATCGAGCCATTCGGCGGTAGTGGCCGCGGAGAATTGTGCCAGCTGGTCCCATCTCAGCCAAATGCCGACGACGCCCGATATATAGATGAACCACAGCAGCGCTACGCCGGTGAGCCAGGAAAAGTGGCGAAATCCGGTGTAGCGCCCGAGCAGGAATTCGCGCAGCAGATGCAGCAGCGTCACCAGGAGGAAGGCGTCGGCGGCGTAGCGGTGCAGGCTGCGCAGCACCCCGCCGAGGTACCACTGCTCGCGCGAGAGCCAGTTTATGGAACGATAAACGCCGTCGACCGAGGTGTCGAGCACGGCGTAAAGATACAGTCCGGTGACGGCGATAATCCAGAAGAACAGGAAAGCGAGTGCGCCGAGATGGCGCCAGGGATTGAGCGCAGCGCCGAATACCTTATCAAAACCGTGCTCGATGCGATGGTAGGCTAGCAGAGCGCCGTTACGTGTTGAGCTGAGAACGTTGATATTCATTTGATGCCGCTTCTGCAACGATGGGTCGCGCAGCCGCTGGCAGTGCCAATCGGATCGACGCGCATCAAGTGATCGAGCGCCTAGCCGAGCGCCTGCGCGTCAACCATTCGTTGAAGAAGAACCAGATGATCCAAAGCAGGAAGGTCGCGCCGCCGGCGATCTCGAGGACGAGTCCGTAATCTACGCGATACTTGCCGGTGCGCGGGTCGTATACCGAGCACAGTATTCGCACCTGATCGAGGATCGCGGAGAGGCTGACAGCGTCGGCAATGGGAGTGCCGGTGATGAGCTGCCTGAGCGGTTCGATTAGATAGTCGGCAGAGTAGTCCTCGCCGTAAATCTGGCGATAGATGCGCCCGTCGGCGTCAACCACGCTGACCTGCAGCAAGTGGTCGAAGCCTGCCGCGGTGGTGACAAAGCCGAAGCCGAAGTCGCGCGCCAGATCCGGCACGATGGCAGCGGGCGGGCTGAGAAATTCCCAGTTGGGCGAGTTGATGCCGTACTGGGCAGCGAAGGATTTGAGCGCCTGCGGCGAATCGGCCGGCTGGTTGAAACCAATGCTGATCACATTGAACCGGCCGTGGCCGAGGGCCTCCCGCGCGACCGCAACCGCCTGTTGCAGCACCCGGGTGGTCGTTGGGCAGACCTGAAAACAGCCGGTGTAAATGAAGTTCACTAGCAGCGGTTTGCCGCGGTAGCTCGACAGGCGAACGGCTCCCCCCTCGCGGTCCTGCAGAGCGTAGTCGCCGATGGCGCGCCCCACTACGGCCTGACTGGCACGCAAGGCGGCAGCCTGGTCCAGGGCGGGGAATAACGGCGGCGCGACAGCCGCGCCCGGCGCAGCGCCTTCCAACGCCAGGGCAGGGACGGCCACGCAGCAGAACACGGCCAGCAGCACCTGGGCATAACACCGGCGCCGGCGGCCGCGGAACGCCGCGTCGCAACCGCTGTATACCATCAGAAATTTTGGTCGACTAAGTCGCATATGATGACGAAACCAGCGCTTGCCGGGGCTCGGCCGCGGCACGCGGGCGAAAGCTGTTCCCGCTCAGGATAGCAGCGCGTCGGTCATCGCCGCCAGGAGCAACAGGCTCAGTTGAGCCAGCGAAGCGTGGAACGAGCACATCGCCGTTTCGCGGCCGGGCGCGCGCGCCAGTAGCCACGATTTGCGAATGAAATAGGCACCGCCGCTCAGGGCGCCAGCGAAATAGATCAGGCCCGCGCCGAAGAAGACAGGGAGCAGCGAAACGCCGACCAGCGCGAGGGTGCTGGCGAATACGATTTGCGCGGCGCGTGCATTCCCGACGACCACCGGTAGCATCGGCACGCCCGCCGCTGCGTAGTCGGAACTGTTGGCGATGGCAAGGCTCCAGAAATGGGGTGGTGTCCACAGGAACAGCACCAGCGCGAGCAGCAGCGGCACCGCGCCCAGTTCCGGATTCGCCGCCGCGGCGCCTGCGAGCACGGAAAAACTCCCGGCCAGCCCGCCGACGACGATGTTGAGCCAGGTGCGGCGCTTGAGCCAGACGGTATAGACGACGGCGTAGAAAAATGCGCCGAGAAAAACGTACATTGCGGCGAGCGGATTGGTCGCATACCACGCCGCCGCGACCGATCCTGCAAGCAGGATGACCATCAGCGCCAGCCATGCCCGCGTATGGCGCAGTTCGCCGGTAGCGAAGGCGCGGCCGCGGGTACGCGGCATCAAGCGGTCGGTCTCGTACTCAACATATTGATTGAACGCGCCTGCACTCGCCGAGGAGATCAGCACGGCGAGCGCGAGCACCGCGAGCGGGATTCCGCCAGGCCCGGCCCCGGGGGTGACGGCGAAGCCGGCCAAGGCGGTGATCATGATGACAAAACCGATGCGAAGCTTGAACACCCCCAGGACCTTGCGCGCGAGGTGCGCGGCGTCATTGAGGCGTAGCGTCGTGTCCATGTCTGCCTGTATTTGATCTGCGTGTTGCGGCAGCGGATACCATCGGCCGAGGCGTCGTTGTCCGGGCCAGTGCATTAGTGCGCACGTCCGCGGCAGGGCATCAGCTTAGTCCCCAGACCTGAGACAGATATTTCCAGTTGATGAAGTAGTACAGAACAAATGCCACCAGGAACACTGTCGCAAGGGCGAATGTGCCCGGCGCAGCGAAACCGGCCGATCCATGCGCCTGGAGCGTGACCGTGGAGGGGACAACCGGAATCGGCACCGTCTTCTGGCTGAGCGCACCGACGTCCAGTTTCTTGCCCCACAGCAGCGAGCCGACGGTAATGTAGATATAGAGCGCGCCGCCGACAATCGCCGCGATGCCCGCGATCCCGACCAGGCCCATCATCAGGTAGGCGGCGCCGGGAAACTCGTAGGCAAGCGGCGAACCGCCCATGGCCATATCCCAATGACGGCGAGACACGCCCAGGGTTCCCGCGCCCATCATCACCAGAACGAAGAAGTACATCGACAGGCCGAACAGGTAAGGCTGCAGCTTCGCCAGCCCCGGGCTGATCATTTCGCGCTTGAACAATACCGGTATCAGGAAATAGGTCAAAGCCATGAACGAAAGCGTGGTGCCGATCACCACCGTGGCATGAAAATGGCCGGGCACGTAGATGGTGTTGTGGATGATCATGTTCAGTTGTTCCGTGCCCATCATCACGCCGGAGATGCCACCGAGAAAACCGAAGCCGATCAGGGAAATGAACATCCCGGAGAACACCGGATTGCCCCAGGGCGCTTTTCTGAGCCATTCGAATAGGCCTTTGGTATACCCTTTTTCGCGCTGTGCGACCTCGATGGCGCCCGGAATGGTAAGGCCGTGGATCATCGAAGCCAGCACCGCGAAGTACATGAAGTAGCTGGTATTGACCACTTTCCATTCGGTGCTCAGTCCGGGGTCCGCCAACAGGTGATGCGCGCTCGCCAGCTGCAGGAACAGGATGTAGAGCAGGAAGGCGCCGCGGCTCACACGCTCGGACATCGGTTTGGCGCCGAAGCAGATGGCCGCGATGGCATACCAGATCGAAATGTGCGCGGCGACGTTGATCTGCTGCGAGGAATGGCCGAA
Source organism: Betaproteobacteria bacterium (assembly GCA_029864385.1). Lineage (GTDB taxonomy): Bacteria > Pseudomonadota > Gammaproteobacteria > Burkholderiales > SG8-41 > SG8-41. The sequence goes on along the minus strand of JAOTTL010000004.1, from coordinate 14,549 downwards.
GGCCCACCAGATCGTACGATAAATCAGCGGATCAACCTCCTTGACCATGCCCACTGACATGAGAAAAGTCGGGATCAGGATGATCGCGCCCGAGACGATGGTGAACACCGCGATGATGGCGGCGGTGATCGCGCCGAAGGTGACCAGCGGCACCGAGCCCTGGTAGGTTTTCTCGTTCTTGGCCACGACGAGAGTGCCGAAAAAGACGAAGCAGCCGACCAGCGCGCCCACCGCGAACAGGATCAGGCCGAGATAGAACGCCGGCTCAGCCATCATCGGCACGTAGGAGGTCATCATCACGCTCGATCCACCCCTGAACACCGCAACGTTGGTCGTGACAGAACCGATCAGCATCAGGGCGAAGCCCAGCCAGGCAATGCGGGGTGTGGCGATGCGGCAGCGCAGCAGGGTCGAGGAACAGAAATAGAGGACAGCGATCTCGAAGAAGATAATCCAGAAGATCAGCATGTCGATGCCGTGGGCGGTCAGCACCATGTAAAAGGTATCGGCGGCGAGCCAGTGCACTGCAGGCCAGCGGGTCAGCACCACGCCGATCGCGAGGACGCCGCCGAGCAGCAGGAAAACCACGCCGGCAACGGCATTGGCCAGTATCAGCTTCTCTGCCTGGCTGTCGAACTGCAGCCCGGAGCGCGGGCAGGTGCGATAGGTAGTCATTGGCGCCCCCCCTATTTGACGTAGATGCGGCCGGCCATGTTGGCATGGCCGATCCCGCAGTATTCGTTGCAGACAATAGAGAAGGTTCCAGTCTGGTTTGGCGTCACCTTCACCACATGCTCATAGCCCGGCACGACCTGTATATTAATGTTGACGGGTTGCAGCGAAAAACCGTGGTTGTAGTCCATCGAGGTCAGATGCAGGCGATAGGTCTTGTCCTTCTCGAGTTCCAGGATCGGCCAAAAATCCCAGAGACGCGCGATTAGATAAACATCGCTGCCTGCAGGCGGATGCACCACCGGAATTTCCTTGTCGGTTTCCTTGCGTACGGTGTACTTGTCCACCACGGCCTGCGTCTTCGCCGCGAACAACTCGGGGGTGGTCTTGTAGGTTTCGGTTGACAGGTTCTGCTTGCCGTAGATGTGCCAGCCAACCATCATGGAAAACATGATCATGCACCAGATAAAGGCAAGCAGAATCCACGTCCCCTCGACGCGATCCAAAGGCTGTTTCCACCAGAGTCGATCTGACGGCGGCAGAATTGCGCTCATATCCACACTCCTCGTTCAAACGACGCGCGACGCATCAACCGATAGTTATTTGGCAAGGGGAACCGTCAGAATTTCTATGACACCCCAGAGGGTGTAGACCAGCATAGGAACCATGACGCCGAAAAACAGCAGCAGGAACGGGTTATCGAGCAGCTGCTGCATGAAGGGAACGCCGTCTTCGCGCTCCTGCAGATCGTCCGCCGGCGGTAGATTGCGCGTGTCAGCCATGTCGCCTCCTTGAGTCATTCGGGCGGGATGCCCCCGCATTAGCGGGCAAATCTATCCCAGGGAAAATGGCCCTCCCATGATTTAGATCAAGCTTCCGCGAGTCGGGCCTGGCGCACGGGCGCGATGCCGCAGCGCAAGAATTCTTGCCTTGAATCAACTGCAACGGACCCGAGTTCAGTACTATTGGGGATCCGCTACAATTCGCGTGGACGCAACGCGGGCCGATTCCGCGCGTCGCGCCTGCCGGTACTGCTCATGACAAATATCCATCACAGAGCCGTCGCAGCCTGGCTCCTCGTCTGCTGCGCGCTGATCTTCGCCATGGTGGTACTGGGCGGCGTCACGCGGCTAACCCATTCAGGTCTTTCCATCGCGGAGTGGCAGCCGCTGGTCGGCACCGTGCCCCCTTTGAGCGACCACGACTGGCAGGAGCTGTTTGAGAAATACCGTCAGACGCCGGAATACCGGCAGGTCAACAAGGGCATGAGCGTGGACGAGTTCAAGGGTATCTTCTGGCTCGAGTACTTCCATCGCCTGCTCGGCCGGTTGATCGGCATCGCGTTCTTCGTTCCGCTGGTCTACTTCTGGCTGCGCCGGCGGCTCGACCGGCAGCTCGCGATGCGCCTCGGCGGCATATTCCTGCTAGGAGCGCTGCAAGGGGCGATGGGCTGGTACATGGTGGCCAGCGGGCTGGTCGACGAGCCGCGCGTGAGTCACTACCGCCTGACGGCGCATCTTTCGCTCGCCTTCCTGATCTACGCGGCAACGTTGTGGATCGCGCTCGATCTGCTGTGGCCCCGCGCAACCGCGTTCGCTGAAGAAAGCGTTGGACGGCTGCGGCGCATGGCATGGTGGATCACCGCCGTGGTTTGCCTGATGGCGATCACCGGTGCGTTCGTGGCAGGAATCAGGGCCGGCAAGGCCTATAACACGTTTCCCCTCATGAACGGCCACCTCGTTCCGCCGGAGGTTTTCATGCTCGATCCGTGGTATGCGAATTTCTTCAACAACATGGCGACGGTGCAGTTCGATCACCGCCTGTTCGCGTGGGTGCTGGCCGTCCTGGTGCCAATTTTCTGGGTGAAAGTCATGCGTAGCAATGTCGGCGGCCGCGTGCGAACGCTCGCGCATTTGCTGCTGGCCGCGCTCCCGACGCAGATCGCGTTGGGAATCAGCACGCTGCTGCTTGCGGTTCCGGTCGCGCTTGGCGCAGCACACCAGGGTGGCGCCCTCGCTGTTTTCACCGTCGCGATCGCGCTCAATCACGCGTTGCGCCGACAGGGATCAATTCCGTGAAACGTGAATCGTAATTCGAAACTTAGCCGCAGATAAACGCAGATACACGCAGATTTACATTTACCGGAAACGCGGAACCCCAAACCCCGAACAGACTTTATTAGCCGCCGATGAACGCCGATAACGAAGAAGTGTATTGATTGACGCGGGTTTTTGTGTCCGCGTTAATCTGCGTTTATCTGCGGCTAATAGTGTTTCTTGGTTTTCGCTTTACTCGCCTTCCGGGCGCAACAGCGACTGCAGCTTCCGGGGAACGAGACTCGTGATGCGCCGGCGCAGCCGCCGCATCTCCTCGCTGGCCTCCTCCCCGAACAGCGGATCGCGGTTCTCCGTGAAGGCCGCAGCCATTGCCGCCCAGTCCGATTCCGTGAGATGCGCGTCGGCAAGGGGCAGGATGACGTCCTCCTCCCTGCGCATGTGATCGCCCAGCAGCGCCGCGTACGCGTCCACCGCCGCGGCGAAGGCGGCAAGCCCGTCGGGCGCGCCGCCCTGGTAGCGCACCAGCGTCTGGGCAAGGTAGGCCATCATCTGCCCGCCGCGAACGTGCTCGCCCTGCAATTCGTCGAGCAGCGCCGAGCCCTCCCGCGTCCGCGCGCGCAGCGCCTTGAACAGGTAATCGTCTTCCTTCGGGTGATGTTCGCGTTCGGGAAAAGACTCAATGTAATAGAGCATCGCGGCGAGAAGCCTGCAGTCGGGCTCGACCAGTCCCTGCTGCACGTCACTCAGCACGCGTTGCAGCACCGCCGTCACCATTTCGAGCGCGCGGTGCTCGGCCTGAATCACCGCGACGGCCCGGTCACGGCTCGCTTTGGGCGGGCGCGCATCAGCGCTGGTCATATTCGTTCCTCCGCGTTTCGCGGCGCCCAGCGCAGGTGGGAGAATCCGGCGCCTGCGGCGGCGCATCGTCGTCCATCAGGATGCGGTGTGCTGGCCCTTCGAGATCTTCGAATTGGCCGCTCTCCAAGGCCCACCAGAACACGGCGCCAATGGCGAACACCAGCACCACGCTCAGCGGGATCAACATGTAGAGGATATCCATGATCAAGCCGGCGCCGGGGTAAAGTCAGCATGCGGCGACATCCGCTCTACCGCAGCGGGCGAGCGCAACAGGCGCAAGGCGTTCAGGACCACCAACAGCGAGCTCCCCGACATGCCGATCGCCGCGACCAGAGGCGTTACCCAACCGGCCAGCGCGAGCGGCACCGCGACTGCGTTATAGGCGATCGCCCACGCGAAGTTCTGGCGCACGACGCGCAGGGTTCGCGCCGCCGTGTCGAACGCATCGGCGAGCCCGTATAGGCTATCCGACAGCATCACCATGTCGGCGTTGACCTGCGCGAGCTCGGCGCCGCTACCCATCGCGATCGAGACCTGGGCCTGCGCCAGCACCGGCGCGTCGTTGATGCCGTCACCGACCATTGCCACCACGGCGCCGCGCGACTGCAGCTCGCGGACGAACTCGACCTTCGCCTCGGGCGTTGCGGCACCACGCATGATCTCGATGCCCAGCTCGCGCGCGACGTGCTCGACGTGATGCACCCGGTCTCCCGACAGCAGGCACACCTGCCGGCCGCGCGCCTGCAGGTCGCGCACCAATTGCCGCGCACCGGGCCTCACTGCATCGCTGAAAGTGAAGCGCGCAAGCCAGCCGCGTTCGTCACCCAGCGCGACGACCGACACATCGTCCGCTGTGATCATCAGTTCCGCGGGCGGGGGCTGGCCGTGCAGCGCGGCGACAAACGCGAGGCTGCCAATTCGATAACGCGCGGCCTCGACGCTCGCCTCCATCCCTTGTCCGGGGAAGTTGCGAGCCGCCTCGGCGGCCGCGCCCGTGCGGCCCAGCTCACTAGCAGCCGCAGCCAGTGCACGTGCGACGGGATGCTCGGAACCGTGCTCCACGGCCGCTCCGAGCGCAAGGCACTGCTGGGCACTGAGACCGCCAACGGGCAGCACGCCGATCAGGGCCAGTTGCCCACCCGTCAGCGTGCCGGTCTTATCGAAGATCACGTGGGTCGCCCGTGCCAACGTTTCCAGGGCGTGCCCGCGTGTCACGAGCATGCCGGCGGCGTAGAGCCGCCCGGTCGCGGCCGTCAGAGCGGCGGGCGTCGCGAGCGAGAGCGCGCACGGACATGTCACGATCAGCACGGCAACGACGATCCAGATGGCGCGCGGCGGGTCGATCGCTTGCCAGGCGATGCCGGCGGCCAAGGCCAGTACGAGTAGCGCCGCCACAAACCACTGCGCGGCAGCATCCGCAAGCTGCGCGATACGCGGCTTTTCCGCTTGGGCGCGCTCGATCAATCGCAGAATTCCGGCCAGTACTGTCGCCTCGCCCACCCGGCCCACTTCCATCACCAACGGGCTCCGGACGTTGAGCGCACCGCCCACCAGGGCCTCACCGGGGCGTTTGCCAATCGACCGCGACTCGCCGGTCAGCACCGATTCGTTCAGCGTGCTCTCGCCTTCTAGAACGACACCATCCGCGGGCACCGTCGCGCCCGGCCGCACCAGCACGCGGTCCCCAGGCCGGAGGCTCGCCACCGCCACCGGCTCCGTGCTGCCGCGCCGGTCGATGACACGCTCGGCCACTGCGGGCACGAGCCTGACGAGCCGCTGCTGCGCCCGCACCGCCCGCACCCGCATGCTCATCTCGAGGTAGCGTGCGCCAAGCAGCAGGAAGACGAACATCGCGATCGAGTCATAGTAGACATCGCCCGCACCCCGCATCGTCGCGACGAGGCTGACCGTAAATGCGATCACAATGGCAATCGCGATCGGAACTTCCATACCGACTCGGCCGGCCGCGATGCTGCGCCACGCGCCCCGATAGAATGGTAGGGCCGCCCAGAGCACGACCGGCAGCGTCAGCACGAGACTCGCGACGCGCAGCAGCTGCTCGATATCCGCGCTCATGTCGCCGTCGGCGACATAGGCAGGAATCGCATACATCATGACCTGCATCATGCCCAGCCCGGCGACGAAGAGCCGGGCGAGCTGGCTACGCCGCTCGCGGCGCTCCAGTGCTTCGCTGCCCACGGCATCGAAGGGATAGGCGCGGTAGCCGATCTCGGCCACCGCACGCAGGATATCGCTCAGCTGCACCCGACGCGCGTCCCATTTCACCCGCGCTCGACCCGTCGCGTAATTCACGGTGGTACTTTCAATGCCGGGAACGCGCCCGAGCCGGCGCTCGATCAGCCAGGTGCAGGCCGCGCAGGCGACACCTTCGAGCAGTAACGAAGCTTGCTTGCCCTGCGGCTCGGTGGTGTCGACGAACCTTGCCTCGACGGCCGGCAGGTCGTACTGGCGCAACTCGTCAGGCACGATTGCGGCTGTGCGTGCCGGCAACGCCCGCCGCTGCCGATAGTAGTCGCCGAGACCGTTCTCAACGATCGTTCTCGCCACCGCTTCGCAACCCGAGCAGCACATCATACGGCGCTCGCCATCCATCACGACCCCGTGGTGACCGTCGGGCGGCACCGGTTCGCCGCAATGGAAACAAGCAGACGCCCCATCCACGGCGGCACCGTGTCCGTGATACGGGGAATCAGCAACTGTTGTCATGCGCTCAAGGCCCTGGTTCAGGGCATCGTAAAGCCCGCGCGGTGTGCCGAATTTGATCTAGGTCAAGAGCACCAACTCTCTGTCACAGCGGCGAAAAGCACAAGCATCCTTTTGGACGCGACCCCAGGCGACCGTACAATCCCCCCATGATCCCGTGGCTTGGCGTGCACGACCCCTTTCCCCCGGTGGAGCACGCGCTTGCGGAGCCAAACGGACTGCTAGCCGCGGGCGCCGATCTCGCGGTGGCGCGCCTGGTCGCGGCCTATCGCAACGGCATCTTCCCGTGGTACAGCGAAGGCCAACCGGTGCTCTGGTGGAGCCCCGACCCGCGCATGGTGCTCCTCCCGCACGAATTCAAACTCTCGCGCTCACTGAGCAAGCGCATCGCCAGGCGCGATTACGAAGTGTGGGCCGACTCGGCCTTCGACGCCGTGATCCGGCGCTGCGCTGCCCCACGCCCCGGCCAGGAGGGCACCTGGATCACGGAGGACATGATCGCGGCCTACAACGCACTGCATCGCGCGGGGCACGCGCACTGTGTCGAGACCTGGATCGGCGGGACGCTTGCCGGCGGCCTTTATGGTGTCGCCATCGGTCGCATGTTCTACGGCGAATCGATGTTCACCGAAGTTTCGGACGCCTCCAAGATCGCGCTCGCACATCTCGTGCGTCAACTCGAACGCTGGAGCTTCGACATGATCGACTGCCAGATGACGACGGCACACCTCGCGCGCTTCGGTGCCTGCGAGATTCCGCGCGGCGAATTTATGCGAAAACTCTCAACCTTGGTAAACTACCCGGATACGGCATCGAAGTGGCGCCTCGACGATGACTTATTTGACTGATTTCCCGCTTTCGGTACTGCAGTTCTATGCAACGGCGCCCTACCCGTGCAGCTATCTTCCCGACCGCATGGCGCGCTCGCAGGTGGCGACGCCGAGCCACCTGATCGACGGTCCCATCTACAGTGAGTTGGTGCGCGCCGGCTTCCGGCGCAGCGGGGCGTTCACCTACCGGCCGTTCTGCGACCACTGCCGCGCCTGCGTCCCAGTGCGCATCCTGGCGGAGGATTTCGAGCCATCGCGCTCACAGCGCCGCACGCTCAAGCGCCACGCAGACCTCAAATCCGAGATGCTGGACCTTAAGTACAGCCCCGAGCACTACGCGCTCTATTTACGCTACCAGTCGCGCCGGCACGCGGGCGGCGGAATGGACCAGGACAGCCGCGAGCAGTACCGCCACTTCCTTCTGCAGAGCAATGTCGAAACACGCCTGATCGAGTTCCGCGAGAACGGCGCGCTGCGCATGGTCTCGATCCTCGATCAGCTCCAGGACGGCCTCTCCTCGGTTTACACGTTCTTCGAGCCCGACGTGGAAGGCGCGAGCTTCGGCACCTATAACATCCTGTGGCAGATCGAGTTGTGCCGGAAGCTGGACCTGCCCTACCTCTATCTCGGCTACTGGATCGCGCAAAGCCGCAAGATGGCCTACAAGATCCAGTTCCAGCCGATGCAGGGCCTTGTCAACGGGCGCTGGCAGGCCGTAACGCCCTAAGTCGGTCCGCCGGCCGGTGTCGCGCCAAAACGCGGTACCGCGGGCCAGCCCCAAGACACTCGTTCGCGGCCCGCTGATTGCCCCTCGCGTAAAATGGCAGCATGTCCTACGCGCTGCTGCGCCCACTTCTGTTCGCGCTCGAGGCCGAAACGGCTCATCGGGTCACGCTTCGTATCTTGGAGGTGTTGGGGCGCACAGGCCTGCCCCGTCCGGCCCCGCCAGCGCCCGCAAACTGCGCGCGCCAGGTGATGGGCATCTCGTTTCCCAACCCGGTCGGCCTCGCGGCGGGGCTCGACAAGAATGGCGAGTTCATCGACGCTCTTTTCAGACTCGGATTCGGATTCATCGAGATCGGCACCGTGACCCCGCGCCCCCAGCCTGGCAACCCGCGACCGCGGGTTTTTCGATTGCCGCAGGCTCGAGCCGTGATCAATCGGCTCGGCTTTAATAACGACGGCGTAGACCGGCTGGTCAACAACGTACGTAGAACACGCTACCGCGGCGTGCTCGGAATCAACATCGGAAAGAACGCCGACACCCCGATCGAGCGCGCGGCTGATGACTACATCGCGTGCCTGCGCAAGGTTTATTCGCTGGCGAGCTACGTCACGATCAACATTTCCTCGCCCAACACCAAGGACCTGCGGGCATTGCAGGGGACCGGCGAGCTCGATCAGCTGGTCGGCGCGCTGAAGTCAGAGCAACGGCGGCTGGCGGATGCGCATGGCAAAAAGGTGCCGCTCGCGGTGAAGATCGCGCCGGATCTCGACGCCGCCCAGATCCAGGCGATCGCCGATACGCTGCGGCGGCACGCTATTGAAGCCGCGATCGCGACGAACACGACCACAGCGCGCGATGAGATCGCGGGTCAGCGTTACGCGGACGAGACCGGCGGCCTGAGCGGCGCGCCGCTCGCGGCGCGCGCGACCGCCGTGATCGAGCAGCTCTCACGCGCTTTGGCCGGCGAAGTGCCGGTCATTGGCGTTGGAGGAATCCTCGGCGCGGACGATGCGCGGCGCAAGATCGAAGCCGGCGCGCAGCTCGTGCAGCTCTACACCGGCCTCATCTACCGCGGACCGGCACTGGTCGCCGAGTGCGTGAACGCACTGTGCGAGAACCCTATTGAAACCGCCGATAAACGCAGATAAACACGGATATAGAACCTACATTAATCAGGCCGATCGGTTTTGTGTCTCGGCCTTTCGGCGTTCATCGGCGTTTATCGGCGGCGAATAAAGCTTGTTCGGGGTTCGGGGTTTCCTGTGTATATAGATCTGTGTTTATCTGCGTTTATCTGCGGCTAGTATCTGGTTCTTGAAGATGGATTCCATCGCCGATCGTATTGATGCCCTCCTGCCGCAGACGCAGTGCCGCCAGTGCGGCTATCCCGGGTGTCGCCCTTATGCGGACGCAATCGCCGCCGGTCATGCGGATCTTAACCGCTGTCCACCGGGCGGGTCGGGGACGCTGCGCGCGCTCTCGGAGTTGACGGGACGGCCGGTCAAGCCGCTCGAAGGATTACACAAGCCCCCCGCAGTGGCGAGAATCGACGAGCCCGCTTGCATCGGCTGCACCTTGTGCATCCAGGCGTGCCCCGTCGATGCGATCGTTGGCGCGGCGAACGTCATGCACACGGTGATCACCGCCGAATGCAGCGGGTGCGAGCTATGCCCGCCAGCCTGTCCTGTGGACTGCATCACAATAATCGATACGGGGGCACCCACGACACACCAAGATCGTTTGCGGCATGCCGCGCACTACAAACGGCGGTTTATGGCGCGGGACGGACGGCTCGAACGTGACCGGGTGGAGCATCTCGCCGCTTCGCGCGCAAAGGCCGACGAGCGCCGCAAGCGCGCGACGATTACGAGAGTGATGGAACGCGCGCGCCAGCGCTTGCGCGAGCGCCGATGAAGCGTGAACGGTGACGGGTGCCCTTATACGGCAGTAGTTTCGCTGCGGAAAACCAGCCCCCTTGTATCCGGCCGAAAGCCAGTAGAATTCGCAGCCGGCCCGCCGAAAGCACCCGTCACGTGAAGCCCGGTGAAATCCAGAGTCTGTTCGAGCGCCTTAGGGCAGCAAACCCGGCCCCGCGCACCGAACTCGCATTCGAGTCCCCCTTCGAGCTGCTGGTGGCGGTCGCGCTCTCGGCGCAGGCAACCGACAAGAGCGTAAATCTCGCGACACCGGGACTGTTCAACGCGGCCAACACACCGGCGGGCATGCTCAAGCTGGGACGCAAGGGAATCGAGCGCCACATCCGGCGCATCGGGCTCTACCGAACGAAGGCGAAGAACCTTGCTGCGGCGTGCAAACAGCTCGTCGAGCAGCATGGCGGTGAGGTGCCCCGGACGCGCGAGGCGTTGGAGCGCCTTCCCGGCGTCGGGCGCAAAACCGCCAATGTCATCCTCAACACCGCATTCGGCGAGCCGACGATCGCGGTTGACACCCATATTTTCCGCGTGGCCAACCGCACCGGCCTCGCCCCCGGCAAGGATGTGCTTGCGGTCGAGCGCAAGCTAGTCGAGCGGGTGCCCGGGGAATTCCGGCACGACGCTCACCACTGGCTGATCCTGCACGGGCGTTACGTATGCAAGGCGCGCCAGCCGGAATGCGGGAAGTGCTTGATTCGTGATTTGTGCGAATTCAAGCACAAGACTTCGTGAGTGGAAAGTGGTGAATGGTGAGTGGACGAAAAAAAAGCGCGGCACTGCCGCGCCTGCCCATCACCCATCACCCATCACCCATCACGCATCACGCGTCACTAGTACTTGGTGAGGAGCCCCTGCTGCTGGGAGTAGTACGCCGCAAGGTCCTCGATGTCACGCCGCGAAAGATTTGCCGCTTGCGGAGCCATGATCGCGTTCTTGCGCTCCCCGGCCTTGTAACGCGTCAGTGCTTTCACCAGGTAGTCGTAGTGCTGTCCCGCGATCCTTGGAAATTCCGGTGACACGCTGTTGCCGTCCGGCCCGTGGCACGCCGCGCAGGTCTTCGACTTCGTCTTGCCGGCCGCCGCGTCGCCCGCGAGAGCCGGTGCGCTTGCCATCAGCAGCACACTGATTGAAATCAGTAGGAGCTTGTTCATCAACGGGTTCCTTGTCGCACTCGGGTTACTTGGCAGCGGTTTTCGCCGCGCCGCCACCGTAATAGGCCGCCAGGTCGGCCATGTCCTTTTCCGAAAGACCTGACGCGATCGCGCGCATCGATGGGTGGCTGCGTTCGCCCGACTGGTATGCCTTGAGCGCCTTCACGATGTACGCCGCATGCTGCCCGCCCAGCTTGGGCACCCTGTAGACCTCGGGGTAAGCCGTGTGGTAACCGGGGATGCCGTGACAGCCCGCGCACATCGATTTCTTGCCCTTGCCCGCAGCCGCGTCCCCGCCTTCTGCCGCAAGCAGCGGTGCGGCGAACGCAACCGCTGCCGCAGCGAGCGCCGCTGGAATCAGTGTGAAAAATCTCATTGTCGGACCTTCTTATCGTCAGATCTTCGCGCCGGATTATAACCCACAAGAACAGGGCTGCGCGTTGCCACCAGGGTGCGGGCTGCTGGATAATCGAATGATGGGTCCATCGCCGGTCGCAACGTGACGCCGTCATCCCGCGTGGCCCGCGACTGGGCGTTCCGCCTGTTCCCATTGCTGCGCTGGTGGCCGCGCGTAGACCGCGTGACCCTGCGCGCCGACGCGCTTGCCGGAGTCATTGGCGCAATCGTTGTGCTGCCGCAGGGCGTGGCGTTCGCGACCCTGGCCGGCATGCCGCCGCAATACGGCCTCTACGCGGCCATCGTGCCGGCCATCATTGCGGCGCTGTTTGGCTCGTCCTGGCACCTCGTGTCGGGGCCCACCAACATCATATCGATCTTCGTTTTTGCCAGCATCAGCGCTCTGGCGATACCCGGCTCGCCCGAGTACATCAAGCTGGTGCTGACCCTGACGTTTCTGACCGGCCTGTTCCAGCTCGCGATGGGTCTGGCGCGGATGGGCGCGCTCGTTAACTTCATCTCGCATACCGTCGTGGTGAGCTTCACCGCGGGCGCCGCGTGCCTAATTTTTGCGGCGCAGGTGAAGAACTTCTTTGGCGTGGATATTCCGCGCGGTGCGTCCTTTACCGATACCTGGTATCACTTCGCGCTGGCGGCCGATGCGATCAATCCCTACGTCACCACGGTGGGCGTAGTGACGCTCATCGTGGCAATCGTATCCCGCCGCTTTTTCCCGCAGTTTCCCTACATGATCGCGGCGATGATCGCCGGCACGGCCTGCGCTGTAGCACTCGATACGATCTTCGGCAAGGCAGCTACGGGAATCGCCACGGTCGGCGCACTCCCTGGCAGCTTGCCCGAGCTGTCGCGCCCCGATTTTTCAGCCGACACGCTCAAGAAGATCCTGCCGGTCGCTTTTGCCGTGACCATACTGGCGCTCACTGAGGCGGTCTCCATCGCACGCGCCATTGCCGTCAAATCCGGCCAGCGCATCGACGGCAGCCAGGAGTTCATCGGCCAGGGGCTGTCGAACGTGGTGGGCAGCTTCTTCTCCGCGTACGCGAGCAGCGGCTCGTTCAACCGCAGTGGTCTCAACTACGAGGCCGGCGCGCGCACGCCGCTGGCGGCCATCCTGGCCGCCGTTCTCCTCGTTGTCGTCCTGCTCCTGGTGGCGCCCCTTGTCTCCTACCTGCCACTTGCCGTCATGGCTGCGATCCTGTTCATGGTCGCCTATAGCCTGATCGATGCGCACTACATCCGCGCCGTAGTGCGCACCAGCCGACAGGAGACGGTGGTCATGGCGCTAACGTTCTCCGCCGCGCTGTTCGCTGACCTCGAGTTTGCGATCTATGCCGGCGTGCTCATGTCGGTCATGCTTTATCTCACCCGGACCTCACGGCCGCAGCTGCTCGACGTCAAGCCCGATCCGGCGCCCGACAGCTACCACTTTACGGCTGACGGCGGATTGCCCGATTGCCCGCAGCTCAAGATGGTGCGGGTGAACGGCTCGCTCTTTTTCGGGGCGATCGACCACGTGCAGGGCCATCTCGAGGCAATCGATGCGCGCGATCCGCGGCAAAAGCACGTGCTCATCGCGGCAAGCGGCATCAATTTCGTGGATATGGCGGGCGCAGAAATGCTCGCGCAGGAAGCGCGGCGCCGCAAGCGGATGGGTGGCGGGCTTTATTTCTATCGCATGAAGGACGCCGTCCATGCGTTCCTGAAGCGCGGCGGTTATCTCGAGGACATCCCGGAGGGACACCTGTTCCCCGTCAAGAGCCGGCCGGTCTCGACAATCTACCGCCAGCTGGATTCAGAGATTTGCCGGCACTGCACCCTGCGCATTTTCCGGGAGTGTCACGCCGCCCTGCCCAATGGCGAGCCCCGGGCCACGACCGCATCCACGGAGTAGCGAGCTCCGTACCGTCTCACACGAGCGGCTCCCGGTACGCGCATCACCCGCAAGCACGTTTTGTTGGATCAGCGTTTCCTGGTGTTTAGTCGAGGCCCACGGCTAGAGCCCGTAAAGCAGCGCGAGCGCCGCGGACAGCGCCACCCACATGATGACGGTGAGCGGGACGCCAGCGCGGAGGAAATCAGAGAACGTGTAGCCGCCAGCTGAAAGAATCAGCAGGTTGGTCTTGTAAGCCATGGGCGTCGCGAAGCTCAGATTCGCGCCGAACAGGACCGCGAGCACGAAAGGTTCGAGCGGCAAATCAAGCTGCTGGGCAATGCTCACTGCAATGGGCGTGCCGATTACCGCAGCCGCGTTGTTCGAAATGATATTGGTTAGCACTGCTATGACGGCCATGAGCCCGCTCATCACGATCGTGGGGGGCAGGCCTGCCGAGACGGCCACATAGAGCCGCGCCACATAGTCCGCCCCGCCGGTGCGCATGAGAGCGAGCCCGAGCGCCAGGCTCGCCACGACGATCATCACCACCTGTGCGCTGAGAGCGGACGTGAGGTCATCCCATTCGAGGCAGCGCGTCGCCAGCATCAGGATTACACCAATCAGCGCGCTGACCGCGATCGGAACGATGCCGAGGGCCGCCACGGCCACGACACCGAACATGATCGCGAGCGCGAGCGGCGCGCGCCGTGTGCGCGGCAAATCGACCGTCGCATCGAGCACGAGCAGCCGACCCGTCGTGCGCAGAGCCGCGATATTTTCCTCGGGACCTTGCACGAGCAGGACGTCCCCGCCCTGCAGGCGAACATCGGAGAGGTCGGCCGCGCGCGGGCTCCCCGCACCCGGGCGATGAATGGCCAGGGCAATCAGGTTGTAGCGCTCGACAAAACGCAGCTCCGCGAGGGTGCGCCGGTGCAGGGGCGAACTCTCGGTAATCACGATCTCGGCAATCTGCTGATCCTCTGCCGATAGCGGGTGCTCCTCGGTGACGGGCTCCTCCTCGCCGATGTTGTGCAACTTCGCGCCCAGCTGGCGCTCGAATTCCTTCAGATTGTCCGGCGTGTCCTGAACGCGCAACCGGTCTCCGGCGCACACGGTAAGTGCAGCCACCGGAGACAGCACCAGTCCGCCGCCGCGCTCGACCGACCGGATCCGGATGTTGCCGCCCGTCTTCTCGCGCACCTGCTCGATGGTCATGCCTTTCGCCGCGCTCTCCTCGTCCACATACAGCAGAGCCTCGAATACGCGCGGCGAAGTGTCCCTGAGCGGCGGTGTGCGCTCTGGCAGC
>JAOTTL010000291.1:0-3204 GCA_029864385.1 Betaproteobacteria bacterium | reverse complement strand
TGCGATGTCACCAACAACATCTACGGCGCGAAGTGGACGAAGCTCATCGCCAATTCGATGACGATGGGGCCGCGGGGGCTGCTGGGACTCACCAACGGCGAGGCGTCCGAGCTGCCCGGCATGTTCGACCTGGCCGCGAAGATTGGTCGCGAATCGCTCGCGGTGGGCACCGCCCTCGGACACCGGATGGAGCCGATATTCGGCCTGCGGGCGGACGAATTTGCGGGCTCCAACGACGAGAATCTCATGACGGCCGTGAAGGCGTTGCTGGGCCACGTCGGCAGCCAGTCCCGCACCGCGCCCATTCACGATCACATCAAGGGCCGCAGAAGCGAGATGGAGTTCATCAGCGGCGTCGTGTCGCGGAAGGGCAAGGAACTCGGCATCCCGACACCGTGCAACGACGCGGTGGTGGAGATCGACCGCCAGATCAACAAGGGCCTGCTCAGGATGGACCCGTCGAACTTCGCGCTTCTCAAATCGCGCATTGAAGCGGCCGAATAGCGCTCCGCGGGAAACCCGTTGCCCGCCCGGTCGCGGGCGCCCCGCGGGATGCCTTAGGCCCTAGATTCAGCAGATTGGGTATCTCTATGTGGCAGGAGAGGGCTCCCGATTGTCATCCCCGCAGGGCGAGCGGCGTTGCGGTAATCCCTGATTCTTCTCCGTTATTGCCTGTTGCTGACAAGCCTAGCCCCTTGGCATACTATGTCTCACGTCCCGCGGCGCGGGCTGGAATGAGGAGGATTTCTGCCTGCAACACCGTGGTTTTTCCTATAAGAAATCAGTCGTGGGAGATCGGTTCCGCCTTTTCGTTGCGATGAGGGCGGGTTTGCGAAATGCGGCGTCCGTCGGGGGTAGAGAACTGACGCTGGCGTCGGCGAGGGCGCGGTCCTTCGCCCACCAGCCGTTTAGTTTTAGCCCGGCTCGCTGCGCCTGGCCGAGGATGAATGCTTCTTCCTCAGTCGGGCCTCATGTGGAAAATTGAGGAGGAGCACCATGAGGAGTCGTATCGAGCCTTTTGCCGTGAAATTAAGCGCTGCATCTGCAGTGGCCCTGTTTGCCGTAGCTACGTTCGCGAGCGCGGCGGATCTCTCGCCGCAGGAAAAGAAACTCATTCCCCTGGCGAAACAAGAGGGCGCGGTTACCATCATCAATCCGATTTTCAGCGACGCGACGTCGACGCGCATGGCCAAAGCCTTCAAGGAGCGCTACGGCCTGGGCGACGCCTTCCAGTTCAACAATCTGCGCAAGGGCACTGGCGCCACCGTCGCTCAGGTGCGTCAGGAGATGCAGGCGGGCCGGTTCACCGTTGACGTTCATCTGGTGAGCGACCCCGGCTTCTTCGCGGCAGCCGCCAAGCGGGGCGCCTACGAGAAGCTTGACAGCGCTTACTGGAAGAACCATACCGAGCTTGTAGAGAAAGCCGGCCAGTACTCGAACTATCCCTACGTGGTGGTGCCGCTGGCTTACACCTTCCAGCCGATCTGGAACAGCTCCTGCCCCGGCATGGAGAACTTCAATGTGACCTCGTATAGCGACGTCCTGGCGTCGTCCTTGAAGGGAAAGACCATTGCATCCGACCTGACCAAGAGCGCGACCTACACCAACACGACGATCGCTCTCACGGAAGCGGGCATCAACATGAAGGGGATTTTCACCCAGCTCAAGGCAACGGATCCGCTGATCGAGTTCCGGACGGAGCCCAAGATGCAGCTGGTCATTTCCTGCGAGCGGCCCCTCGACATGTGGAACCTCTCCGGGCGCGCCTATCAGAACGTCCTCAAGAAGCCCGAGCTCGCGAAGGCCCTCAAGATCGGCTACTACAAGGAAGGCCAGGTCATGCTGGGCAACCAGGCTGCCGTGCTGAAGGGCGCGCCGCATCCCAACGCCGGCAAGCTGCTGATTGAGTTCCTCCTAAGCAAAGAGGGAACCGATATCTTTGTCGAGATCGAAGCCCTGTATACCTTTATGAAGGGCTACCAGCCGCCCGCAGCGGCGGCGCCCTACTTGCTCGACCTCAGCCAACACAAGCTGCTCGGTTTGAAGGATTGGATCGCGGCCCGGAAGAAGTTCAAGCCGGTGCGGAGCGATTGGACGAAGATGTTCAAGTAATGACGGGCCGGCGTTCATCCGCTTGACGAACTCTGGCCGGCCGTCAAGGCCGGCCAGAGCGTTGCCCGATCGAACACCAGACGCATGAGAACTGAAGCCGCTGTAGGAACGCTTGCCGGCGCGCCATCGTCGATAGGTCGCTGGCGGAGCCTGTTCACGCAGGAGTCGATCGCGACCATAGCGGTGAGCCTGGTCGTGGCCGCCGCCGTGCTGCTGCCGCTCGCCACGCTCGTTGTGAGCAGCTTCCTGGTCCTCGACGAGCTGGGGTTCGACACCACCTGGGGGCTCGATAACTATCGCTTAATGGTCACCGACCACGTTATCCCCGGAGCATTCGTCAATACACTGCTCGTCAGCACGGGATCGATGCTGCTCGCCACCTTCCTTGGCGTGTCGCTCGCCTGGATCAACGCACGCACGAATTGTCCGTGGCGGGAGAAGCTCGAGCCGTACAACCTGATCCCGTTCTTCCTGAGCCCTTTCGTCGGCGCCATCGCCTGGCACAACCTGGCGGCGCCGAAGACGGGCCTGCTCAACGCGTTGGCGCGGAATCAATTCGGCATCGAGGGACACCTGCTCAACGTTGACAACATCTACGGGATAATCTGGGTAACCGGCATTTTTTTTGCGCCGCTCGTCTACCTGTTCGTCGTGGGCTCGCTGCGGCGGATGGATCCGTCGCTCGAGGACAGCGCGCGCACCACAGGCGCGGGCTTGCTGCGCACTACGCTGACCGTCACGCTGCCGCTGGTTGCCCCGGGGATCCTTTCGGGCGCGATCATCGTCTTCGTAACCAGCGCAGGGGAGTTCGGCGTCCCGTTCAAGCTCGGCGCGCCCTACGGCGTGGAGACCCTCACTACGCAGATTTTCACGAAGGCGGTGGGGGATGACGCCAACTACTACCTGGGCGCCAGCATGAGCATGGCGCTGGGCGCCATCACTGCGTTCTTCATCTTCGTCCAGCAGCGTTACATCGCCCCACGCTCGTTCACGACCGTGACGGGCAAGGGCTTCCGTCCCAA
Organism: Betaproteobacteria bacterium; assembly: GCA_029864385.1. Classification (GTDB taxonomy): domain Bacteria; phylum Pseudomonadota; class Gammaproteobacteria; order Burkholderiales; family SG8-41; genus SG8-41. Next base: position 70 of record JAOTTL010000291.1, on the reverse strand, counting down.
TGTTCTGGACCTCGGACGCTGGAAATGGCTGGCGCTGGGCTACAACCTCGCGTTCATCCTCGTCGCGGTC
>JAOTTL010000107.1:0-12960 GCA_029864385.1 Betaproteobacteria bacterium | reverse complement strand
AGCCCGCTGGATTCGTCCCACCAGCCCTTGTGCGCGAGATTCATCGGTCCTGCCGGGGTCGACGCGACGTCGGCGACCTTGACAGGATGCGCCCGATCACTGATATCGAAAATCTGAAAGCTACGGGCAGACGCCGTTTCGTGATTGCGCGCGAGGTAGCGCTTGCCGTCGTGCGGATTGTTGATAACCTGAACCGCGCGGCAATTCGCTTGAGGCGCGCCGGGAATATGGGCAATCAGGCTCGGGTTTGCGGGGTTGGAGACGTCAAGAATCGAAGTCCCGTTATGTTCGGCTATACCTGTAAGCGGGTTTGGCAGACATCCCGGAAGATGCCCCACATAGCACCAATCGCCCTGCAAGGTGACTTGCAACGATTCGCGTCCCTGCAAATCGTGAAATCCGACAAGTCGCGTGCGATGTGAATCAGCAGTGAGTGTGTCATGAATTTGCATGGCAGTTCTCCCTCGTTAAATGGAACACGAACCTCTACGCATGACTACTGATGGCTGTCATGCGCGTTGCTGCTGCCGGTCATTCTTGTGTCCCTGGCTCGCTACAATAGCGCATGGTTGCAAACGGCGACATGGTCACCGGGCAGGGCCGCCGTGGGCGACACCGGGCATGCGGCGTGCGGTCGCGGCTTCAGCGCCTGGCCGATGTCCTCCTGCTGCTCGTGTTGCTGTGTGCGCTGCCGCTGGCGATGGCCGCCGACGCCGTGGACATTGCCGCGGTGGTGGGGTTCGCCGACACCTTCCAGCCCGGGCGCTGGACCCCTCTGAGCGTCACCGTGACCAATCACGGTGGCGACCTGAACGGGGAGCTGGAGGTTCAGGTCACCGGTGGTGACGAGCTGCGCGGCCGGCTGTTCGTCACCTCCCACCGGCGCAAGCTGGAGCTCCCCCGGGATTCTCGCAAGAGCCTGCAGTTCACCGTGTTCCCGCAGGGGTTGTCCCATCCGCTGGTGATCCGCGTGCGCTCGAGCGGGCGGGAGCTGGCACGAGCGGAGGTCGATCTGCGCGCACGCTTCGCCGCCGAGCGCTTGCTCCTGGTGCTCAGCCGGGATGCGGATCTGGATTACCTTAACGACGGCGCCGCCAACGGCCTGCGGGTGCTCTACCCGCACCCGGAGCTGCTACCCGTGCACTGGCGGGGATACGACGCTGTGGCGGCCATTGTGGTGCATGGGGTGTCCCTGGAGCGGCTGAGCGCAAGTCAGTTCGACGCCCTGCACAAGTGGATTGCCCAAGGCGGGATCCTCGCGGTGTCCGGCGGACCGGATTACGCGCTGCTTCGAAGCCCGCGCCTGGCCGCGCTCCTGCCCGGGCTGCCCCTGGGAATGACGCGCATGAATGCCGACGCCCTCCAGGGCGCTTTCTCCGCGTCCCTGGACGTCTCGCGCCCCGTCCACGTTAATCGGCTCGGCGCCTTCCGCGGGCGTGCGCGTCTAACCGCGGGCGCAGTGGCGCTCATCGTGGAGCGCACGCTCGGACTCGGTCGGGTGCTCTACCTGACCTTCGACGTGGCGGGCTATCCCTTCGATCGCTGGGACGGCATGCGCGAGCTGTGGCTAGACAGCCTGCGCCTGCCGCCACCGACAACGGCCTCCCTGAGCGTGGCAGAACCGGTACTCGAGAGTCCGCTTCCGGCCCTCATCCGTGCCGAGTCCACGAATTTCCCCTCGCCTGCCACGGTGCTCTACTTTCTGGCACTCTATCTGGGGCTGCTGCTGGCCGGGTACCGGCTTTCCGTGCGCGGGACGCGGCGTCGCTGGCTGGCACCGCTTTGGAGCTGGGCCGCGCCGGTGCTGTTCGCGCCCGCGGCTTGGTTGCTATTCGGGCCGGCCGCGTTTCCCCGCGGCGCCACTGCGGTGGCGATGGCGGTGATCGAGCCGTTACCGAACAGCATCTACGCGCGGCTCGGGCTGGATCTGGGCGTGTACGCCAATCGCAGCGGCGCGCTGCGCCTGGAGTACCGCGGTGCCGAGCCGGTGCTGTACCTTCCCCGCCAGGCGCAGCGAGAGGGCAATGTGGGGGACTGGGTGTTCGGCGAGGGACCACGGCGCTTCCTCGAGCCGCTGGACCGGCGACGCTACGTGCTGCACGCGCTGGAGGGGGAAGACGTGATCGCGTTTCATCTCGAAGCCTCGGTGCACGACGAGACCATGGGGCCGCGGCTCGTCCTGGACAACGCCAGCGGGCGGACCCTGAAAGACCTGTGGCTGGTGTTCGACGGCTACGCCTACGAGCTCGGGTCCATTGCAGCCGGTGCGCGGGTCGAACGCGGGCTCATCCGCCGCACGCACGGCGTCGAGGTGGGCGAGGCATCCTGGCGGCGCGTGCTCAGGCCACCCCCCGGGGTTCCGGCGCGAATGCTGGCGCCAACCCGGATCGTGCTCGAGCGCAGGTCGCAGGAGACGGGCGAAATCGGATATCCCGGCCCGGGCTATGCACTGCTCATAGGCTATACGGAGAGCCCGTTTCGGCCCGCGGGCGCCAGTGCCGGCTGGCCGCGCCGGGAACGGGCGCTGGTCGCGTTCCAGGTTGCGGCGTTACCGGGCGATGCGTTGGCGGGTGCGACCGGAACGGGACCGCTGGAACTGGGCGATGGCGATTTCGAGCGCCCCGAAATGCCCCGGGTGCGTGGTACCGCGGCGGACGTCGCGGCACCATAGGACGAATGATGCGAAGCAATCCACTGGTCGCCGAAGTTCTGGTCGGGCTCACCCGGTGTGGCAAGGCTCAGCTCGACTATCTCGGCTTGCTGCTGCTGCAGGCGGTGGTGCTGTTCGTGTGGTGGCCCAAGATCGGAGTGGCGCAGATGCTGCAGAGCCAGCACGGCCCGCACACCCTGGCGGCGGTGGTCATGGCCGTGGGCGTCACCATGGCGTACTTCGCGCTGCGTGCGGGTGCCGAGGAGGTCGTGCTGCCGGGCCAGCACGGACTGCGGGACTGGGCGCTGGCAACTCCGCTTGGTCTGGGTCGGGTTCTCCGTGGCTACCTGCTGGGACAGTTCGTTCACAGCCTGCATCTGCTGGCGCTTTCCTCGCCCCTGCTGTTGATGGCCTTCACGGTATCCGGGGGCGAGTGGGCCGCGCTCGGGTGGTGCCTGGCGGCGGCGCTGGTCCAGGCTCTGTTCTACCGGTTGTGCGGCGCGATCACACACCTCACGATCGGACAGCATCGCGGCGAGAGTTACTTTACCGTGCGCGCGATCTTGCTGCTGGTCTACGTTCCCGTCGGATGGCTCGCGCCCCTCACCAGCCACGTCGCGTTCACATCCCGCGCGCTCGGTGAGAGCATGGACACCCAACCGGTATTCGCGGAGGTACCCGACCAAGTGGTATTCCTGGCGGCCTACGCGGGACTCAGCGTGCTCGCGACGCTTGCGCTGCATCGCCTGCTGCTGCGCGAGCGACGCGGCACGGCAGGCCCCCACGACGACGGCGCGGTCGGTGAGGCAGTCACGTCATGAGCCAGGCCGCTAGCGCACCTAGTCTCTGGATTGGCAGCCCGCGTCCGGCCCGGGAGCGCCTAAGCAAGGCCGTGGTCGCCCTCACCCGCGCACGGCGCCTGCAGGTGCTCGTGGACCACGGATTCGGCGGCCTGCTGGCGGGACTCGGCCTGGCCACGTTCGCGGTGCTGGTGGCTCGGCTGGTGCCCTTGCCCTACCCGCCGTGGCAGCTCGGCGGCGCGGCGGTGATCATCGCGGTGGCGCTTGCGCTGCTGGTGGGCTGGCAGCGGCGTCCCGATGCCCTCGACGTCGCCATCCGCGCCGATCTGACGCTTAATTTGAAGCAGCGCCTGAGCACGGCGTGGGAGTTCATGACCGTGCACGACGACGTTAAGCTGGCTGAGCGGCTTGCCGTGCAGGCGGTCAAGGCGGGGCTCCCGGCGCGCACCGGGCTGGTGTTTCCGTGGCAGGTGAACCGCTGGGGGCGGTTGTCGCCACTGGCGGCCACGGCGCTGCTGTTGGTGAGCGTAATCGACCTGAACTGGATGCAAGCGCCGGTGCCTCACGAGGTGGATGAGCAGGTCGTGAGCGAGGGCCAGCGCCTTGGCGCGTTCGGACGCGCGATGCAGGAACGGGCGAGGCGTGACCGGCTGCCACGCAGCGCCAGGCAGGCCGCGCAGCTCGAGCGCCTGGGCGCGCGCATGGAAAGTGGCGCGCTGACCCGGGGCGATGCTTTGGGGCAACTGCGTGGGATGGATGAATCGCTTGACAAGGAGCGGATGCAGGCGCTGGCGGAGGCGAACCAGACTGATATCGGGCCGCTGCGCGAGGAGAGCTCGCCCATCGCGCCGGATTTGGACCCGGGGGCGATGCTCGAGCGCATGCAGCGTGGCGCCCTGGACAGCGCCGACACCCGCGCGCTGGCCGAGCACCTCGCCGACCTCGAGCGTTCGGGTATCCCGCGCCGCGATCTGGAAGACACCCTGAGACGCCACCTGTCGGGAGACAATGAGGGACTGAGGGAGATGCTGGAGAAGCTCGCGCAGATCGATCGTGCGCGCAAGGAGGGCAAGGAATTGCAAGGCGCGCGCGAGCAGGTGCGCCGGGCGCGGGAGAATCTGGGCGAGTCGCTCGCCGGGACCGACGGTGAACGTGGCCCGGCAGTCCACATGGACTGGGGTGAGGATGAGGACCGCGGTGTCAAAGGCGCCGCGAACGCGGGCGCGGACGGACGCCAGGAGAGGGAGACGACGCGCGGCGCTACGGGTTCCGGTTCGCAGGGTGATTCCAGCGTCGCGCTTGACCGGCAGCGCGCGCCGGTTCGCCCTGATCCCGGGCAATCGGGGCCGGTCCTGAAGCCGCAGAGCCAGGCGCGCAAGGGCGAGGTGTTCGTGACCCAGGCGCAGGTCCGTCCAAGGTCGGGTCGGCCGAGTGTGGAGAACGTAGTGATGAGCAGCGAGTTTGCGTCACAGGTGGAGGAGGTGCTCTCCAAGGAGCAGTACCCCGCTCATTACAAGGAGTTCGTCCGCAGGTATTTCCTGAACCTGAGCCAGGGCCGCGTCCCGCAACAGCAACCAACCGACAAGCGAGGAGCGCAGTGAGTGACGAGCCAAGCCTGGCGCTTGCACGCGAGCGGCTGGAGGCGCTGAGGCGCCAGATCCAGCGGCGAATCGTCGGACATCATGATCTGGTCAACGGCATACTCGCCTGCCTGCTCTCTTCCGGCCACGCGTTGCTGGAAGGCGTGCCGGGTCTGGGCAAGACGCTGCTGGTGAAGACCCTGAGCGATGCACTGCACCTGGAATTCGCCCGCATCCAGTTCACGCCGGACCTCATGCCCGCGGACATCATCGGCACCCAGATGGTGATGCAGGATGACGAGGGCCGTCGACACTTCCAGTTCCAGCAGGGCCCTGTGTTCACGCAGCTTCTGCTCGCCGACGAGATCAACCGCGCGACGCCGAAGACCCAGTCGGCGCTGCTGGAGGCGATGGAGGAGAAGCGCGTCACCGTCGGGCGTACCGGGCATGCGCTCCAGGAGCCCTTCATGGTGCTCGCGACCCAGAACCCGATCGAGATGGAGGGCACCTATCCGCTGCCCGAGGCCCAGATCGATCGCTTCCTGCTCAAGCTGAATGCCACCTATCCCGACGCCGGCGAGCTGTCGCAGATCATCGATCGCGCCACGGGTGCGCCCCTGCCGCCCATGGAGGCAGTGCTCAGCGCTGGCGAGCTGATGGAGATGAGGGAGCTGGTGCGCTCGGTGGTGATCGCCGATCACGTCAAGGACTACGCCATTCGCATGGTGCTCGCCACCCACGCGGGGAACGCCGACGCGACTCCTATGGTTCGCCGTTACGTGCGCCACGGTGCGAGCCCCCGTGGGCTGCTCGCTGTGGTGCTCACCGCAAAGGCCCTGGCCCTGTTCGCGGGACGCATCAACGTGAGCTTCGATGACCTGGCCGCCGCCGCGCCGCCGGCGCTCAGGCACCGCATTTTGCTCAACTTCGAGGGCGAGGCGGAAGGGATCGACGTGGAAGACCTGATCGCGGAAGTCATCCGCGAAACGCCTACCGTGCAGGGGGAGGCGCGCGCCTGAGCTAGCAGCCTGTCGGACTTGGTCCCATGAACGGACGTTGGAAACGCATGGGTCGTCGATCCCGGGCAGGTCAGAGCCGACAGGCTGTAATGAGTAGATTCTCTACCGATAAGCCAGTCAGGTTGACTGCTTGCAACCTGTTCTTGCCTATAGCAGTGTGTCGCCCACCTGCATTGCAGATCGCGGGGGCGGCGCCCTGCAGGATGCTGCGCGAAACCCAAAGTCCGACACACTGCTAGCAATGGCGATGAAGTCGCTCAACGCACCCGCCGGCGGCGATCCCGTCTTCAACGACGAGTTCCTGCGCAAGCTGCAGCGGCTCGAGCTGCTGGCGCGGAAGATCTTCCGTGGTCTGCTGCGCGGGGAACACACGACCTCGCACCGTGGGCGAGGGCTCGAATTCTCCGACTTCAGGCGTTACCGACCCGGTGACGACTTCCGGCACATCGACTGGAACATCTACTCGCGGCTGGATCAGCTCTTTCTCAAGCTTCACACCTCCGAGGAAGACGTTACGCTGCACCTGATCGTGGACACCAGCGCCAGCATGGGTTTCGGCGAGCCGTCGAAGTTCGATCACGCGCGGCGACTGGCCGCGGCGCTCGCCTACATCGCGCTGCACAATCTCGATCGTGTCGGGGTGAGCGCCTTCGCCGAGGGTCTGGGTGCGGCCCTGCCCCCCATCAAGACGCGGCACCACATGGCCCGCCTGCTCACTTTCCTCGGCGACCTGCCCTGCGCCGGGGTGACCCGTTTTGACTCGGCTCTGCGCGCCTTCGCAATGCGTACGCGAAACCCGGGACTGGTGGTCCTTATCTCCGACCTGCTGGGCGCGGGGGAAGCCCAGGATGGCATCGAGGCGCTGCGCCACGGAGGTCACGACGTGGTGGTGATCCAACTGCTCGCGGAGTCGGAAATCGACCCGCCACTCGAGGGCGCATTGCGTGTTGTGGATGCGGAAACCGGGGACGAACTGGAAGTAACCGTTGACCCGGAACTGCGCAGGCTCTATCAGCATCGGCTCGAACTCCTCCTGCAGGAGATGGAGAGCTTTTGTCGCCGGCGCGGCGTGGAGTACCTGCGTGCGAGCACCGCCATCGCGTTCGAGGACGTGGTGCTCAAGTACCTGCGCCAGGGGGCGCATCTGCGGTGATCCAGCTCGCCTACCCCGTGGCCCTGCTGTCGCTTCTGGCCATTCCGCTCCTCATTGCGCTTCACTTGCTGCGGCCGAGGCGCCGCCGGGTGGTACTGTCCACGACGACACTGTGGCAGGCAGCGCTGAAGGACCGCGAGCGCGGACTCGGGCTGCGCAGGCTGCTCAGGAACTTGAGCCTGCTACTGTTGCTGGCGAGTGCGCTGGTGCTCGGGCTGGCCCTGGCCGGCCCCCAGTGGCTGACCCGTGCCAGCGAGGGCGCCGATACGGTGCTCGTGCTCGACGTCAGCGCGAGCATGAAGACGCGATCGGGAATCGGAACGACGCGTTTTGACCAGGCCCTTGCCGAGGCTGCCGACATCGTGGACGGCCTGCCCCGGGAGGGGCGCATGCTGGTGATGACCAGCGGGCGCAAGGCCCTGCTCAGGACTGGTTTCGAGGCCGACCGCGATGCGCTGCGGCGGGTGCTGGCGCAGCTTCGCCCCGGCGACGAGGCAGGTCGGCCACGCGAAGCCCTGGCGTTGGCGCTCTCGCTGCTTCGAGGCCGTGAGCAGGGCCGCATCTACTTCCTGACCGATGGCGCCTTCGATCCTGACGTGGACCCCGGCTCTCCCCAGGTGGTGTTTCGCGTCGTGGGAGCCCCCGCGCGTAACGTGGCCATCACCCGCTTCGACTTCCGCCAGGAGCTGGCGAGCGACGACCGTTTCCAGGTGTTGATGACGGTGCGCAACTACACTGACGCGCCGGTGGTGGTGCCTGCATCGGTGAGCCTGGACGGCCGTGCGCTGTACCGGGGTTCACTCGAACTCGAGGCGAGTAACGAGCAGACCCTGGTTCTTCCGTTCCGTGGCCGTGCCCTCGGGCGGGCGGTTGGGCGCATCGACGTGGACGACGACCTGGCGGCCGACAACCAGGCCTTTGCGGCGGTGAACGCGGGCGATCCGCTGCGCGTGCTTTTGTTTACCCGGGGCAACTTCTACCTGGAGAGCGTGCTCGAAGCGTTGCCCGACCTGGACCTCATCAAGCGCGAGTGGTCGCCCGCCGAGGATATCGCGCGGCTGGCCCGCATCCACGACGTGGTCGTGTTCGATGGCATCGCGGGGCCGAGGCTGCCGCCCGGGAACTTCCTGCTCGTGAACACCGTGGCGCCGGGCCTGCCGTTCTCCGACGCGGGTCGGGTGGCGCAGCCGGACGTCGTGGGTCGCGGACCCAGCGCGCTGATGCGTGACGTGGACCTGACCGCCGTTCACATCGACCGTGCCCTGCGCGTCGTCATCGACGAGCCGGTCCCGGGACTGCAGCGCCTGTTCTGGTCTCCGGAAACAGACCTGGCGCTCGCGCTGCTCGATGACGGCTTGAAACTGGTCTATCTCGGCTTCGATCTCGCCCAGTCCAACTTCCCGCTGCAGGCCGCCTTCCCGCTGTTCTTCAGCCAGAGCCTGGAGTGGCTTCGCCCGCGAGGTGACGGTTTCGTGTCCACCCACATAGCGGCCGGCTCCACCCATTCGATCCGGGTGCCCTCGATCCAAACGCGGGTGATCATGCGCATGCCATCGGGTGATGCCACGACGCTGGAGGTGAAGGGCGGCTCGCTGCTGTTCGACGCCACCGCTGATACTGGCATCTATCGATATTCCGTTGGTGAGGTGGCGCGATACTTTGCGGTGACCCTCACCGACGCGCGGGAATCCGACGTCAACAGCCGATGGGCACCCGGCGAGCGACGCGAGCAACTACAACCTGCGGGTAACGGCGCGCAGGCACTGGTGCCGCTCTGGCCCCACCTGCTGGTGCTGGCCCTGGTGTTGCTGGCGCTGGAGTGGTGCGTGTGGACCGGGAGCCGAGGCAGTGCCTGAGTTCGCGCAACCCGCGTGGCTCGCACTCATCGCGGTGCCGGTGCTGCTCGTCGTCCTGTCTCTTCGACGCGCGGGGCGCGCGCACTTCAGGCAGGTGACCGCCGGCGTCCTGCGGGTGCTGGCCCTCGCTGCGCTGGTGATCGCACTCACGGGCCCGCTCGCCGGCTCCCGGTCGCACCATACCGACGTGGTGTTCGCCCTCGATCTCTCCAGCAGCATCGCCCGGGAGTCCATCGCCGAGGCGCTGGATCTCATCAATCGCGACAGGGAATCCTCAGCACGCATCGGGCTGGTGGTGTTCGGCGCCGACGCAGCGGTGGAATCCCTGGTGCGCAGTGGCAGCGAGCTGGTACGCGAGATCACGGCTCACGTGGAGCGCGCAGGCACCGATATCGGCCGCGCCATCGAGGTGGCCGTTGGTGCGTTTCCGGCTGCGGCGCATCGGCGCATCGTGCTGGTGAGCGACGGCCGCGAGAACCTGGGCGATGCGCGCTCGGCGGCCGCGGTGGCGCGTTCCCTCGGGGTGGAGATCCACACTATGGCGCTCGAGAGATCCTCGCCCCGCAAGGAAATCTACGTGCAGGGCGTGACGGTTCCGTCCCGGGTGCGCGTGCACGAGCCTTTCAAGGTGCAGACGGTGGTGCACAGCAACGAATCCACCCGCGCCCACCTCGTCATCATGCGCAACGGCGTGCTGCTGCACGACTCCGAGCTCGACCTCAAACCGGGTGCCAACGTCTACTCATTCGTGGAGCAAGCGGACACACCGGGTCTGCAGGAATACGAGGCCATCATCAACAGCGACGCGGACAGCGAGCAGGAGAACAACCGCTATCAGGCTTTCGTGCAGGTGCAGGGCGCGCCCAGGGTGCTGCACGCGGTGGGCGAGCCCGAAGCCGGTCGTTACGTGAGCGCGGCGCTGAGGGCCCAGGGCATCGCAGTGGACGAAGTGCCCGCCAGTGCGCTCCCGGCAAACATGCATGAGCTCGTGAACTACGACTTGGTGATCCTGGACAACGTCTCAGGTTTCGATCTGTCCCTCGCCAAGATGGAGTTGCTCGAGTACTACGTGCGCGATGCGGGAGGCGGCGTGGTGAAGATCGGTGGCGACAGGAGCTACGGCGCCGGTGGCTATTACGGCACCCCGGTGGAACGTCTGTTGCCGGTGACCATGAACGTGAAGACCGAGGTCAAGATCCCGAGCCTGTCGGTGGTCTTCGTGCTGGACCGCTCCGGCAGCATGAGCTCGACAACCCGGGGCGAGGAGAAGCTCGTCATCGCGAAACGCGCCGCCCTGTCATCCATCGACCTGCTGAAACAGCTCGACCGCGTGGGCGTGCTGGCATTCGACAGCGATCGGGAATGGGTGGTGCCCCCGACCGAGGTGGGCATGCGCCGGCCCGTCGCGCAGGAGCTCCGCGAGCTAGAAACCGGCGGCGGTACCGATCTCTATCTCGCCCTCGAGGAGGCGCACCGCGTCATGCGCCAGGAGCAGGCGACGGTGAAGCACCTGATCGTGCTCTCCGATGGTCTCACCGAGGGCGAGAAAAACTTCGATCCCCTGGGCGCACGCATCGCCGCCGACGGCATCACGATCTCCACCGTGGCCATGGGTGTGGACGCCGACCGCGAGCTGATGGCGAGACTCGCTGTTCTCGGCAAGGGTCGCTTCTACCACACCGACGATCCCCGAATTGTGCCGCGCATCTTCATGAGCGAAACCCTGGCGATCACGCGGGATCTGGTGGTGGAGGGGGACATCCGGCCACGACGGGCCTATGCGGGTGAGCTGATCGCGGGCTTCGGTGCTGACGCGTTTCCGGTCCTCGGCGGCTACCAGCGCACCTACGCCAAGCCCGCCGCCCAGGTCCTGCTCGCCGGACGCGGCGAGGATCCCGTGCTGGTGTCGTGGCGCTACGGTCTGGGCAAGGCGGTGGCGTTCACGTCCGATCTCTCCGGCCGCTGGGGCAGGCAGTGGGTGCAGTGGCCGGCCTTTGGGCGCTTCGTCTCGCAGATGGCCCGCTGGACCATGCGCCGCAGCGGGAGCGAGTCCTTTGTGCCCCGCTTCCAGTGGCACGGACAGCGCGGCGAGATGAGCGTGGATGTGCTGGACCGAGACGATCGCTTCATCAACGGCCTCAAGCTGGAAGCGTCCCTGGCAGACCCGTCTCGGCTCACCCGGCGCGTGCAGCTCGAGCAGATCGCACCGGGCCGCTACCACGGTGAGTTTCCGGTGCCCCGTGCCGGGCGCTACTACATCACGTTCAACGGGCGTGACGGCCAGATGCAGGTGGGCCCCAGGACCTTTGGACTGGCGGTTCCGTACTCCACGGAGTATCTGGACCTGGGCGTGGATCACCGATTATTGCGCGACGTCGCCAACATAACCGGCGGACGCCTGCTCCCGCTTTCCAGCGCCAGCTTGAGCGCCGTGACCGCGCCCGCGCCGCAAGCGTCCGGTCCGCTCTCGCGGGTCTGGTGGCCGTTCTTCCTGGCGGCCCTGATACTTCTGGTAGCCGAGGTGGCGGTGCGCAGGGTGGCGCTTCCCGATGCCTGGCGCGCGCGCTGGGCGCGATGGCGCGGCGCGCGTAAGGACGCTGAGGCGCCGGAGCTGGAGTACGACGCGCTGAGCGCCACCATCGCCCGGGAACGGGCGCGGCACCTGGCGGCCCTGCGCGATGGTGTTTATCTGAACGCCGACGATCCAGCCGTGCGTGCACGGCTCTATTTGGCGGCAGGCCGCAGCCGCGGGCGTTGAGCGCGGGCGCGCGGAAGGATGAAGAATGAGGGATGAAGGATGAATTCAGAAGCGGACGAACCGGGCTAATCGCGATTCGATCAAACGCGAATCAAAACCCTTCATCCTTCTGACTTCTGACTTCTGCCTTAGTACAGGTGGCACGCCACCATGTGACCGCGCGTGATCTCTTTTTCTACTGGCACGACATGAGAGCATTCGGGCTTGGCGGAGGGGCAACGGGGATGGAAGCGGCACCCCGAGGGCGGGTTGATGGGAGACGGGACTTCTCCCGTCAGGATGATCTCGTCGTGCGTGTCGTCCGGGTGGGCCGGCAGGGCGGCCGAGAAGAGGGCTTTCGTATAAGGATGCAGCGGATTGCTGAACAATTCCTGCGTCCTGGCCTTCTCGACGATCTTCCCCAGGTACATGACCGCGACCTCGTTGGCCATGTAGCGGGTCGTCGCCAGATGGTGGGCGATGAGCAGGTAACTCACGTTGTACTGCTGCTGCAGATCGACCAGCAGGTTCATGATCTGCGCCCGGATCGACACGTCCAGGGCGGAGACCGGCTCGTCCAGGATGAGGAGCTTGGGCTTCGACACCAGGGCGCTCGCCACAGCGATGCGTTGGCGCTGCCCGCCGCTGAACTCATGCGGGTAGAGGTTGGCCTGCTGCGGGCGCAGGCCGACGGAAGCCAGCACCTCTTTGACGCGATCCTTCACCTCCTGGTCGGAAACCGTTTGGTTGCACACCAGCGTCTCGGCCACGATGTCCCGCACGCGCATACGAGGGCTGAGAGAGGACCAGGGATCCTGAAACACCGCCTGGACCGTCGTCCGGTACTCCTTCAGGGCATCGCCGTGAAGGGCGTGGACGTCCTTGCCGTCGGCGAACACGTGGCCGGAGGTCGGTTCTTCCAGACGCAGCACGAGCTTGGCGGTGGTCGTCTTGCCGCAGCCGGACTCGCCCACGAGGGCGAGCGTCTCCCCCTGTGGGATCGAGAAGCTGATGCCATCGACGGCCTGGACCCAGCCCACGACCTTCGTCCACACCAGGCCCCGGATGACGGGAAAATGCTTCTTCAGGTTCTCGGCTTGGAGGACCGGTGCCGTGGTCATATGTGTCCCATTTTCCAGCAACTGGCGGTGTGGCCCTTGCTCAC
>JAOTTL010000106.1:0-12963 GCA_029864385.1 Betaproteobacteria bacterium | reverse complement strand
AGCGCCGATAAAGATATCCGACAGCACGCCAAGTGCATTCCTCCGCACCGAGAGCCTCAGGCGAGAGCGGCTCACCGCCTTCATTCGAGCTGGTGTGTCCCGCAGGGGCACTGCCCGCGCTCCGCGTCGCGGTCGACAACGGCGCCGACTGCGTCTACCTCGGTTTCCGCGACGACACCAACGCGCGCAATTTCACCGGCCTCAATTTCGACGACGCTGCCGCCCGCGAAGGCCTGCGCTACGCGCACGCTCGCGGCGCTAGGGTGCTGCTGGCGATCAACACCTACCCCCAGTCCGGCAACTGGAAGCGCTGGACACGCGCCGTGGACAAGGCGGCGGAGATGGGATTCGACGCAATCATCATCGCCGACGCCGGTCTTATGGAGTACGCCGCCCGCGTGCATCCGGAATTGGCTCTGCATCTCTCGGTGCAAGGCTCCGCTACGAATTATGAAGCGATCAATTTCTATCACGACCATTTCAAGGTCCGGCGTGCCGTGCTCCCGCGCGTGCTCGCGCTCGCGCAGGTGGAACAGGTGGTGCGCAACACGCCGGTTGAGATCGAGGTGTTCGGTTTCGGGGGACTCTGCATCATGGTCGAGGGCCGCTGCGCGCTGTCCGGTTACGTGACCGGCTGCTCCCCCAACATGGCCGGGGCATGCTCTCCAGCCGCCTCGGTTCGCTGGTTGCAGACACCACAGGGAATGGAGAGCCGCCTCAACGGCATGCTGGTCGATCGTTTTGCCGACGGAGAGCGCGCCGGTTATCCCACCCTGTGCAAGGGGCGCTACAGGGTCCGCGGCGAGACTTACTACGCGATCGAGGAGCCAGCGAGCTTGAACGCCCTCGAGCTCTTGCCCAAGCTCATGGCGATGGGCGTCCGGGCCGTGAAGATCGAAGGCCGGCAGCGCAGCCCCGCGTACGTGGCGCAGGTGACACGCGTCTGGCGCGACGCAATCGATGCCTGCCGGCGCCATCCGCGCGCATTTACACCGCGGTCTGAGTGGATGCAGGCGCTCGACCGCGTCTCGGAAGGCCAGAGCCACACGCTCGGCGCCTACCACCGCGCCTGGAAGTGAAATGAAAATCGCCCTCGGACCCCTGCTCCACTACTGGCCGCGCGACGCGGTCTATGCGTTCTACGACGAGATTGCCAACTCCGCGGCGGACGTCGTCTATCTCGGCGACGTCGTGTGTTCCCGGCGCCGCGAGCTGCGGCTCGAGCAGTGGCTCGAAATTGCCCAACGCCTCGAACGCGCCGGCAAGGAAATCGTGCTCTCGACTCTGGCGCTCATCGAATCCGAGGCTGACCTGAGAGGCCTGCGCAAAGTCGTGGGCAATTTGCGCTTTCGGGTGGAAGCCAACGAATGGGGCGCGGTGCGGCTGCTGCAGGGGCAAACGCCGTTCGTCGCGGGGCCGCATCTCAACATCTACAATCCTGCGACGCTCTCACTGCTGGCCAAACTCGGTGCCTGCCGCTGGGTGGCGCCGGTGGAAATTACGCGCGAAGCCTTGAGCGGATTGCAGGAAGCTCAGCTGCAAGCCGTCGAAACCGAGATCTTCGCTTACGGCTCCGTGCCGCTCGCGTTTTCAGCACGCTGTTTTACCGCCCGCCACTACAACGTGCCCAAGGATACCTGCGGATTTCCGTGCCTGGACCACCCCGGGGGCCTCGCGCTCGCCACACGCGAGGACCAGCCGTTGCTCATTCTGAATGGAACCCAGACGCTGTCCGCGGCGACCTACAACCTGCTCGGCGAAGCAGCGACGCTGCGCGAGATGGGGGTCAACGTCCTGCGCGTGAGCCCCCAGCCGCAGGGTACCGCCGAAGTGCTCCGCGCGTTTCGGCGCTGGGCAGATGGTGAGCTTTCTTCCGCCCAGGCCGCCGACGGCGCAGCGGCACAAGCAGGTGTCTGCTGCAATGGGTTCTGGCACGGCCGCGCGGGCATGGAGTTTGTCAGCGGTGCCAGATGATTGCCGGTACCCAATTCCCGAGATCGCGCGATGAGACCGGAACCTTTTCATCTTCCTGAAGCTCTGGCACGAATCGCCGCCGCCCTGCCGCAAAGGCCACCGACGTTCGCGTTCTGCCTGGCGCTCAATGCCATGCGCGATCGCCTGCTCACTGATGAGCTCTGCGCCGCCCTCGAAGGAAGGCATCTTCGCCTACAGGTCACCGACGCCGGTCTCACGCTCGATTTCGCTCTCAAGCGCGGCCGCTTCATTCCCCGGAGCGAGGGCGCCGGGGCCGATCTCACGATCGCCGCGACGGCCTACGATTTCGCGTGCCTCGCGTCGCGCAGCGAGGACTCCGACACGTTGTTCTTCGCGCGCCGCCTGGTGATGCAGGGCGATACCGATCTGGGCCTGCTGGTGAAGAACACACTCGACTCGGCGAACCTGCCCGCCTTGAGCGCGGCCGACCTCGCGCCGCACCGGGTCCTGCGGCGCGTCGCAAGTCTCGTGCTCCCGCGTCGCGCCTAAAGCAGCAGGACTGTTACTGCTGCCGAGAGTCCGTCCGGCGCGTGCGCCGGCTGCGTCGCCTTGACCATTCCGAAGACACCGACGCCGACGATCAGAACGGCGAACACCGTGCGCACCGCGCGCGAGCGCGCCACCCTCGCGACATAGCCGAATGACGCGCCGATGGCGAGCAGGTTGGGAAGCGTGCCCAGCCCGAATGCGAGCATGAGCGGCGCACCGTGCCAGGGATCTGCGGTCGCAAGCGCCGCGATCAGGGCGGCGTAGACCATGCCGCACGGCAGCCAGCCCCAGACCATCCCGAGACCGAATGCCCGCGGCGCCGAGTCCGCGGGAAGGAACCGGCGCGAGTGCGGCTCGATGCGGCGCCAAAAAGCCGCGCCGGCAGACTCGATCGTGCGGACCAGCGGCGCGACGCCGCCGACGTACGCGCCCAGCACAATCAGCGCGCCGCTCATGAGCGCGAGCAGGGTCTGCTGCACAAGTGGCGTGCCGCGCAGTGAAAGCCCGGCGGCGCCGAGCGCGCCGGTCAGCGCTCCGGCAGCAACATAGCTCGCGATGCGGCCAGCGTTGTAGGCAAGCGCACGCTGCCACCATGTGCGATGGCTGAGTTCGCGGGCGCGCGCCCCGGATGCGATGCCGACCAGCCCGCCGCACATCGCTGCGCAGTGCGCGCCGCCCGCCAACCCGGCGAGGAAAGCCGCGCCGAGCGTCGCTTCAAACCAGCCGTTCATTCTTCGAAATTACGGGAGATCGTGAGATCGAAGGACCGTGAGATCGGGAGTTCGAAAAGCCGGGAATCCCCCTCCCGCTTTAACGCCCTTATGCTCTCACGAATTTGGCCACTCTCGCGCTCTCACGTCTTCACGCCCTCACGTGGTCATATCACGCGCGAGTAGCGGCGCACTTCCTGGTCGTGCCTCAAGTAACGGTCAAACACCATGCAGATGCTGCGAATGAGGAACCGCCCATTGGGGGTAACCGCGATCCAGCCATCCTCGAGCGCGAGCAGCCCCAGCCTCTCGAGCTCGCGCAGCTCCTCGAGTTCGGTCGCGAAGTAGCGGTCGAAATTGATGAGATGAGCAATCTCGATGGCCTCCTTCGACAGGGAAAAGTGACACATCAGCGCCTGGATCACCGCGCGCCGCACCAGGTCGTCGGCGGCGAGCTCGATGCCTCGCATGATCGGCAGCTTGCCGTCGTCGAGGCTGTCGTAGTAATCCTCGAGGGTGCGATGGTTCTGGCTGTACGTGGGCCCGATAGCGCCGATGGACGAGACGCCGAGCCCGACGAGGTCACCCTCCGGGCTTGTCGAATAACCCTGAAAGTTGCGGTGGAGCCGGCCCTGGCGCTGCGCCACCGTGAGCGCGTCGTCCGGCAACGCGAAATGGTCCATGCCGATGTACACATAGCCGGCCGCACCGAGGCGTTTGATCGCGTGGCCGAGGAGCTTCAGCTTGGTCTCGGGCGCCGGCAAATCGGCCTCGTTGATCCGGCGCTGCGGCTTGAACAGCGTGGGCAGGTGCGCGTAATTGTAGAGCGCGATGCGGTCGGGACGCGCCGCCACCACCCGCGCCAGTGTCACGTTGAAGCTCATGAGCGTCTGCTTCGGCAGTCCGTAGATGAGGTCGATGTTGACCGATTCGAAGCGCGCGCGGCGCGCAGCCTCGATCAGCTCCAACGTGCGCTGCTCATCTTGCGGCCGGTGGACTGCCGCCTGGACCGCCGGATCGAAGTCCTGCACCCCGAAGCTCGCGCGGTTGAACCCCATCTCGCGCAGCGCATGGATCGTGTCGGCGTCCACGGTGCGCGGATCGATTTCGATCGAATACTCGCCATGCGGGGTGAACGTGAAGCATTCCGCGAGGCGGGCGAACAACCGGGTCAGCGCAGCCGTATCGTAGTAGGTTGGCGTGCCGCCGCCCCAGTGCATCTGGGACACGTGAGGATCTTCCCGGAACAATTCCGCCTGCAGCTCGATCTCCCGGCTGAGGTAGTCTAGGTAGAGCGACGCCTTACCCGCGTCCCGCGTCACAATCTTGTTGCAGGCGCAGTAAAAGCAGACGTCGTGGCAGAAGGGAAGGTGCACGTAAAGCGAGAGCGGCCGCTGTATTCCCCCGACATTGCGGCGCGCGGCCCAGGTCCGGTAGGCCTCGTCCCCGAATGCCTCGACGAAGCGGTCGGCGGTAGGATAAGACGTATAACGTGGCCCCTTACGGTCGAAGCGGCGCACCAGTTCAACGTCGAATTCGATCGGCACTCCCATGGTCTGCCCGGGCCCGGTTCCCCGCACTGTTCGGTGGTTGCGACGGGGCCAGTATTGCACGGCAGGTATGGATCGCCTTGATTTAGGTCAAATGAAGGCACGTACCCCCCGGCATACTGCGGATCATGGAAAATTATCACGATCCCCCGGCCTCCTCGCTCGACGGGGGTCATCCGCACGTGGTGTGCTCCTCATGCAGCTTGCGCGAGCTGTGCCTTCCGGCCGGAATCGATCCCCGGGAGATGGAGCGTATCGACAGCCTCGTCAATCACCGGCGCAAGTTCAGGCGTGGCGAGCATCTTTACCGCGCCGGTGCGCCCCTCGCCTCGCTCTATGCCATCCGCTCCGGGACGATGAAGAGCTGCGTGCTGTACGAGGACGGGCGCGAGCAGGTCGCGGGCTTTCACATGATGGGAGACCTCCTCGGCATGGACGCGATCAGCGCCGGGCGACACATGTGCGATATCGTGGCGCTGGAGGATTGCGAGGTCTGCGAAATCCCCTTTTCCCGCCTGGAACAGCTCTCCCGCGAGCTGCCGCCTTTGCAGCATCAGCTGCACCGCATCATGAGCCGCGAGATCGTGCGCGACTACGGCGTGATGCTCCTGCTCGGCAGCATGAAAGCCGAGGAACGCCTCGCGGCTTTCCTGCTGAATCTCTCGCAGCGTTTCGCCACGCGCGGCTACTCAGCCACCGACTTCAACCTGCGCATGACCCGCGAGGAGATCGGCAGCTACCTGGGACTCAAACTCGAGACGATCAGCCGCGTGCTCTCGCGCTTCCACCAGGATGGGCTGATCGAGGTCCATCACAAGCACCTGCGCATCACTGATGCGGGACGCCTCCGCCGCGTGCTCGGACAGACTCCTACGGCTGATGCGTGATTGCCCCCAGACCTGGTGATGGAAAATGGTGATAGATACTGGTGATGAGAACTGGGGATGAACACCAGCTCATGTCACCATCTTTCATCACTATTAATCATCACTTCTAGTGGTAAGAAGCTGACGAGGAATCCCACCCATCTACGATCGCCAAGCCGCCGGTTCTAATAGCGGTATTTCGTCTCGTTGAGGTACCAGACCACGTCTGCAATATCCTCCTCGCTCCAGCGGAGATTCTCCTGCTTTGCCCAGTTGGTCACGATCTGCCGCAATTCGCTCACGTTGAGCGGAATGCGGTTCGGCCGGCTGTGCACCTTGGGCGTGTGGCACACGACGCAATGATTCTCGTAGAGCGCGCGACCACGCTCTACGTCCGGAACATGAGCGCCACTCACCAGGCTGGCAGCCACGCCAAACACCAGCGCTAACACACCGCCCGCGCGGTATGCGCGCACAAGGCTCACCGCTTCATGCCCTTGCCTTTGCGCCCGCCGCGTTTCAGGATCGCGTCGATCTCGGCCGCAGCTTCCTTCAGGTCCTGCTGGCGATAACAACCCGGCTCCGCCGGCCGGAAATGATCGGCTCGGAAAAAAGCGCAGGCCTCGATCAGATGACGACGCTCATCTGCACCAACAGTCGTGTCCGCGCGCACCTTCTGCGCTTGCCGAACAACCGCGGCCACCCTTTTCCTCCGCCCGCGGCCTGCGCCCCCGGTGACCATGCCCCACGCTTTCAGTTGACGGTGAGCTTCCTGGTCGTCGCCTTGACCTTCATCGGTAACTTGAGGTCCAACACGCCATCAGCGTACTTGGCGACGGCCTTGGCTTCGTCGACTTCGTGCGGAAGCGTGAAGCCGCGCGACACCTTCCCGTAGTAACGCTCGCTGCGGATGATTTCTTCACCCTTCTTTTCCTCGCTTTCTCTTTTCACCTCACCGCTGATCGTCACCTGGTTGCCGTCGATCGAAACCTGGATGTCTTCCTTCTTGATGCCGGGCATCTCGGCTTTGACGATGTAGCTGTCATCCGCCTTGGTGACATCGACCTTTACCTTCATCTCTGACGGCATGTCGAGATCGAACCGCATCGGACGCACGAACAGCCCTTTAAACAGGTCATCCATATCGTTGAACGGATCGAATCGAGTGATACTTGCCATGATCCACTCCTTCGCTGCAATGGCAGGGCTATGATCTTCGCAACCCCTAAACCTTTAAGGGCAACCCGCCTTTAAATATGCTACGCCTGCGGCCCCGCGATGTTTTGACCTACATCAAGGCGCCTTTCGGTCGTCCCGGCGAATTGCAACCCCCTGTTTTCTCGCGCCCGGGACGGCCGGGCGGGGCGCGCTACCGACGATTCACCTCATCGGACCCGCGCTGCAAGAAGCAGGTGAAGGCACTCGATGCCGCAGCAAACAGCCAGAACAGGAAGAACCCCAGCGAATAGACGGCCAGGCGGCTGAGCTCGAGCGACTCACCGAAGATTGCCAGGTCCGAGGGATCGAAGAGCGTGAAAAACACCGCCTCCGCGACTCCCGCTACGATGAAAGACGGCCACAAGATCCAGATTATCCGTTGTTGCATGGCCCCCTCCTGGTCACTGACTGCGCGGCGCGAGTTCCAGCGGCTGGACCGAAGGCAGTCTCCACTCGCCGGTCAGCCGCCAGGTGCCGGCTTCGTCCTCCAATATGACGCGCCTGCGTCCGGCGGGCAACGGTACACGCTCGGCGCGATAGACGCCGGTCTCCACGCGCGGCAGCGGTAGCACCCGATCGTCTCCTCCCCGCGTCGGATGAACGAGCCGGAGCGTCAGCGCCGGCGGCAGCGCGTTGCCGCCGGCCAGCGATACCTGGAGCGCACCCTGCCCGTCCTGGCTCACCGTGGCACGCAAGCCGAGCGTGGCCGCGAGCCGGTCCCGCCCGAGCACCTTGTTGATCGCAAGCCCGCGCCGGTAATAATCATCCGCGACGAGCCCATCGTCGCTGCTCACCGCGAGCCAGATCGTGATCGCGCCGGCCACGATCACGGCCGCCGGACCCGCTATAAGCAGCCACGGCCAGGGCTCGCGGAACCACGGCTTAGCCTCGTGAACGGTGAACGGTGAACGGTGAACGGTCCTGCCCGCCGGCGCGCTCACCGGGTTGCGACCCGGCAACACCATTCGCTTTCTCCTGTTCATTGTTCACCTATCTCACGTAGAAGCGCGTTTTCTCGTGCACCGCCACCTCGGTTTGATCGACATCGGTTACGTGGAAGGTGATGGCATGCGATCCCCGCTTGAGCTTCGCCGCATCGACCCGCACTGAAACTGGAACGCTCAGCGCGGACGCCGCTGGGATCTCAACCGGCTGCTTCGCGATGATTTGCGCGCCCGCCAGCCCCGAGACGCTCACCGAATAGCGGTGTGGTGTCTCCCGGGTGTTCATGACCTGGAGGCGATAGACGTTCTCGAGCCGGCCATCGGAGGTCTCGCGCACCAGCGTCGCCCGATCCCGGATCACGTCCACCTTGAGCGGTATCCGGAGGTAAAGCGTCGCGATCAGCGCCGCCACGACTGCAAGCAGGATGGCGCCGTAGAGCACGGTCCGCGGCCGCAGCACCCGCCGCGCGATCTGGCGCGCCGGGTAGCCTCGCTCGATCGCCGTTTCGGTCGAGTAGCGGATCAGGCCGCGCGGATAGCGCATCTTGTCCATGACCTGGTCGCACGCGTCGATGCACGCGGCGCAGCCGATGCACTCATACTGCAGGCCGCTGCGGATATCGATTCCCGTCGGGCACACCTGCACGCAGATTCCGCAGTCCACGCAATCGCCCAGCCCGGCCGCCTTGTGATCCGCCGAGCGGCTGCGCGAACCGCGCGGCTCGCCGCGGCGCGAATCGTAGGTAATGACGAGCGTGTCCAGATCGAACATCGCGCTCTGAAAGCGCGCGTACGGGCACATGTACTTGCAGACCTGCTCGCGCATGAAGCCGGCATTGCCCCACGTCGCGAAGCCGTAGAAGAAGACCCAGAACGTCTCCCACGGCCCGAGCGAAAACGCGAGCGAGTTCTGCGCCAGGCTGGTGATCGGGGTGAAGTAGCCAACGAAGGTGAAGCCGGTCCACACCGCCAGCGCCACCCATGCGACATGCTTGGCCGCTTTCGTGGCAAGTTTGCGCGCCGTCCACCGTGCCTGGTCGAGCCGCATGCGCGCGAGGCGATCGCCTTCGATTTTGCGCTCGATCCACATGAAGATCTCGGTGTAGACCGTCTGCGGACAGGCGTAGCCGCACCATAGCCGGCCCGCCACGGTGGTAAACAGAAACAGGGAGAGCGCGGAGAGGATGAGCAGGACGGTTAGATAGATGACGTCCTGCGGCCAGAACACCAGCCCGAAGATATAGAACTTGCGCGCCCCGAGATCGAACAGCACCGCCTGGCGCTCGTTCCATGTGAGCCAGGGCAGACCGTAGTAAATCACCTGCGTGAACCACACCAGAGCCCAACGCCACCCGGCCCACCAGCCGTGGACCGCGCGCGGATAGATCTTCTTGCGTACCTCGTAGAGGTCGGTCTCGAGTTCGCCGCTCACCGATGAGACCTGCGCACCCTGCGCTGGCTGCATTACGAAGAGCCCCTAACACAATGAAACACACGCTGCGCTGTCACGATTTTGGCTGAAGACCTAAGGCAAGTAGTAGAGCAATTGGTTTCAAGGTAAGTCTGTGAGCGCGCTATGGGCCAAAATCGTGCCAGCCCGCAAGGGGTTGCGGCCAAAATCGCCGGCGCGCCGAAGCCTGGAGCAGGGGCCCCGCTTGCGGGGATGCGATCGCGTAGGCGCGTGTGAGTCCCGCGTATGATGGCGCGCTCATGTCCCGCTCCAGGGTCGCATCCAAGCACACAACGCTCGGAACCTGCTCGGCCCTCCGCGGGACGCTTTGTCGCTCGGCTTGCCAATATCGACATATTGACTGCACCTCGCTTCGCGCTATCGACGATTCTGCCTCGCAACGCACGCGCGTTTCATTATGTTAGGGGCTCTTAGCGCTCCGTTTAAAGTTGACACACCGGCCTAATGCAGCGGCCGGCGCGATGCTCGGGCGGACGGAAGGAAAAACATGATACGCCAGCCCCGGTCTCCCGCCAGCGCATGGGCAATCGTCGCACCCACGTGAACGGCGAGGAACGCAGGAATCAGCGTCTCGCCCACTTCGTGAAGTTCCTTCACGAAATCCAGCCACGGCCCGGGCCGTACGCCGGGCTCGAGCGTGAAGAAGAGTACCGAACCCGTGGCGGAGACCCAGGCAAAGATCAGCAGACCGATACTCTGGACGACGCCGGCAAGACCCTGGTGCGGGGCCCGCTCCGGGATCCGGAAGCGGAGCAGCGTGTGCAGATCCTCGACGACGAGCCGCAGCCGGTCACGCGTCACCGGCAGCCATGACGAGAAGCGGGCCGAACGGGGTCCCACGATCCCCCACGCCAGGCGCAGCCCCACCGCGGCGCTTGCACCAATGCCAAGCCAGCTGTGGATGGCAAACCCGAGCGAGACGCCGCGCTCGTATCCATCGGCAAGGTCACCGGTCAGCCACGCCGCCAGCCCGAATACGACGAGTGCGAGATGGAGCAAGCGCGTAACGACGTCGATTTCGCCCGCCCCGCGATCCAGCGCCACCGCAATCTGATCGCTGACAGGCTGCATCGCCCGCTATTGGCCCCCCTCCGCGGACAGACCGTAGACGTAGGCTGCGAGCAGATGAATCTTCGCTTCGTCCAGAAAGTGCTTGTGCGCCGGCATCTCGCCTTTGCGCCCCTTGAGAATGGTTTCGATGATCGCCGTCTCAGAACCACCGTGCAGCCACACGTTATCGGTCAGATTGGGTGCGCCGAGCTGCTTGTTGCCCTTGCCATCCGGTCCGTGACACGCGAAACAGACGGTCTGGAACTTGGCCTTGCCGCGGAATGCGCGCAGGGAATCATGGGTACGCCCCGAGAGCGAGAGCACGTAGTGCGCCACGTCTTTGGCGCCCTCATCGCCACCCACGAGCGCGCCCTGCGGAGGCATCAGTCCGGTGCGGCCCTCCGCGATGCTCGTCTTGATTGCCTCCGGCTCGCCGCCGTAGAGCCAATCGCCGTCCCGCAGGTTGGGGAAGCCCTTTGCCCCGCCCGCATCCGAGCCGTGGCACTGAGCGCAGTAGTTCAGGAACAGCTTCTGTCCTATCGCGCGCGCCGCCGGATCCGCTGCGACCTGCTTGAGATCCTGCGCCTGGTACTTCGCGAAAATCGGGCCATACCGGGCGTTCGCGCGCTTCACTTCATCGGTGTACTGGCCAGTCGAGCTCCAGCCCAGGTAGCCGCGAAAATTGCCGAGCCCAGGGTAGAGCGCGAGATAGACAATGCTGAAAACGATCGTGATGTAGAACAGCCACATCCACCAGCGCGGTAATGGATGGTTCAACTCAGTGAGATCCTCGTCCCAGGTGTGCCCGGTGGTGCCGACCTGCTCGTCCTTCGCGACGCGCCGGGTGCTGAGGGCTTTCAACAGCACCGCGCAGGCGATGATGCTGATCACCGTGATCAGCGCGATGTAGAGGCTCCAGGCGTCGTGGGAAAAATCGCTCATCTCAGCCCCCCCTGCTCTCGCCGCGCCCGAGGTCGGATCCGGCCGTCCCCGCATTCGATTCCGCTTCCGCGTCCTCCAGCGGCAGCCGCGCCGCGGCCTCGAAGCGCTTCCGGCGCGCCCCGCTCCAAGCCCAGACGACGATGCCGATGAACGTGACGAAGGCCGCCAGCGTCACGAGGCTGCGCATCAAGCCCATGTCTATGCCCATGTAGAGTCCCTCACCTCACCTTGCGCAGCGCACCGCCCAGGCTCTGCAGATAGGCGATGATCGCGTCCATTTCTGTCTGGTTCTTCACGCTCTCGGCAGCCCCTGCGATGTCCTCGTCACTGTAGGGCACGCCGATCGTGCGCAGCGCGCGTAGCTTCGCGGGCAGGTCGCCCCCGTTGAGCGAGGCGCTTTCGAGGAACGCATATGCCGGCATGTTCGACTCGGGCACCAGGTCCCGGGGATCGACGAGGTGCACGCGGTGCCACTCGTCCGAATAACGCCCGCCGACACGCGCGAGATCGGGACCGGTGCGCTTCGAGCCCCACAGGAACGGATGTTCGTACACGAACTCGCCGGCCACCGAGTAGTGGCCGTAACGTTCGGTCTCGGCCCGGAACGGCCGGATCATCTGCGAGTGGCAGTTGTTGCAGCCCTCGCGGATGTAGATATCGCGCCCCGCGAGCTGCAACGCGGTGTAGGGCTTGAGGCCAGCAACCGGCTGCGTCGTCGAGCGCTGGAAAAACAGCGGCACGATCTCCACCAGGCCGCCGACGGCCACGACTGCAATCACCAGCGCGATCAACACCCCGACCTTGCGTTCGATCACGTCATGTGCCGCTACGGGGCTCTTGCTCATAATCTATTCCAGATGCGTGAATAGTGAATAGTGAGTGGACCGAATGCCTTCGTTTGCGTTGGCCGTGGGGAGAATCCATTCACCATTCCCCGCTCACCATTCACCGGTTCTCAAGCGGCGACGGCAGCTGGAATCGGCGCATCGACCGCCTTTTGCCCGACCACCGTTTTCCAGACGTTATAGGCCATGACCAGCATCCCGCCGAGGTAAAGCAGGCCGCCCAGCAGGCGGATCGCGTAGAAGGGATAGGTCGCCTTGACGGATTCGACGAAAGTGTAGGTCAGGGTGCCGTCGGGGCTGACCGTCCGCCACATCAGGCCCTGCATGACGCCCGCGATCCACATCGCGGTAATGTAGAGCACGATGCCCACGGTCGCGATCCAGAAGTGCAGGTTAATGAGACGCACACTTGCCATCTCGGTGCGCCCGTAGAGGCGCGGGATCAGGTAGTAGAGGCTGCCGATGGAAATCAGGCCGACCCAGCCCAGGGCCCCGGAATGGACGTGGCCGATGGTCCAGTCGGTGTAGTGCGAGAGCGCATTGACGGTCTTGATCGACATCAACGGCCCCTCGAGCGTGGACATGCCGTAGAACGAGAGCGAGACAATGAGGAACTTGAGGATCGGGTCATCGCGCAGCTTGTGCCACGCGCCCGAGAGCGTCATGACGCCGTTGATCATGCCGCCCCAGGACGGCGCGAGCAGGATCAGCGAAAACAGCATTCCGAGCGTTTGCGTCCAGTCGGGCAGCGCAGTGTAATGCAGGTGATGCGGACCCGCCCACATGTAGGTGAAGATGAGCGCCCAGAAGTGCACCACCGAGAGCCGATACGAGTAGATCGGCCGCCCGACCTGCTTCGGAACGAAGTAATACATCATCCCGA
>JAOTTL010000105.1:0-13143 GCA_029864385.1 Betaproteobacteria bacterium | reverse complement strand
TTCGTCTCCGGCCTGCGCTACGAGGCGATCCCCGATGACGTGAAGAGCCGCGTGAAGCTCCTCATGCTCGACTCCCTGGGCTGCGCGCTCTACGGTACCGACCTGCAGTGGTGCCGCATTCTCCAGGATAGCCTCAGCGCCGTGGACGCCACGCGCGTCTGCTCCGTCTGGGGCACGAATCAGAAGCTTTCCGCCCCGCACGCGGCGCTCGTGAACGGCACTGCCGTGCAAGGCTTCGAGCTCGATGACGTGCATCGCGCCGGCGTGCTGCACGTGGGCGCAGTGGTGCTGCCGGCGCTCATCGCGGTCACGGAGCTCAAGCCCGGCATGAGCGGCAAGGAATTCCTGACGGCGGCCGTCGCGGGCTACGAGATCGGGCCGCGTGTGGGGCTTTGCATGGGCCCCGGGCACATCGCCTCCGGATGGCACTCCGGGGCGACGCTGGGTGTCTTCTCCTCTGCGGCGGGCGCCGCGCGCGGTCTCAAGCTCGACGCGGAAAAAACCGTGCACGCGCTCGGCATCGCCGGCACCCAGGCGGCGGGACTGATGGCTGCGCAGTTTGGGGCGATGGTGAAACGGATGCACGCCGGGCGCTCCTCCCAGAGCGGGCTCTACGGCGCGCTCCTCGCGGCGGGCGGCTTCACAGGTATCGTCAACGTGCTGGAGAGCGAGTACGGGGGCTTCTGCACGACGCTCTCGCAGTCGCGCGATCATTTCAACCTGACGGAGCTCACCGCAGGGCTTGGCTCGACCTGGCAGACGATGGGTGTCGCGCTCAAGTTCTACGCCTGCGTCGGCACCAACCACACCACGCTCGATGCGATCCGCGACATGCAGCGCGAGCGGCCCTTCGGCGCCACCGACGTCAAGAAGATCGTCGTGCACGGCTCCCAGGTTACGGTGAACCACGTCGGCTGGAAGTACGTGCCGCAAGGGCTCACCTCGGCGCAGCTGAACCTCGCCTATTGCGTTGCGACCTGGCTCATCGAGGGCGACTGCTTCGTGGACCAATTTACCGAGGACAAGGTGGCGGATGCGGCGCGCATGGCCCTCTCCGAGAAGGTCGAAGTTGTCCACGATCCCGAGATCACCGCGAAAGGCGCGAAGTTCCGCCACTTGGTGCACGTCGAAGCCCATCTGACGGACGGCACAGTGCTCAAGCGCACGGTGGAAGCCGCGCGCGGCAGTGAAAAAAAGTTCGCCTCCGACGCCGAGATCGTCGAGAAGTTCGAGAAGCTCGCCGTGAAGGCCCTGCCCAAGGCGCAGCTCGGCAAGCTCCGCGATACCATGCTCGGCCTGGACAAGCTCGGGGATGCGACCGAAATCGCGCGGCTTCTAGCGCGAACCTGATATGAAGTTGTCTCGAAAATCAAAAACATCATTAGCCGCAGATAAACACGGATGTAACGAAAGCAAAAATGTAATCTGGCCGCCGATGAACGCCGATACACTTATGATACGAAAGAGAGTGACGAGTACTGGTAATGAAAGATGGTGATGGAAGATGGTGATAAAGACCGTAGAAATGTGGTCATCACCAATAATCATCACCATCTCTCATCACCACCACTCATCACCATTTCCTATTGAGTGTTATGAGAGAAGCAACCCAAGACGCCGTATCGCGCGTTGACGAGGACCGCCTGTGGCGGCGCCACCTGGAAATGGCCGGGATCGGGGCCATTCCCGGCAATGGCGTCAACCGTGCCGCGTTCTCCAGCGAAGACATTGCTGCCCGTAAACGACTCGTCCATTGGGCGCGGGCCCGCGGATTCTCCGTGTCGGTGGACGACATCGGCAACCTGTTCGTGCGGCGGTCAGGCCACGATGCTCGTGCGGCGCCCGTCATGACCGGCAGCCATATGGACAGCCAGCCGCGCGGGGGGCGCTTCGACGGGATTTACGGCGTGCTCGCCGGCCTGGAAGCGCTGGAAGCGATCGACGCGGCGGGCGCGAAAACGCGGCACCCCATCGAGCTCGTCGCCTGGAGCAATGAGGAAGGCGGGCGCTTCGCGCCATGCACCATGGGCTCGGCGGTTTTCGCGGGCGCCCGGCAGCTTGCAGACTTTCTGGACGTCAAAGATAACGAGGGCGTTGCTCTGCGTGACGCGTTGCACGATACGCTCACTGCCATGCCGGATGCCGCGCCACACGCGTTCGCCACGCCGGTCGCGGCCTATGTTGAAGCCCACATCGAGCAGGGCCCGCGCCTCGAGATGGAAAGCAAGACCATCGGTGTCGTCACGGGAATCCAGGGCCTGCGCTGGTTCAACGTCGAGGTGTTCGGCGAAACGACTCATGCCGGCACCACTCCGCTCAACGTACGCCGGGATGCCCTGCGCGAAGCCGTCGCGATCATCGTCGCGTTGCACGAGCTGACGCGTGAAGTTGATGACGCGCTGCGGTTCACTGTCGGCCGGATGGTCGTTACTCCAAACTCGCCGAACTCGGTTGCGAGCCACGTCCTATTCTCGGTCGACCTGCGCCATCCCGACCCGGCGACCATTCGCAGGCTGGGCGACGTCGTCGAGCCGGTCGTGCGCGGCACAGCGAAGCACTGCAAGGTCAAGGTGACGCCCACCCTGTGGGACGATCCGTGCGTTTTCGATCCCGGGGTAGTTGATGCGATCGAGCACGCCGCAGAGGCGCTGGGCATCGCCAATATGCGCATGCCGTCTGGCGCCAGTCACGACGCCATGTACCTGGCACGGGTCTGCCCGACCGGAATGATCTTCGTGCCCTGCGAGCGCGGCGTGAGTCACAACGAGGCGGAAAATGCAAAGCCCGAAGATCTCGCTGCCGGCGCGCGGGTGCTCACCGCGACGCTGCTGGAACTCGCAAATCGTTGACGTTGGATGAGATGACAGGAGGAGAAAATCATGGTCCAGATGGTGGCAGGCGCGAAAGCACTCAGAGCGCGGCGGATGGTGAAATCGATGGGAACGGGCGAGGAACATTGGCGCACCGACTTCATCGGGCAGCGGGGCGAAGGCGTCACGCGTGAGGAGCCGCAGGCTTTTCTCATCGAGATGAGCCCGAACGAGGTAATCGTCCCGCATTTCCATGAGGTCGATCAGTTCCAGGTCTTCGTCTCGGGTTCGGGCAGCCTGGGGCGGCAGGCTGCCGCGGGGCCGCTCGCCGTTCACTACGCTGACCATCACACCGGTTACGGGCCGATCAATGCCAGCGCGCAGGGCTTCTCCTACTTCACGCTGCGCGCGCGAACCGATCCCGGCGCCGTCTACCTGCACAAGCCGGGCTATCGCGAGCGTCTAAAACCCTCGAAGAAGCGCCACGGTGTCGCGGACGGCATCCCGCTCAGCACCGAGCCCGTGCTGATGAGCCGCAAAGAAATCGCCACCGAAAAGTTGCTGGGAGATCTGGACGGAAGCGACGGGCTCGCCGCCTCGCTCATACGCATGGGACCCGGCATGACCCTGGCCGGACCGGATCCGGTTGCCACCGGCGGCCAGCATTATCTCGTCGTCAACGGCAGCCTTGAGAT
Source organism: Betaproteobacteria bacterium (assembly GCA_029864385.1). Classification (GTDB taxonomy): domain Bacteria; phylum Pseudomonadota; class Gammaproteobacteria; order Burkholderiales; family SG8-41; genus SG8-41. The sequence continues at coordinate 9,638 of JAOTTL010000105.1, read as the reverse complement.
CGGCGGCGGAGAATACGCCGCCTGGTCCACCGTGTTCGTCCCGGCAACCGATCCGGCCCTTGAGCTTCGCGCCGGGCCCAAAGGACTGGAAGTGCTGCTGTTGCAGTACCCCCGAAAGTCCGTGACGGGTGATGAGTGATGGACAACGAATGACAACTCACGACGCACGATTCACGATTTACGATTTACGAGCGACGCAGGGAGCGCTGGAACGCCTCCCCGGCGTCGCCGTGTCACTCCGTAACTTCGTCGCCTGGCTGCAGGCGGTAGTCGAATAGCGCCAGCAGCTCGCCCACGTCTGGCAGCTGTTCCAGCGACCACGCCTTTCTGAGTATCCCCTCGATACGCCCTGGGGAGAGCACCTTTTGCGCCAGCTCATGGAATTTGCGCTCGACCTCCTGATCGCTTAAAGGCCGCTTCGCGTGCCCTTTGAAATAGCGCGCCTCGGCCGCCTGCTTCTTGCCGCCGCGACCGGTCATTTCGATGCGGCAGCGCCACTCATCGGGATGCGCCTTCGTGAATGCCGGATTCTCGCGCATCGTCGCGCGCTCGAGCAGGCGCGCGATGCGGGAATCGGCAACGCGTGCCTTCGCGAAGCTGGCCTCCGTAATGCCGCCATCGATCAAAGCCGCAATCACGCAGTACGGAATGCTGTGGTCCGCGGTCTCGCGCGTGGCCGGACGCCACAGCGCATTCTTTCGGTCCGTGTAGCGCTCTGCAATCCAGTACGTCTCTATGACAAGCGCCTCGATCTCATCGGGCGCCATCTTGCCATGCAACTCGAGCGCCACCGTGATCGGTGTTTGAGCGTGAATCACCGCCGGGAAGTACTTGATGTGCGTTTGCGTCACGCGGTACGGACCGCCTTTGCCACCAAACGGCTGCCACTGGAATTTCCCGAGTGCCCGCCACAGCCCGAACTTGCCCTCGATCGCCTGCTCCGGTCCGGTCAGGCCTTCCCTCGCGAGCTGCGCGGCGAACACGCCGTTGCGCGAAGCATTGGCCGCCGCGCACCCCTTCCACATGGCCAGCTCGCCCGTGCGCGTCTGCTCGAGCGCCATGTTCGGGATCACGGCAAGCGCGATTGCGTTGCCCATCTGCTCGCGCCCCAGACCGAACACCTTTGCCGCGCCCACCGCACTGGCGATAACGCCGTAGACCGGGTGATCCCACCCCTGGTCGCGCAGGACGTTCTCGGTAAGATTGCAGAAAACCTCATAAGCTAGCGTGGCCGCCGTGATGACGGTGCGGCCGTCGGCATGCATCGCGTCGGCTGCGGCAAGAACCGCGCCGAAAATGTCACTCGGGTGACCTGCCGATTTGCCGAAGGTCGCGTCGTTGAAGTCGAGATAGCGCATCGCGACACCGTTTGCGAACGCCGCGAGATCGGGCGTCGAGGGTTCCTGCGTGCCGAGGATACGCGCCGGGGGATTGCCAACCGCGCGCCGCGCGATGGCGCACGCGATCTCGACCGGGCGCGCGTCGAATGCACCGGTTGCGCAGCCCAGCGTGTCGATCAACCGGCGCTTGCACTCGTGGACAACGTCCGGGGGCAGCTCTTCGTAACGCAGCGCGGATGCGTAATCCGCCAGCTGCTCGATCATCGAATCCATAAAAAATGGGGCCGCGAAGAAACGAAGTTGAAGGAATTTCCCCGGCGCATCAACTGTGGTGGCAAGCCGTAGATGTTATTCCACCGCGGCCCCATTTTTTAATCAACGGGGCACGCCGCCCAACTTCCAATAGTTAGCGAAATCGCCAAATATCATACCCGCCTGGGCGCCGCGCGGCAGCGGAGACTGAGACGCAAGGTCGTCCCGATGATGAGTGACGGGTAACGAGCGACGAGTACCAGTCGATCTCACGATTGACGATTCACGATTCACGGCAGCTTTGGGTGGCGGCGATTCTAGCACGGCAAAACACGCTCCCCTCCACGCCTCCACGATGCGGACAGCCGCTCGCGTCGCACGACGCCTTGACCGTGTTTGCCACCGCGAACTAAGATCAACGGCACGGTTCAAGCCAAGCGAGGAACGCGATATGACGACTCTCGATCTCACCATGGTCTCGCCGCTACCCGTCTACCTCGATGAGAGCGGACCCCGGAATAAGCTTGCGCCGCGGCCCGCGAGCCTCGACGGAAAAGTCGTGGGGTTGCTGCCCAATTGGCGCCCTTCGGCGGTGGAAATACTGCGCGCAATCGGAACGCTGCTCCAGGAACGCTACCGGCTCAAGGAGCTCGTGATGGAGCAGCCCGTGCGCGAGCTTCCCATTCGCACCGGCAAGCTTCTCGACACGATGCACGAGCAGCTCGACGGCCTCGCGCGCCGCGTCGACGTCGTCATCACCGCCACCGGCGACTGAGGGTCCTGCACGACGTGGTGTAGCCACGTCACGCCAGCCCTCGAAAAGCGCGGAGTCCCCACGGTGATGGTCGTCACCGATACGTTCTCCAAGTTCGCGCGTCGCATGTCGTCCACGCAGGGCTGGCCCTACGTGATCATTGCGGAAACCGAGAACCCGATCCGCCAGCTCGAGTCCGATGCGCTGCGCGTGCGGGCCGAGGCGATGCTCGCCACGGTCATCGAAGGACTGACGCTGCCGCCCGCGGAGATCGAGTCCCGCCTCAAGAAAGTCGCTCGGGGCGAAATCCATCCGGAAGGCATCGTGCGCTCTGCAGTTCCGGTGTGAGAATTGGTGATGAATAATAGTGATGAATACTGGTGATGACTAATGGTGATAACAAGCGCGGAAGCGCCACGTATCACCATTAGTCATCACCATTTCTCATCACCAGTACGCATCACCATTTTCGTCCAAATGTCCACAGTTGACTGCACAAGGCGATGGGCCAACCCGAGGTAGGCATCCAGGCAGAATCCGTAGAGGACCTGCTGCTGCGCGCCTACGAGCACGCTTACGAGCAGGGCTGGACTGACGGTCTGCCGATCATTCCGGCCACGCCCGGGCGCGTGAAGCAGTTCGTCGCGGCCTCAGGCCGAACGGCGGACGATCTAATCGGGCTGCTGCCCCCGCGCAAGGGGCGCGCAACAATGGAGGCAATCGCTGTCAGTGCCATCATGGCGGGCTGCCGGCCGGAGTACATGCCCGTGATCATCGCCGCCGTCGAGGGCATGACCGATCCCAGCTATCCGCTCGAGTTCATGCAGGTCACGACGAACCCGATGACGCCGTTTCTGCTCGTCAACGGCCCCGTCCGCAAGAAGCTCGAGATCAATTACGGCACGGGATGTCTAGGGCCCGGGTGGCGCGCCAACGCCACGATCGGCCGCGCCATCCGGCTCATCATGATCAACATCGGGGGCGCCCTGCCCGGCGTCTACTCGAAGGTGAGCTTGGGCTCGCCGCTGAGATATTCCTACATCTGCGGCGAGAACGAGGAAGAGAACCCATGGACTCCGTTTCACGTCGATCGCGGCTTCAAGCGCGACGAGAGTACGGTGACCGTCTTCAAAGCGTCCAACTTCTGCAATATCTCGGGTGGCGAGGGCGTGGGTCCCGGGGAAATCCTGCGCCAGATCGCAACCAACATGCCGCCCATGTACGGCGGCGGCGACGGTGTGCTTCTCCTGCTCGGGGTCAATCACGCGGCCTCTCTCTCCGAGGCCGGCCTCTCGAAGCGAGACATTCAGCAGCAGTTGTGGGAGATGGCGCGCGTGCCGATCAGCCATTTCGCCGAGGGCTTCGCCTCGACGGAGTGTGCGGCCGGACGCGGGGACGCCGAAACGGTATGGCGCGCGCGCAGCCCGGACGAGATCTACCTCGCGGTGGCCGGCGGTTCCGGTCCGCAGAACGTTTATATCGGAGCGGGCATGCCGCAGACCCGCGTGGTTCGCGGCGTCTAGGCACTGCAACGGGAAACGAGAGCAGATTTCGGCGGCGGATCGGCCCCGCTAAGCCGAAGAAGTGATGAATAGTGGTGATGGAAAATGGTGATGCGAAATGGTGATGAAAACCGCACGAACCGTAGTACGGCATCACCGGTACTCATCACCAGCTCTCATCACCAGTACCCATCACCAGTCTCTGTTCACCATTCACCGGCTTCGATCAGCGCGGGCGGTCACCCGCGAGCGTGACACGATTCATGACGCGCCTGAACCCGTGATAGTCGTTCACCGGGTTATGCTGCGCGCAGCGGTTGTCCCAGAATGCGAGTGAGCCCGGCTCCCAGCGAAAGCGGCAGGTGAATTCCGGCCGGACCTGGTGCTGGAAGAGATACTCGAGCAAAGGCCTGCTCTCCTCTTCGCTCAAGCCCTTGAAGTGCGTCGTGTGGCCGACGTTGATGAAAAGCGCCTTGCGCCCGGTTTCCGGATGCGTGCGCGCGACGGGATGCTCCGCGACCAGCACCTTCGACTTCACGCCCGCAGCGCGCAAGACGTCTTCGCGTGTTTTCGACGCATCGGCCTTGAGGGAGCTGTTGACGCCGACGAGTGGATCGAGCATTTTTCTGAAACCTTCCGACAGCGACTCGTAGGCAAGATACTGGTTGGCAAAGAGCGTGTCGCCGCCATAAGGCGGGATCTCGATCGCGGAGAGCATGCTCGCCATCGGCGGGCGCTCGAGGTAGGTCGTGTCGGAGTGCCAGATACCACCGAAGTTGACGCGCTCGTTCTCGAGCTTGACGACGGGCGTGATGAGCGGGCACTCTGGCAGCCCCTTCAACTGCGGATATTCCATGGGCTCGCCAAAGCGCTGCGCAAACGCGAGTTGCTGCTGGGGGGTCAACTTCTGGCCGCGAAAGAAGATGACGAGATGATTGAGGAATGCCTGGCGGATCTCGCTGAGCACAGCGTCCGCCAACGGGCGCGACAGGTCCACACCGCCGATCTCGGCGCCAAGCGCGCCGGAAATGGGCAGGACTTCGATGCGCTCGTAGCGGCGTCTTGCGCGCTCGTTCATGGATTACTCGGTCCTTGTAATGCCGGGAACATAACGCCGCCACATCCTATTGGAGCGGCGCACGAACGTTCGCTCGATGTTAAGCCCCTTGCCCAGCAAGCGCCACTGCAAGACGCCATAGCGCAATCGACAGCATTGCCGCGGCAACCAACAGAAACACCGAAATCATCCTGAATGCGCGGCCGCGGCGCAACGCCTTCTGCCCCGCGAGAACGGGCGTATCGCGAACGACGGCGCACCCGGGCGGCGGAAACCGCTGCGCCCCGATGACGGCGCCGCCGAACCTCCAGAAATAAACGGCCAGACCGAGCAGCGGCGCGATCAAGAGGATGATCATGGCGACAGCCGCAAGCCGGATCCTCGCCGGCCCAAGCTCAGGCATCGAGGCAATCCAGTCCCGAAGCGCATCCTCATACCGCTCGAACACGAGAAGCAACAGCGCGCCGACGACAACACCGGCAATGAGCACGACGGCGGCGCGACGCCGCGCCCGCGGGTCTGCTTTCTGAATGTTGACGGGAATTGTCATGATCTCGTACCATGACTTCCGGCGCTGAGGCGCAGTTCTCGACCCTGAAACCGGTCAATCCGACAATAATAAACAGAGAACGGTGAACGGCAATCAAATACTAATGATGAACACTGGTGATGGAAAATAATGATCAAACCCGTAGACGCGCAGTAGATCACCACTAATCATCACCATCTCTCATCACCCGTACTCATCACTTCTTTCGTATCATACCGGTATTCCCTTCCCGACGACGCCCAGGCGCGCGCCGACGTTGATGAAGACGATGACTGGCGCCGTGAGTTTCTCGCCTTTGGCCACGACGAGGTCGGGCAGCTCGATGAAAAGGATGACCAGCGAGAGCGATCTCAATGCCTCAAGATGCGTTCGGGCGCGGTGTATCCCCGAATCTTTCACCACCACCACCAGGAGGTCGGCCTCGAACACCGGCCGCGCACCGAACCGCGCCGGCACTTCTTTCCCCTCCTCGAGCAACATCCTCTGCAACAGCGTCCCGCGCAACGGGGCGGAGACGCCGAAGCGCTTCTGAACCGCCGGATTGGTGAGTCCCGCCTTGTAGCCAACGACACGCCCGAGCGCCAGCTCAAGCTTTTCCACCAACCGCTTGCGCCCGCATTCGGCCCCCGCCATGGAGCGATCGATCCGCAGCCCGCGCACCGGCTCGCGCGCCTCCCAGGCCCGATTGATCGCGCTGACTTTCTCGTGACTCGGGCACGTGGCACTTGTGGGAAGCGGGGCCGCGAGCCCGGCAATCATAGCAAGCACGTAAAGAATCGTTCGGCCGCGCGTATCGCGAAGTTCACTCATCCTTCAACTCCATCCTTCACTCCTCCCCGTCCCGCCGCACTGCATCGCGTCGGGCGTTCGCCGGCTCAAACGTGCGCAGGCACGTTTTTCGAATTCCCGGCTCATCCTTTATCCCTCAAGATTTGACGGCGTCGCGATACCAGTCGTTGATTTTCTCCCCGGTCCAGAACACGACACCCTTATGCTTCTTGAAGTAGCGCAGCATCTCGTCGAAGTAGCGGATTCGATGTGCGGCGCCGCTGATGTAGGGATGCACGCCGAAGGCGATTACGCGGGCGCCGGTCCGGCTCTCGCGGTAGATCTGGTCGAAGGCATCGCGCGCGCGCTTGAGCATGACATCCGACTGGTGCTGATGGGTGAGCATGATGGTAATGTCATTGAGTTCGACCGAATAAGGCACTGCCACAACCGGACCGTGCATCGTCTTCACGTAAAACGGCTGGTCGTCCATGACCCAGTCGCCGAAGTACTTGAAGCCGGCTTCGGCGATGTAATCAAGCGTGGCATAAGTCTGCCCGCGCCCCGGCCCGAGCCAGCCGGCGGGCGCCTTGCCGGTGTACTTGCGGATGACTTCCACGCACTGGCGCATTGTGGCGCGCTGGTCCTCGAGCTTGTGGATCGGCATCTGAACGTAGGAATGCGCCATAAACTCCCAATCCGCATCACGCGCAGCTTCCGCAATGCGCGGGCGGGTCTCGCACACGCGCGCGTTGATCGCAAGCGTCGGCGTGATGCGGTGCCGGTGCAGCGATTCCATCAGGCGCCAGATGCCGACACGCATCCCGTACTCGTGCCAGCCCCAGTTCTGGATGTCCGGAACGATCGCCTGGCCGCCGGGCGGCATCGAGACACCACGCGGCATCGGGCGCGTGATTTCCCACTCCTCGACGTTGACGACCGGCCAGATCACGAGCCGCGCGCCGCGCGGGAGCTTGAGCGGCTGCCGGTCCAAGATCGCCGAGTACTCGAACCGCTCGTGCGGCTTCATGGCCCGTTCTTCATCACTCGAGGGGTTTCCCAGTAGGGATTGGTGTTCGTTCACGACCATTCCTCCTAAAACAAGGTTTCTTATCGGCGTTCATCGGCGGCCGCATATTGGGTTTTTGAGATAGCTTCAGTTGAAGATCGCCCCTGCAGCCCCAATCTCCCAGGATACTGACCCCTACTCGGGAGAACAACGATGTCCCGGTTTTTGCGGGCGTATTTAATTGTGCTGATGAGCGCGTGGGTCCTCGCAGTCCCGCACCCGGTTCAGGGTCAGCCACTGCGGTCGCCGCGGGACCTCCCCACTCTCGCCCCGATCGTAAGCCAGGTGACCCCCGCCGTGGTGAACATCTCCGTCGTGACGCGCTCGCCGCTCGAGGATAATCCCCTCTTCCAGGATCCTTTTTTCCGCCGCTTCTTCAACCTCCCGGACCACCCACGGTCCCAGGAGCAGGCGGCCGGCTCCGGCGTGATCGTGGACGCGGCGCGCGGCTACGTGGTCACCAACAATCACGTCGTCAAGGGCGCCGAGAGAATCATCGTCACGCTCAAGGACCGCCGCCAGTTACCGGCAAGGCTCGTGGGCACCGACCCCGGCACGGATATCGCCGTGCTGCAGATCGAGGCGCAGGGGCTCTCGGCGCTGCCCTTTGGAGATTCCGACCAGCTGGAAGTCGGCGATTACGTCATCGCGATCGGCAACCCCTTTGGCATCGGGCAGACCGTGACTTCGGGCATCGTGAGCGCGCTCGGCCGCACCGGCTTGACGCCGGAAGGCTACGAGGACTTCATCCAGACCGATGCCTCGATCAATCCCGGAAACTCGGGCGGGGCGCTCGTCAACCTGCGCGGCGAGTTGATCGGCATTAACTCGGCGATCATCGCACCTTCCGGCGGCAACGTCGGGATCGGTTTGGCCGTACCATCGAACATGGCGCGCGCCGTGATGAGCCAGATCGTTCGTTTCGGCGACGTACGCCGTGGCCGCCTCGGTATCACCATGACCGACTTCACGCCCGCGCTCGCCAAAGAGTTCGGGGTCCCGGCACGCGCCGGAGCGGCGATCACCGCGGTGCAGTCAGACTCACCCGCTGAAAAAGCGGGCCTGCGCGAGCGCGACGTCATTATTGCGCTGAATGGTCGGCCGATACGCAGCTCCGGCGCGCTGCGCGCGCGGCTCGGGCTCACGCCTGTCGGCGAGGAAATCGAGCTGCGAATCGCTCGTGGGACGGACGTGTTCACCATACTCACGCGCATCGCCGCGCCCCAGGCATTTGCTGGTGTGCAAGGGCGCACGCTGCCGCAGCTCCCGGGTCTTGCCGCCGTGGAAATCGAGCGTGGCAGTCCGCTCTTCGAGCGCTTGCAGGGCGGCGGTCTCGTGGTGACCGCGGTCGAGCAGGGCAGTCGCGCTTGGCAGGCCGGGTTCCGGCCGGGCGATATCATCTATGCCGTCAATCGCCAGCGTGTGCAGACCATCGCCGAGCTTCAGGGCCTCATCGGACGCGCGCGAAATGGCTTCGCGGTGTCGCTGTTGCGCGGCGATTTCCAGGTTACGATCATCGTGCGATAGTCGGCGGCGCCGACACCGGACATCGATCGCATGAACAGCTTACGTGCTCTCCGGCATCGCGTGCTCAATACGCTGCACACGGTGCTGCTGCTCGCCGCCATTACGGCGCTGGCGGGCCTCCTCGGATGGTGGCTGCTCGGCGATGAGGGAGTCGTCTGGGCCGCGATAATTGCCGTCACCGCCCTCGTCTTCAGCCCGCGCGTATCGCCGCGCTGGGTGCTGCGCGCATCGGGTGCGCGCGAGCTGAGTCCGTGGCACGCGCCCGCGCTCCACCGCGTGCTTGCGCTGATCGCGGAGCGCGCGGGTCTCTCAAGCGCACCCCGTCTCTACTACCTGCCGACGCGCGTGTTGAACGCTTTTGCCACGGGCAACGTCCGCGACTCCGCGGTCACCGTAACCGACGGCCTGCTGCGCGCCATGACGTTGCGCGAGCTCGTCGCTGTGCTGGCGCACGAGATCGCGCACGTGCGCGGTCATGATTTGTGGGTGATGAATCTGGCAGACGTCGTCGGGCGGCTCACCGCGCTGCTATCGATGGTAGGGCAAGCGCTGCTGATCGTCATGCTGCCGCTGAGCATTCTGCGCGGCTACGGGCTGCCTCTTCTGCCGATCCTGGCGTTGATTTTTGCACCCACGATCTCTCTGCTCCTGCAACTCGCGCTCTCTCGCACGCGCGAATATCACGCTGACGTCGTGGCGGCGGACCTCACCGGCGATCCCGAGGGCCTTGCGCTTGCGCTCGACAAGCTCGAGCGCTTGCAGGGCGGCTGGATGGAACGGATGTTCATGGCAGGCGGACGCATTCCGCGCTGGCTGCGC
>JAOTTL010000290.1:0-3267 GCA_029864385.1 Betaproteobacteria bacterium | reverse complement strand
CGACAGAAGGCGAGCGGTGAAGAGCGCGTATCCCTCGTCGCACGCTACGCGCCAGTTCCAGGCCAGAAGACCATCGCGGTCGAGCTGCAGCGCATCGACAACGGGAAAATCGAGACGCGCAGCTTCAGTTATTTCGGCCGGATCGTGCCCTCCGAGGAGCTCGTGCTGCCAGCGGCGTACGCCATCACCGGTAATCAGGAAAGGATCAGGGAGGTGCTCACGCGCCAGCATATCCAGCACAAGACGTTGCGCGAGCCGCGGAAGTGTGAGGCAACGGTGCAGCATATCGTGAGCCGGGAGCTCGACGCGGCACCGCGCGGCCTGGCCAGCTGGCAGAGCAAGATCAAAGAACGCGAGACACGCGTTCGTTTGCCCGCAGGCACGCTGTGGGTGGACCTCCGCCAGCCTGCGCGGCGGCTCGTCTCACTGTTGCTCGAGCCGCGCTCGAACAGCAGCCTCTTCGAGCACCCTGATTTCGCTCCCCTGGTCGCGCCAGGCGAGGACTTCTTCGTGCTGCGAATCAACAACGACTGCCCCTGAAGACCGATCAGAAATTTCAGCGCCAATCGACGGGTGAGCGCTATTTGGGAAGTGACCGGTGACTCGTGATCGGTGACGAGTGACGGGTTCATCAACTGACAAGCAGCGCCGCCCTTCCGGTCACTTCACCCCGCTCCACTCTGGCATGCACCGCCTCGGCCTCCTCCAGCGGCCGAATGTCGGTCACCATCGGCCACACTTCGCCGCGGGCCACCAGGTCGAGCGCCTCCAGCACTTCGACGCGCGAGACGTAGCGGCTACCGAGCAGGTCCTGCTCCTTGAGGAGCATCTCGAGCGCGGATACCCGGAAGCCCTGCCCCGCGCCGCCGAGTGTGACGAGCCGGCCGTGGCGTCCCAGCGCCCTCGCGCCAGCCTCCAGCGTGGCAGTGGTCGAGACGTAATCGATGGCAACGTCCACGCCCTGCCCATGCGTCAGGTCCATGAGCGCTTCCGCGGGGTCGCTCGACGAGGCATCGACGACAGTGTCCGCACCCGCCTTTCGGCACGCCTCGAACTTGTCGCGCGCGACGTCAACCGCTATGACGCGTGCCCGCGCCCATTTCGCCATCATCAGCTGATGAATCCCCAGGCCGCCGCCCGCGCCAAACACGGCGACGGTCTCCCCCGCCTTGACGCGGGCTCGACGCAACACTTTGTACGGCGTGGCGAGCGCATCGGTGACGATACCCATCTCGGCGGGATGCGCCCGGTAGTCCAGACTCTCCGGTAGCTTCACAAAGATGTGGGCCGGCAACTTGATGAATTGCGCATAGCCGCCGTCGCAGTTGCGCCCGACGTTGCCCCCGCTGCTCTCGCACAGCGGCTCAAGGCTCGCAAGACACCAGCGGCAATAGCCGCAGCTGAGATAGTAGTAAGCGGTCACCGGGTCGCCCACGGAAAGCCCGTTCACGCCCTTGCCTACCTCGACGATCTCCCCCGTGATCTCGTGCCCAATGATGCGCGGAAACTCGGCGGCGATCCGTCCGGCCTTGATATGCTGAATGGTCAAGCCGGCGCCGCAGGCCAGTACCCGGGCGACCGCTTCGCCCGGACCTGCGACCGGGTCAGGAACGTCGACCCGCTCGAAAGGCGTATTCGGCGCCTTCAGGATCATTGCTTTCATGCACGTCGCTCCGCGAAAGCGCGGGTCAGTCCCGGAACATGAAGTTGGCGGCTTTGAGGAACAGGGTCCGGTTGACTCCGTCCGAGTGGAGGAAGGCCGCTGCGTCACGCACCAACTTCTCGATACCGACCTCCTTCATATAACCGTGCCCGCCGTGGATCTCCATGGTCCAGGTGGCGATCTTCCAGGCCGCTTGCGCCGCCATCGCCTTGGGCAACGCGCCGAGCGTCTTATCCCAGCCGTGCTCCTGGTGGTCGGCGAGCCAGCACGCGCGGTGAATATACGAGCGGGAAGCGTCGATCAGCATGCGCATCTCGGCGAGCTGCGCGCGGATGCCGTCATGTTCGATCAACGGCTTGCCACCTTGCACGCGCACTTGCGCCCATTCGATCGCTTTTCGGTGTAGCGCAACGGCGACGCCGAGGATCGTTGCGCCGGCGTAGGCATTGCTCTGCGGGAAAAACTGCGCCATTACCTGGAACCCCTTGCCGGGCTCTCCGACGACATTCTCATTGGGAATGAAACAGTCCTGGAAAACAAGCTCGGCATTGTTGGCAAGCCGCTCCCCCATCTTGTCGTGCACCCGGCCGATGGTAAAGCCGGGGCGGCCGCGCTCGAGGAGAAAGCAAGTCGAGCCCTCGGCCAACGGCTTGCCCGGCTCGGTCTGCGCGAAAAGCAGATAGAAGCTCGCCCGGTTGCCGTTCGAGATGAAATGCTTCATCCCGTTAACGATCCAGCCGCCGGACGCTCTCTGCGCGCTCGTGCGAAACGGCGCAGGGTATGGCAGGAAATAGTTCGAGGCGGTGTCCGGCTCCGTGATTCCGATGGCCAGCATGCCGCGCGGATCGGACGAGAACTTCGGCAAGACGCGGCCCTGCTGCTCGGCGTTGAGCGCCTTGCCCATGATCTGGGCGATCTTCAGCGTTTGCGCAAAGATTACGGACACGCCGATATCCCCCTTCGCGAGCTCCTCGATCACCATCGCGGTCGTGAGGGAGTCCGTGCCCAGACCCCCCCACTGCTCCGACAGCGTCATCGTGCGGATGCCAAGCTCGTGGGCTTTCTCGACGATCTCCCAAGAAAACCCCTCCGCCGGGTCCGGGTTGGCGTCGAGCCGCGCCGCGCGCGGCCGCACTTCCTGCTCGACGAACCGGGTAACCGTCTCCAGGATGGCGCGCTGGTCCTCGTTAACGACGAAGATTGGTTCCATGATCAGAAACCTTAATGAACACAGATAAGATTAACGTTTGAACCGCCATGACGCCAAGCACGCCAAGAAGAGCAAGAAAAACAATTGAACCACGGAGGCACGGAGAGAACCGGAAACCATCATCAAACCGCCAAGAGCGCCAAGAAAACCCCGATTCACGATTTACGATTCACGGCACTTGATCGGCGTCCATCGGCGGCTAAAGATTCTGCCCTTGCTTTTGGGCCTCTACCTTTTGTATATGTTGATCCGCGTTTATCTGCGGCTACTAGTAGTATGACACGTTAATTACGAAACATAGTGACTGCCGAGCCTTCGATCTGCATCTTGGCGTGTAAACGTCCAATCGATACATCGTCGTTCGATATTGCGTTGACGTTGCCACGCGCTGACT
>JAOTTL010000104.1:0-13239 GCA_029864385.1 Betaproteobacteria bacterium | reverse complement strand
ATTCGCTCCTGCAGTCCGACCTGAAGGCGCGAATTCGCGTGGTCGCGGCCGGCAAGCTCGTCACCTCCGCGCGCGCGGCGTGGGCCTTGTGCGTGGGTGCGGATTTCGTCAACACCGCGCGCGAGCACGTTCGCATCGTCCAGACCGCCAATCAGGGCATCGCGCTCAACGTGCTCTATCCCTATCCGACGGCGGGCTCACGCGCGGCCGCGAAGCAGGCGAGCAGCGCGACGGGTATGGCGGCCTAGGCTGCGCGCCTCTCTCCAGCGCGTGTGGCCGGGTACGCGCGCCGACCACCACTCGCTACTTGAGCGGGGAAAACGCAGCGGGCATCAGGATCTTGTTTTCCTGCGAGACCAGGGTGTAGCCGCGCCCGCCCTGTTTTTCGGCCACGTCGGAGGGCGGCCAGACCCCTTCGGCCCGGATCTTGTGGCGGATCTCCCAGCGCTGATCGAGCGACTTGTAAGGCCAAATGTGGACAAACTTGTTCAACCCGCCGACATCCGAATACCAGGCGGCCGTGAGGGGGCTGTACTTCTGGCGTGCCTGGATCGCATTGGCCCAGTTCTTCATGATGACCGGCAGCTCGCCCGGCGCGTAGGTGTAGGTGCGCATCTCGAAGAACGGCCCGACATTGGCGGGCTTCAACTCGGGCGAGATGTCGAAGGGAATGAAGATGTCCGAGCGCATGTTCACGAGGAATTCGCCGAGGTTGGGCGGCCAGGCCTTGTCCTTCACGGCCGCGGTGCGAATGCGGGTGCGCTCTTCCATGTCCTTGTAGGGCCAGATGTGGACGATCTGATTGAGCGGGCCGATCTCGGTGTGCCAGAACGCGGCTAGCTCGGAGTATTGCCGGCGCTTTGCTTCGTAGAGCTCGCCGAAACGCTTCTCGACCTCGGGAATGGCGCGCGGCTTGAGATCATAGGTCCTCACTTCATAAATCATGGATCGTCCTTTCTTGTGTCGGGTAAGCCGCGTGAATGGCCGCACCCGCCAGCATGATCGAAGCCCGCGCGGGCAGGCCGCATAGTATACCGTTTGCCCGGCTGCATCACGGGGGTGCCGCGGAATGCCGCGCGAGGGCCGATGCCGCAAATATTGCGCGAGCGAGCCGATCATGGGACGGCCCGTTACGTCTAGTGTTCGTAGAGCTTCGCGGGCGCCTTGCCGCGAAATACGCGGTAGGCGTAGATTGTATAGCCGATGATGAACGGGAGTACCACGAGCGCGCCGGCCAGCACGACTTTGAGAGAGGACGGATGCGCGGCGGCCTCCCAGATCGTCATGCGGTCCATGACGACGTACGGGAAGAGGCTGTAGGCGAGCCCGGCGAACGCAAGGAGGTAAAGCGCCGCCGCGCCGGCAAACGGCGCCCAGTGCGGCATCGCGGTTCCTTTTCTGACGCGGCTGGCGGCGTGCCATACCCAGAGCCAGGCCGCCCCGCTTGCCAGCGGCAGCAGCATGAGCCCCAGCGTGCGCGGAAAGTCGAACCATTTGTGATACACAGTCTCGCTCATGACCGGAGTGGCGAGGCTTACGAAGCCGACGCCGAGCGCGACCCAGAACAGCCCCCAATGCGTCCACGCAACCGCTTTTCTCTGCAGCGTGCCGTCCGTTCGCCAGATTAGCCACGTCGCGCCAAGGAGCACATAGCCGCCGCACACGCCTGCCGCCACGACGAGCCCGAACAGAAAAAAGCCGAACCCGGGCTCGAAGCCGGTGATGTAGGCCGCCAGCATGAGTCCCTGCGCAACCGAGGCAAGAGAAGAGCCAAACCAGAACAACCAGTTCCACATCCCGCGATTCCAGCCTTCGGCCTTCACCCGGAACTCGAATGAAACGCCCCGGAGCATGAGCCCGATCAGCATCGCAAGGACGGGGAGGTAAAGCGCGGCCATCACGATCCCGTGCGCGGCGGGGAAGGCCACGAGCAGCAGACCGACGCCCAGCACGAGCCACGTCTGGTTCGCGTCCCAGAACGGCCCGATCGAGGACACCATCCGCTCCTGCTCGTCGGCTGTCGCGGCCGGCATGAGCATGGCCACGCCGAGGTCGTAGCCGTCCAGTATGACGTAGGCGAGGATCGCGGCGCCCATGAGGACTGCGAAAATGACGGGCAAGTCGAGGCTCATACTGCCGCCCCCTCCGGAAGAGGACCGCTGCCGGAAAGCTCGCCCCCCGCGCCTTTGCCGGCGATATGAGTGAGCACGACCATGTAGGTGATGAGCATCAGGCCGTAGGTGATGACGTAGCTCGTCAGACTCGCGCCGAGCTGCGCCCCGGTGGCCGGACCCGCGGTCTCGGCGGTCCTGAGAATCCCGGTGACGAGCCACGGCTGCCGGCCGCTCTCGGTAACAAACCAGCCCGCCAGCGTGGCGATCCAACCGGCGAACGTGAAAGCGGCGAACGTCCATAGCAGCCACACGGGGAGAACCGCCCGGTTTCTGGTCCGCCACACGCCGTACCATGACAGCGCGATCATCAGAAGGCCCATTCCCACCATCACCCGGAATGCGAAAAAAATCGGCGCGACGGATGGTGCGTCGGGCGCAAACTCGTTGATGCCTTTCAACTCGCCGTCGAGTGAATGCCTGAGAATCAGGCTCGCGCCATTGGGAATCTCAATCGCAAAATCGTTGCGCTGCTCCTGCGCGTTCGGGATCGCGAACAGTACGAGGGGCGCGCCTTTTTCCGTCTTCCAGAGCGCCTCTATCGCGGCGATTTTCGCCGGCTGGTGTTCGAGCGTATTGAGCCCATGCAGGTCGCCGATAAAAGCCTGTACCGGAGCGAACACCGCGGCGATAACGATTCCGGTGCGCAGCGTGCGCGCCGCCGTCGCGTCGCGAGGGGTCTTCAGCAGCCGCCACGCCGACAGCCCTGCGACGACAAACGCGGCCGTCAGCGCGGAGGCGAGAAGCGTGTGAAACAAGCGGTAGGGAAAGGACGGGTTGAATATGACCTGCCACCAGTCCGCAGCGACGAGCTGTCCGTCGGCCCATCCGTGTCCGACCGGCGTTTGCATCCAGGAGTTGAGCGCCAGGATCCAGAACGCCGAGAGTGAGGTTCCTGCGGCGACCAGTACAGTTGCGGTGAGATGCATCCATCCCGGGACGCGGTTCATGCCGAAGAGCATGATGCCCAGAAACGTTGCCTCGAGGAAAAACGCCGTCAGCACCTCGAACGCGAGCAGGGGGCCCGCGACGTTGCCGACCTGGTTCATGAATCCAGGCCAGTTGGTGCCGAACTGGAATGACATCACGACACCCGATACCACGCCCATGGCAAACGTGAGCGCGAAAATCTTGGTCCAGAGCTTGTAGGTTTCCAGCCAC
Organism: Betaproteobacteria bacterium; assembly: GCA_029864385.1. GTDB lineage: Bacteria > Pseudomonadota > Gammaproteobacteria > Burkholderiales > SG8-41 > SG8-41. The sequence continues at coordinate 9,907 of JAOTTL010000104.1, read as the reverse complement.
GCGGGTTCGCGGGTCAGCGCGTACGCAACACGGAAGTACACGAGGATCCACGCGAGTGCAATGGTGATACTCGGGAAGAGGATGTGGAACGCAATGTTCAGCCCGAATTGCGCACGCGCAAGCAGGAGGGCTTCCCCGGTTTCCATGGATAACAATCCTGGTTCCCTCTGGTGGGCCAGTGGATGATTCTACGCGAGGGCGCAGCCGGAATTCATTTCGCGCAGGTAAGTTGCTGGATTGAAGCATGATTTGCCTGGCGGAGCCTCTTGAAAACTCCCTGACCTGCCCAATATCATGAGAAGGCAACCCGCGACGGTAGCGATATGCGCTTCGACAAGTTCACGACCAAGTTTCAACAAGCCTTCGCCGACGCCCAGAGTCTTGCCGTCGGCGCCGACAATCCCTACATCGAGCCCCAGCACTTGCTGCTTGCGCTCATTGACCAGCAGGACGGCAGCACGGCGTCGCTTTTGGCGCGCGCCGGCGCGAACGTCGTGGGCCTGCGCTCGGCGCTACAGGGCAGTATCGAGCGGCTGCCCAGAGTCCAAGGCACGGGCGGCGAGGTCAACGTTTCGCGGGAGCTGTCCAATCTCCTCAATCTCACCGACAAGGAAGCACAGAAGCGCGGCGACCAGTTCGTCGCTTCCGAGCTGTTCTTGCTGGCAGCGCTCAACGACAAGGGCGAGACTGGCAAGCTGCTCAAGCAGCACGGCGCGAGCCGGCCGGCCCTCGAGTCCGCGATCAGTGCCGTGCGTGGCGGCGAGGGCGTCCAAAGCGCGGAAGCGGAAGGCCAGCGGGAAGCGCTCAAGCGCTACACGCTCGATCTGACGGAGCGCGCGCGCACCGGCAAGCTCGATCCAGTGATCGGGCGCGACGACGAAATTCGGCGCGTGATCCAGATCCTGCAGCGCCGCACCAAGAACAACCCGGTCTTGATCGGTGAGCCCGGCGTGGGGAAGACCGCCGTCGTCGAAGGGCTCGCCCAGCGCATCGTCAACGGCGAAGTTCCAGAATCGCTGAAGGGGAAGCGCGTGCTCGTGCTCGACATGGCAGCGCTGCTCGCGGGCGCGAAGTACCGCGGCGAATTCGAGGAGCGGCTGAAATCCGTGCTCAAGGAGATCGCGCAGGATGCCGGACAGACGATCGTTTTCATCGACGAGATGCATACGATGGTCGGTGCGGGTAGAGCCGAAGGCGCGATCGACGCGGGCAACATGCTCAAGCCCGCGCTCGCGCGTGGCGAGCTGCATTGCGTCGGGGCGACGACGCTCGACGAATATCGCAAGTACGTTGAAAAGGACGCCGCCCTCGAGCGGCGCTTCCAGCGGGTCCTGGTGGACGAGCCTTCCGTGGAGGCGACCATTGCCATCCTCCGGGGGCTGCAGGAAAAGTACGAGGTGCATCACGGCGTGGACATCACGGATCCGGCGATCGTGGCTGCGGCCGAGCTCTCGCACCGCTACATCACGGACCGCTTCCTCCCGGACAAGGCGATCGATCTCATCGACGAGGCGGCCTCGCGCATCAAGATGGAAATCGACTCCAAGCCTGAGGAAATGGACCGGCTCGAGCGGCGTCTCATTCAGCTCAAGATAGAGCGCGAGGCGGTAAAGAAAGAGAAGGATGAAGCTTCGCAGAAGCGGCTGCAGTTGCTGGAGAACGAGATCAAGGCGCTCGAGCGCGAGTACGCCGACCTGGAGGAAATCTGGAAATCTGAGAAGGCCCAGGTTCAGGGTTCGCAGCACATCAAGGAAGAGCTTGACCGCCTCAAGATCGAGATGGAGGCGGCCATGCGCAAGGGCGAGTGGCAGAAAGTGTCCGAGATCCAGTACGGGAAGATCCCCCAGCTCGAGGCGCAGCTCAAGCAGGAGGACCGGCCGAAGGCGGGCAAGCCGCGGCTGTTGCGCACACAGGTCGGTGCGGAAGAGATCGCCGAGGTGGTCTCGCGGTGGACCGGCATCCCGGTTTCCAAGATGATGCAGGGCGAACGCGAGAAGCTGTTGCAAATGGAAGCCAGGATCCACCAGCGTGTGGTGGGACAAGACGAGTCCGTGAGACTCGTGGCCGACGCCATCCGGCGCTCGCGCGCCGGGCTGGGCGACCCGAAGCGGCCTTACGGGTCCTTTCTGTTCCTGGGGCCTACGGGCGTGGGCAAGACGGAGCTGTGCAAGGCGCTCGCCGAGTTCCTGTTCGACTCGGAGGACCATCTCATTCGCATCGACATGTCCGAGTTCATGGAGAAGCATTCCGTCGCGCGCCTGATCGGTGCGCCTCCGGGCTACGTCGGCTACGAGGAAGGCGGGTATCTGACCGAGACCGTGCGGCGCAAGCCCTACTCGGTGATCCTCCTCGATGAGATCGAGAAGGCGCACCAGGACGTGTTTAACGTGCTGCTGCAGGTGCTCGACGACGGCCGCATGACGGACGGGCAGGGACGCACGGTGGATTTCAAGAACACCGTCATCGTGATGACGTCCAACCTCGGCTCACAGATGATCCAGCAGATGGCCGGCGACGACTATCAAGTGGTGAAGCTGGCCGTGCTGGGCGAGGTCAAGGCCCAGTTCAGGCCGGAGTTCATCAATCGCATCGACGAGATCGTCGTGTTCCACGCGCTCGACGAGAAGCACATCAAGTCGATCGCGAGGATACAGATGGCGTATCTGGAGCAGCGGCTCGCGAGCCTTGAAATGAAGCTCGAGGTGACCGAGGCAGCGCTGACGAGAATCGCGGCGGCCGGATTCGACCCGCTCTACGGCGCGCGTCCGCTCAAGCGCGCGATCCAGCAGCAGCTTGAGAATCCGTTGGCGAAGGCCATCCTCGAGGGGCAGTTCGCGGCGAAAGACACCATTCGCGTCGACGCCAAGAAGGGCGGGATCGTGTTCGACAAGGTGCCGGCGGCGGTCGCCGCCTGAGCGCAGCCGGGCGCCCGGCCAGTGAGGGCTTTATCGCGGCGCCGGGAGAAAATAGAATAAGGGGCGAGAACGCTTCCGGATAACACTGTCATGTCGATTCACCAGATCCAGGTGCGCTACGACGAGACGCAGGATCGCATTCTCCTGCGCCTCTCCACGACCGAGGGGAGCGAGTTCCGGTTCTGGCTGACACGCCGCTTCGTCCGGCGGTTGTGGGAGATGCTGGTTCGGATGCTGGAGTGGGACCAGGCGGTGCAGCAGCAGCACGATGCTCAGACGCGCCGCACGGTCCTCGACATCCAGCATGAAGGCTACGCGCAGCAAGCCAATTATTCCAAGAAGTTCGAGGAAACCCCGCGCACCATGCCCTTCGGCGAAGCACCGATCGTGCTCGTCAAGGCGCGGGGGAAGCGTCGCGACACCGGGACGCAGGTGCTGAGCCTGCACCCGCAGGAAGGGCACGGCATCGATATGACACTCGACGCCAAGCTTCTGCACATCTTTTCCCGTCTTCTGCGCGAAGCGGTGGCGAAGGCCGACTGGGATATGAACCTTATGTTGCACGAGGGCGCCCAGCAACCCGAAACCGTCCAGGCGGGCCCTCCGCCGAAACTCAATTGATTGCGTGCCCTACGCGTTGCCGCTCGGGCGCGAGGCGAATGGACAACAATGGAGAAAGATTGGTGATGAGAAATAGTGACGAGAAATGGTGATGGGTACTGGTGATGTACCGCACTTTTACGCTCTTCATCACCATTTTTCATCACCAGCACTCATCACTCCGTTCGTATCAGTGGCGTGTCGGCCTCCAGCGACGGCTTGCGGGCAGTCGAACGCCATTCCGGATAAAGGCTAGAGGTTCAGCGGGCGCCAGTAGCCGGTGAGTTCCAGGTAGCCCAGGCCAGCTTCGTTGCCGCCACGGTAAGCCCGCACCGCTCCCTCCCAGTAGATCGTCCCGGTGGAGGTGCGGGTGTCGTTTTCCTGATCGTCAAAGAGCGGTTCGATCGCGAACTCGCGATCGCCCGCTCTTACCAGAAATGACACTGGATAATTCGTCCCCGTGCGTGGCGATTTCCACTCACGAAGGGGAATGAAACGCACTTGGTCCGGCGAAAATACCTCAAGGCGGCCATTCGCGTGGCGCAGTGCGCCACCCGCCCAGAGATGGCCGCCTTGTCTGTCGCGCATGCGAAAAGCCATGAGCGCACTGCCATCGGTGAGGTTGATTCCGATCCAGTCCCAGCCCGTGGCGTCCTTCTCCAAGTAGTGCGATGACCATTCATGGTCCAGCCACGCGGTGCCAACGACCCGTTGTTGGGTCCCGCCACGGGCTAATGTTCCGCTCACGCGGAGATGGGGCACGCTGTAATAGTAGCTCGCCGATTCCGGAGCCGGTCCCTTTCGGCTGAATCCGTTTTCACCCTGCAACAATGGCGGCTGAGTTGCCGTGAACGCCAGCTCTAAAGAAAACTCCTGCGCCGCGATGCGCGCGCGGTAGGAGTTTTCTTCTTGATGAAGCCGCCATTCATCGATCCAGACCCGCGTGCCGTCCAGCGCGGCGCCGGCGAGATCGAACGCCGCGCGCGCCGCCCGTTGGGTGTGGATCAACCGCCCATGCCCGGGATCGGAGAGTGCGGCGTGCGCAATGATGACCTGGTGTGGCGTAAACGCGCTCGGGTTGTCCTGTCGCAGCTCGGGACGGCCCCGGAAGAAGGTGATCTGGAATCCAAGCGGCTGCCCGGTTCCTTGGTTAAGCCAGCCGGTGACGTACCACCACTCGAGCCGGAAATCGGGATGGCTTCCCGCGTCCCGGGGAAATCGAAGTTGGTGCCCCGGCACAACGGGCGCGAACTGCGTGATGAGTGACGAGTGACGAGTGATGTCTGATTCGTGGCTTGCGGGCTGCGCAAAGGCGCGCGGTGCAGCGAGCAGACCGGCGAGCCACAACAGCGTCCGCCGTTTCCTCAGAATTCCGGATCTATCGGCGTTCATCGGCGTCTTGATGCCTTTACCAGTCTTCACGAACGGCGCGAACGACGTCCTCTTTCATCGCAGCCCGGCCGCTCCACACCGCGGTGAGGGCGGCGGCGGCAACGACGAGCGCCGCGAAGCCCGCTAGAGGCGCCCATGGCATATGCAGCTCCATACTCCAGTGGAAGGACTGGCGGTTGATCACGTGGATGAGGACCAGTCCCACGACCCAGCCCACGACGAGCCCGGCCGCGACGCCGAGTGCGGCGACGATCGCACCTTCCTGACCGAGCATCGCGCCGATCTGCTGCCGTGTCATGCCGAGGTGGCGCAGCACCCCGAACTCGCGGCGGCGGGCAAGCGCCTGAGCACCAAAGCTCGCCCCCACGCCGAACAGCCCGATGACGACCGCGGCGATCTCCAGCGCGTAAGTAATCGCGAAGGTGCGGTCAAAGATCCGCAGCGATGCTGCACGGACCTCGCGCGTCGAGGTGATTTCGACCATGGCTTCCTTTGGCAGTTGCCTGCGCAGGGCTTGCTGCGCTTCGGTAACGTTCACACCATCGCGCAGCCATATCGCCGCCTCGTTGGCGAGGTGGTCACCGGTGAAGCGGGTGTAGAGTCCGCGGTCGATTACGATGGCTCCGTTCTGCCGCGCGTAATCGCGCCAGATTCCAGCGACGGTACATAGAATTAATTTTCCGCCAAGCGGTAGGCGCAGGATGTCGCCCTGGCGCAGGCCGTGCAGATCCGATGCCACCTCGGAGATCCACACCGGCGGCGGCGCGCCGGCAGGCGGAATTAGTGGAGGAGCGATGAGCGGCAGCACCTTGTCAGCGGCGGCGGCTTCGATCGGCCTCGCGTGAAGGTTCACGGCGGGACGCTCCGGGGTGAGCAGCACGGTCTGGGCGCGAAGAAATTGTACGCGCTCGAAACCTGGTATCGATGCAATGCGTACCTGCTCTTTGGGGGTGAGGAACGCCGTTTCGCCGGAACGGGCTGCGCGCAGGTAAAGGTCGGCCGGAAGCATGCGGCCGAGCCAGGTTTCCAGCGAAACGCGGAACGAGCTCACCATGATCAGCATCGAGACCATGAAACTGAAGCTGATGACAATTGCGGCGATGCTGATGGCAGAGCGCCGGGGCGTGGCCTTGAGCTGAGCGATGGCGACGGCGGACGGGGCACCGGCCGGCACCGGCAGGCAACTGAACAACGCGGCCGCGAACCGCGGCATCAACAGGACGGCGCCGAACAAAATGAGTGCGATTGCCGCGTAACCGGCAATGGGCAGTCCGTTGACGGCGGGGGCGAGCGTTAGCAGCAGGCCTGCGGCTGTGGCGCCCAGCCCGGCTGCTGGCGAACGCAGGTGTTCGAGGGACTCCTCCTCGTCGCCAGCGCGCAGTGCGCGCGCGGGTGCCCGATGAGCCGCTTCCCATGCCGGTCCGAGCGTGCCGAGCACGGCAAAGAGAATGCCCAGTGCGAAGAACACGACGAGGACTCGGGGCTCGACGGCAACGTCCGCTACGATGCTGCGGAAGTAACCCGCCCCGAGGTCCGCGCCGACCAGGAGCAATGCGGCGCGTGCGAGCGCGTAACCGGCCACGACGCCGAGAGCCGCACCGATGATTCCCACTGCGGCGCCTTCGGCCACGAGATATCCCGCGAGGTCGACGCGCGTCAGCCCCATCGCGCGCAGCAGCGCAAACTGTGAGCGGCGGCGCAGCAGCACCAGCACCTGGGAAGAGAAGACCAGGAATGCCCCGGTGAAGAGGGCGATGAGCGCCAGCATGTCGAGGTTGAGACGGTAGGCGCGGGTGAGGGCGGCCCGATGCTCGCCCTCGCTGTCTGGTGTCACGGCGTGCACGCCGGCCGGCAGCAGTGCTTCCAGTTCCCGGCGAAAGGCCTGGACATCGGTTCCCCCCTTGAGCCGCAGTGCGATCCGATTCAACCGCCCGAGCTGCGCGAGCCGCCATTGAGCCGACGCAATGTCCATGACTCCGAGTCGCTGGCGGTAGACTCCCGCCGGCAGTGCTCCGATGACTTTCAACCTGACGGGACGCGTTCCCACGCGCACGCGGAGCTCGGCGCCGGTTTCGAGACCGAGCCATTCCGCCGCTGCGGCTGAGAGCAGGACGGCGTTGGCGTCGAAGAGATCGCTCAACAGGCCGTAATCCTCCGGCACCAGCGACGGCTGCACGCGTGCGGCTTGCAGCGGATCGAAACCGATGATGCGCAGACTTCCAGGACGACCGACCAGAGGGACTTCGAGATCCACGGCGGGGTTTGCCGCCTCCACCTGCGGCAAACGCGCCAGCTTGGGATAGAGCGCTTGGTCGAAACCGGCGCGTGGACCGCGGATCACCAGATCGGCTTCGCCGGCGAGGTGACGTGCTGCCACCTCGAACTCGTTAAGGGCGCTTGCGTTGATCAGGTGCACGGCAACGCCGAGGGCCACGCCAAGCGCAATCGCGACAATGGCCAGTGCGGTACGGCCCGGGTTCTCGCGCAAGGGACCGAGGACGAGCGTGTGAAACAGGACGAACCGTTGCCCCAGTAGCGGGCGTGCGATCGCGGTCATGGTGCCGCCGGCTCCAGGCCATTCACCGTGAGCGCCAGCACGCGATCGGCGGTTGCTGCGGCACGCTCGGAATGGGTCACGAGAATGCCTGTTCCCCCTTCGCTTTTCACCCGCTCGCGGAACAGGGACAGTACCTGCATCGCGGTGTCCGGGTCGAGATTGCCGGTGGGTTCGTCGGCGAGCAGCAGCAAAGGCCTGTGAACGAGCGCGCGGGCGATCGCCACCCGCTGCATCTCTCCGCCGGAGAGCTCGCGCGGATACACGCTCGCGGCGCTGGCCAGATTGACGGCTTCGAGCATGGCTTCGACGCGCTCCGCCGCCGCGAGGCCTCCGATCCCGTTGAGCGCGAGGGGCAGCGCGACGTTCTGCGCCACAGTCAGGTGCGGCAACAGGTGAAATGCCTGGAAAACAAAGCCGATTTGGCGCCGGCGCATGAGGGTGCGCGCGGTGTCGTCGAGGGCCGTGACCTCCGTGCCGTCGAGCATGATGCTGCCGCTGTCAGGCCGATCGAGCCCCGCAACGAGATTGAGCAGCGTGGATTTGCCCGCGCCGGACTCACCCCGGATGGCCACGTACTCGCCACGTCCGAGCTCGAGCGAAAGCCGCCGCAGCAACTCGCGCGGCCGCGCGCCCCCGTACGATTTGCAAAGTTCCCTGATGATCAGCATGGTGACCGGTCCGGCAGTGACGACCGGGAGAGACGAGCGCTAGCCGGCAAGGCGCGTCTGGATCCAGACCTCCGCGTGCAGTGTGCGGTGCACCGGGCACTTGTCCGCGATTTCCAGGAGCCGCGCGCGCTGCGCCTCATCGAGCGCTCCGTGGACCTCGATCTCGCGATCGATACGGTCAATCTTCCCTTCCTGGGTCTCGCACTCGGCGCAGTCGCGGGCGTGTACCTTGTCGTGGCGAAGGCGGACCGTGACGCGTTCCAGCGGGAGTTGTTTGTGCTCGGCGTACATCCGCAGCGTCATCGAAGTGCAGGCCCCCAGCCCGGCGAGCAGCAGGTCGTACGGCGTGGGGCCGGAATCCTGGCCGCCGACATCCGGGGGCTCATCGGCCCGCAGCTGATGCCTGCCAGCGGAGATGGTCTGGGAGAACTTCCCGTCGCCGGTCTCGGATACCGTGACGACGCCCGGCTCGCCCGATGTAATCGGGCGAGTAGCCTGCACCGCCAGCTCGCCCAGATATCGGCCGGCCCACGCAGCAAGCACCGCCGCGACGTATGCGGCATCCTCCTTGCGCGTTAACAGGTGGTCTGCGTCATCGAGCGAGACGAAGCTCTTGGGATGCCTGGCGGCCATGAAGATCTGGGCCGCGTTCTCGATATCGACCGTTGTGTCGCGCGGCGAGTGGAAAACGAGCAGCGCCTTTCGGAGGCTCGCGATCGCTTCGCGGCTGTTGCGGTCGGCGAGATCATCCAGGAACTGCTTCCTGACGCGAAACGGGCGTCCCGCGAGAGTTACTTCCGCTTCGCCCGCGGCCGCGATCTCGGGGAGCGCGGGCGCCAGCAGGCGGCGAATATGAGCGGGATCGAACGGTGCGCCGATGGTCGCAACGGCGAGCGCCTCCGGTATTTCACGCGCCGCGGCCAGCACGGCGGCGCCGCCAAGGCTGTGACCGACCAGTATCGTCGGCGCCCGGTGGTGCTCGCGCAGCCACGCGGCAGCCGCAACCAGGTCCGCGAGATTGGACGAGAAGTTGGTGTTGGCGAAATCACCCTCACTCCCGCCCAGTCCGGTGAAGTCGAACCGGAGCACCCCGATGCCGTGCGTTGCGAGGGCCGCGCTAATGCGGGAGGCGGCCAGCGTGTCTTTCGAGCAGGTGAAGCAATGCGCAAAAAGGGCAAAGGCACGCGGTTCCGATGACGGCAAATCGAGATTCGCGGCGAGATTCGTGCCGAAAGCGCCCGGGAATCGTACGAGGGTTCGACTGGAATTCATTCTGTATCCTCAAAACCTTAACGGATGTTAGCATGCGTGAAATTTCATTCTGCGAAACGCGCGTCCCCGCCTGAGTATTTGGAGTCATCGAGGGTCATGGGCTAAACTGGCGTGGACGCACGCATGACAATCCCTGCAAGGAGGAGGCAACATGAAGGCACGTCTGTGCAGTTTGCTGGCAATTGTCGCGTTTGGGATGCCGTTTGTCTCTAGCGCGATAGCGGCCGAACCGTATCCGAACAAACCGATTCGTATGATCATTCCGTTTGGCGCGGGGGGATCTACTGATGTTCTCGTACGTATCGTCGCAACGAGGCTATCGAAATATGTGGGCAAGCAGGTGGTGATCGATAACCGCACGGGCGCAGGAAGCTTGATTGGAACGGAAATCGCCGCGAAGTCGAATCCCGACGGATACACTCTGCTCGCGACGGGGACGCCATTCGTCATCGTTCCAAACCTGTACAAGAAGACGCCGTTTCATCCGCTGAGGGACTAGATCG
>JAOTTL010000103.1:0-13330 GCA_029864385.1 Betaproteobacteria bacterium | reverse complement strand
GAGGCCGTATAGAAGCTTCCAGCGGGCGGTCCGCCGCCTTACGCGCGCTGCAGAAGCCCTGATACGTTTTGACACAGTCTGGGCCAATAGCAGACTCTCATACTTCCAGAAGGCAGCGAAGGTCGCTGTTTCGTTCCCAGCACGGCCTACCAGGCAGCCGGTTGAACGGCCAGCGTACAGCGGACTGCGTGGCGTGCGTCAGGCGCCGAAGGTGAAACGGCTGCCGACATTGGAATACACCACCTTTTCGGGCATGCGCTGGCACATCATCTCGATGAATGGCGCGCCGGTACAGTGCATCGGGATGATCACGTCAGGATTCAAAGCTTCGAGTTCACGCAGGCTGTGTTGCAGGTAATCCAGCGGCGCAAGGCCGAGATGGAAACCGCCGAGCACGGCGTGAACCGTGTCGACATTAGCAGCTGCCATCGCGCTGCGGACAGTGTTGATGATGCCGGCGTGGCCGCAGGACGAGATCACCACCAGGCCGCGGCCCTTGACGATGTAGCAGGTGGCGTGCTCGTCGGGGTGCTGGTCGCGCACAAGCTTGCCCTTGCGCTCGGCCTCGCTGTAATGGTCGTCCTCCACCCACGAGCCACCGGTCACTTCCTCGAACGAGGTGCGCTCGATATAGCCGGCGGTGAACGCGCCCTCGAGCGCGCGCGGCGCCGGGCAGCAGATCGAGGCGACGTTCTGCGCCTGCAGCGCGCCGCGGTCCACCGCGCCCCAAAGCACTGTTTCACCGCCCTCCTTGATCCATTTCTCGCGAAATATGGTTTCGCCGCCGACATAGAGCGCCAGGTCGCCGCGCATCCGGCCGCGGTGCTGATTGACGAAGCCATTCAAGCCGCCGAAGTGGTCTCGGTGGCCGTGGCTGAGGATGAGTCCGTTGATCGCGGCCGGATCAATGTCGAGCAGGTCGAGGTTGCGGTTGATGATCTCCGGCGTGTAGCCAAAATCGAGCAGGTACTGCGCCTTGGCCCCCGCCTGCACCGAGGCGAGGTGCAGGGACAGGCCCCACTCGGCAGCGAAGGTCGTGAGTGGCCGTCCGGGGATGCGCCCCACGTGCTCGATGCGGACGCGTGGGTGGGAAGCCTTGGGCAAAAACCGCTCGTAACGCGAGTCCACCACGACTCGCACCGACAATTCATCGACGACCGGGGCCGTAAAGGGAGTCATGGCTTGCATGGCATCAGAGCTGTTGTAATGACGGTGGCTGCGAACCCAGTAACGCAGATGGTAAATGCTACAACCTATTGGAGGCGCCTCCCAGCAGCGTGAGCGAACTACCCACTCACCCGATTGACCGCTTTGGGTCGAAAGCGGACATTGTTTGCCAGATCAAATCCCGGCCACTGCACATCACCAGTATCCATCACCAGGTTGGACGTGCGTAACCGGTCACGGGTCACCGGTCACGGATCAGGCAGCAGTGAGGCCCCCGTCCACAATCAACGTCTGGCCCGTGACGTAAGCGGCCGCCGGACTGGCCAGATAGCACACCGCCCCCGCGATTTCTTCCGGGGTGCAGAAACGGCCTGATGGAACGCGCCGGATCATGGCGTCGCGCGCTGCCGGATTGGCCGCAAAATACTCCAGGCGCGAAGCCGTCTCCACGGTGCCCGGGGCGATCGCGTTGACGCGTATTCCGAGCGGCGCCCACTCGATCGCCAGCATGCGCGTCATCTGGATGAGCGCGCCCTTCGACGTCCCGTAAGAAAGCCGTTGCGGGAACCCGATTAACCCGTGCGTCGATGCGATGTTGATGATGCACCCCTCGCGCTTGGTGGCAACGAGGTGCCGCGCCACCTGCTGGCTCATGAGGAGCACGCCCGTCACGTTAACGCGCAGGATTTCGTTCCATTCCTCTAACGTCACGTCGAGCGCCGGCGTGCGCGCCGTGATCCCGGCGTTGTTGACCAGCACATCGAGACCGCCAAGCGCCTCGATGGCCTTGGCCACGGCCTGCTCCACACTCGGCACCGAGCGCACGTCGAGCGCAAGCGGGACCACCCGGCAACCCGCGGACGCGACCGCAGCAACCGTGTCAGCCAGCCGGTCGACATTCGTTGCGGTGAGTGCAATGTCGAACCCGTCGCGGGCAAGCCCAACAGCGATCGCGGCGCCAAGCCCGCGCGCCGCTCCGGTCACCAAGGCTCTTGGACGGCTTTGCGCTTTCTGCGGACTATTAGCCATTGCTCAACTCATCCTTCTTGGACAGAAAATGGTGATGAATGATGGTGATGATTAGTGGTGATGAAAAATGGTGATGAAGAACAAATCGTTTGCACAACGCATTTCTGGTTCTCATCACCAGTAATCATCACCATTTTCCATCACTATCTCTCATCACCAGTTCGGCTTAAGCAAGAACGCGGCGCTTTGCAATTCAAATTCGGTGCTCAGAACCGCTTCCTGCGGCGCCATTTCCGCGGATGATCGCTGGGAAAGGCAAGCCCGCTGGCATCGAGCCCGAGGCTCACCATCGTCTTGGCCAGCGTGATGGCGCAGCTGTAACCTTCCAGAACCGGAACTTCCCAACCGATCTCGCCGAGGCGCTGCTGCAGGAACGGGCGCATCCAGAAGGTGGCCGAGCAGCCGAACATGATCACTTCCGCACCGTCCTCCTCGATAGCGGCCAGCGCCTCCGCCACCGCGGCCTCCACCATCGCGGATTTCTCGCCGCGCGCGGCCTTCGCCTTCTCGTCCTGGATCTTGGGCACGTCCGGATGCGCGGGGCGCGGCAGCGGAAAATTGATGTTGCGGATCGAGGCGCAGCGGTCCGCAAATCCGTGGTGCACGACGAGATCGTAGTAATACATATTGTGGATCTCGGCGTGGTCGATCACGCTGAATTTGTGCCCGAGCATGGAAGCGACGTGCATCTGCGAAAAGGCGCACGCGGTGACCGGCAAGCCATGCCGGCGCGCGATCTCCCGCGACTCGGGGAACCCCGGCTCACCGCCCCCGAGAAGGACGATCGCGTTGTATTTTCCGCTGGCGCACGCCTCGCGCACGATCGGAAGCCTCCCCGCCGCGACCAGGCAGAACTCCTCCCGGCTTTCCACCGGCCAGTTGCCGTAGGACGCGAGCGGCCCGGGATGGAGGTCCCACTCGACGTCTTCCAGCAGTTGCTTGACGTTCTCGTAGTTCATCAGGCGCGCTTCTTTCGTCCCGCTTACCGGGCGGTGCAGGTAAGGGGAATCTTCCGGCAGGTGGAACGCCTGGGAAAAGAAGAAACGATAGGGTTTCTCGGCTGCGGCCATGGCTCGATGCGTGACTCGGTCGGGGTGAACGAAAGCAGCGTGTCCGGTTCAGTGGAAAGTCGCCGTCTGGGCGACAATCAACCGGATTATGCAGCAATACATGATGCCACTCCATCCGCTATCCGCGAACTTCCTGCTCTCGCAATGGCTGCCCAGCCACTGGGCCAACCACTCGGAAGGCAAACGCCGCGCGGGCGTCACGCCGGACCCGGCCGGGTGCCGTATCGCGCGCACCATCTTCGTCGCTGACGGCGACAAGGTCGCGCGCCGCTACGGTATGGAGGATCCTGCGAGCCCTTACCGCTTCTACTGGCAGCAGCTGCGCACGAAGCTCGGCATCTCCAAGCGCCTCGGCGTGTTCAAGACACACCAGGCCCAGGACGATCGCGAAATTCATGCCCCGCGTCAACAAGGCGATCGGCACCACCGCGCCGGCGCGCGCCCGCCATGCGGCGTGCAGATAGGTGCCATACGGGCCACGCGCTAGCGTGTGACCCGCGTTGTGGCGTGTAGGATCCGCCGCACCGCCAGGCTCAGCGCGGCCGTAAAATCCTACTGGATCATGATGTTAACTTTCAATATCGCTTGCAGAAATCTACGGAGCTGACAGCCTATCGCGACTCAATCATAATGAGCATTCGCTGTACATCGCGCTGGTCTTCAGGAGGAGAATCCCGCGCGGCCCCGTTTGACGCAACGTTTGCGCTTGCCCACGTAGGCCGAGCACGGTTAATAATCTAACGGCGCGGATCGCAATCTGCGCATTGCCGCGAGATGGCTAACAAAAAAAATCGTCGCGATGCCTGTAGTACTGTCTGTAGCCTTTGCCTGAAAGTGTCGGACCCAGGAGCCGACGTTTTATCACCATGAAGGAGGAAACCGAGATGAAGCGTTTCGAGGAACACACACCGAATCCCGATCTGGATCTGGACGACGAACCGTCCATTGTTTGTGCTGATCCCCGGCGCCGGAGCTTTCTTGGCGGCGTGGGTGCCCTGGGTGCGGCGGCGTCGATGCCGATGCTGCTCAACGCGGGACCCGCGCGCGCCGCGAAATGGCCCGAGCGTCCGATCACGCTGTCGGTCATGTACTCCGCAGGCGGCGGCACCGACACCGTGTTGCGCACGCTTGCCAAGGAGATGGCCAGCGCCCAGGGTTGGGACATCAATGTGATTAACAAGCCCGGCAGCGTCGGCGCGATTGCCACGTCCTTCGTGCTGGGCAAACCGGCCGACGGATACTGGTGGCTTGGCGCGGCCAACTACAACAAATTCGTCCGGGTGATGGGCCATTCGACGTCGAAGGCATGGGAAGACTGGCAGTACATGCAGGCTGCGAACTCGCTGGCGAGCTGGTCGGTGAAACCCGATTCGCCGTACAAGAGCTTCGAGGACGTGGTCGCGTACGCGAAAAAGAACCCCGGAAAATTGTCCATTTCGACATCGGGCACCGGCGGCCTCTGGCACGAGCTGGCCGCGATCATCGCGGAGCAAGCCGGCATCAAGCTGCGCTTTGTGCCTTACAAGGGCGGCAAGCCCGCAACGCTTGCGGGCCTGCAAGGCGAAGTCGACATTGCGGGTGGCGGCGTGCACGAGCACATCGAGTTCATCAAGGCGGGCAAGCTGCGCTGCCTGCAGCAGACCGGGAAGGAAGACATCGCCGTGCCGGGCGGGTCGACTATGCCTTCGGTCGGGAGGTTCCTGCCACAGTTGAAGTCGTCGCTGCCGGTGGGTGGCGTCTACAACATCGCGTTGCGGCGCAACGTGCCACTCGAGATCATCCGGGAAGTGGAAAAAGCGTTTGTCGCTGCGGTCAAGTCGCCGGCCTTCGCAGCCGTCGCCAAGAAGAAGTACTTCGACGTCGACATCCGCACCGGTGCTGCCGCCGATCGGCGCGCAGCGCAGCTCGAGACTCTGACGGCCGACACCTTTAACAAGGTGAAGGATCAGATCGGCAAGAAGGTCATGACGGCAAGCGAATTGGGCCTGCCCACGCCCGCCAAGTTCGACCAGTGGTGGCCGCCCAAGGGCTACAAGCCGCTGGCGTAGGTCCCGCGGCGTACTCGTAGTCTGGTAGTCTGCAAGACCAAGCGTCCCCGCCCTCGGCGGGGACGCTTTTTCACGAGGAAGCCATCCGGATGAGTACGGAAAATAGTGACGCGTACATCGAGCAGGCGAAGGCGAAGCTTGCCGAGGGATTTCAGGGCGAGGAGGACATCGAAGGCGCCTCGACGCCTCAGAAGGACCTCCTCTCGGCCTGCGTAATCGGCGTGCTGTCCATCGGCGCGATGGTGCTCGCCTGGCAGATGCCCGACCCGGGCCGGTCGGTGTTCACCCATCCCGGCCTGCTGCCGTTCCTGACCGGCTTGACGATGCTGGCGATGGCTTTCGGCCTGGCTGCCCGCGCGCTGCGCGAGGGGGGCGCAGCAAACCTCACCGGAGTCTTCGCGAAGCCGACCGATCCCGATGAGCGGGATTACGCCCGACGTGCGTGGCTGCTGATCGGCCTCATCGTGGCACTGATCGTCGCGGTTGACTTCGTGTCGTTCCGGATACGGATCCCGATTGGCAGTTTTGAATTCAAGATCAGCAGTTTCGAAATCGTGGCGATTCCGATCGTCACGGTCATCATGAAAATATTCTGGCGCAAGTCCTGGCTGCGCTGCCTGCTGGCGGCGGCCGTTACCGCCATGCTGCTCGCGGCGGCCTTCCGCTGGGGCTTCAAGATCCCGATGCCCGGCGTGGACTGAGGCCCCATGATCCTCGATCAACTCCTGCTGGCGCTTTCGCCGTACCTGTTGTTCGTGTGCCTCATCGGCACGACGCTCGGCATCCTGTGGGGTGCAATGCCGGGACTGACGACCACGATGGCGATGGCTTTGCTAATCGGGCTTTCCACCGGCATGGATCAGAACACGGCCATCATGTTCATGCTGGGCGTGTTCACCGGCAGCGTCTTCGGTGGCGCGATCTCGGCGGTGCTCATCAACATCCCCGGCACGCCGGATTCGGTCCCGACCATGATCGAGGGCCACGCGCTCGCGCGCCGCGGCGAGGGCGGCCTCGTGCTCGGCACTGCCATTGCGGCATCGTTCCTGGGCAACTGGATCGGCATCATTCTGATGATCGCCTTCATTCCGCTAATCCTGACGATCGCCCTGTCTTTCCGCTCCTGGGAAATGTTCCTGCTCGCGATGTGGGGCATCGCGATCTGCGGCACCATGGCTGCGGGTAAGAGGCCCCTGAAGGGCTGGATCTCGGGCTGGATCGGGCTGATGGTCTCTTTCATCGGCCTCGACGCGATCCACGCAACGCCGCGCTATACGTTTGGCCTCGGTTTCCTGGAAGACGGCATCAGCTATATTCCCGTGCTGATCGGCCTGTTCGGGTTGTCGGAGATCCTGCGCGTCCTGCCCAAGAACAATCCAACGAGCATCCCGGAAAAGGTCGGGCGCGTCGTTCCGCCACTGCGTACGCTGTGGAAGTACTCTCGCGCGTCGGTGCGCTCCGGCTTGATCGGGACGATCGTCGGCGCGATACCGGGCGCCGGCGCCAACGTGGCGGCGTTTCTATCGTACGACATCGGCCGGCGGCGCGCTTCCCCCGAGGAGCGCGCCAAATGGGGCCAGGGAAGCTACGAGGCGATCGTCTGCGCGGAAGTGGCGAACAATGCCAACATCGGCGGCTCGATGTTGCCGACGCTCACCCTCGGTATCCCGGGCAGCGCGGCGGCGGCAGCGTTTCTGGCGGCCCTCGAGCTCAAGAACGTGGTCGTGGGGCCGATGATACAGATCGAGCATCCCGGCCTCATCTACTACATCTACTGGGCGCTCATCATCGCCAATTTCCTCATGTACGGAATGGCGATCGCGCTGGTCAAGCCCTGTGTGAAGCTGTTCAGCCTGCCCCAGACGCTGCTCATGCCGATCATTCTGCTCATCTGCACGCTGGGCGCCTATGCAGTGAGTCTCAGCTACTTCGACGTGTATGTGATGCTGGCCGCCGGGCTGATCGGTCACCTGCTGCGCCAGTTCGGCTTTCCGCTTGCCCCCATGGTGCTGGCCATCATTCTCGGACCGGTGGCCGACGAGAACTTCCGCAGGGCGCTGCTCGTGTTCGAAGATAAATCGGTGTGGACGATCTTGATCGACCATCCGATCGGTACAGCGCTAATAATTGTCGTCCTTTACACCTTCTACGACGGCATTTTTCGCCGCCGCTGACCTGCGCGCATCATGATGCGCGCCAGACTTGGTGATGAGTACTGGTGATGGGAACTGGTGATGAGAAGCGGCCTCTACATCACCATTATTTATCACCATCTATCATCACCATCTTCCATCACCATCTCAACGCTCAGGGATTGGGCATGGGCATCGGCTTCCCGTCGAGCAGCGCCAGCCAGCCCCGGATGATGCGGTAGAGCACCCAGAGGCCCACGATGATACCCATCAGCCAGGCGAGGGGAATGCCGATGACCGTCAGCACCAGCAGCCACATGACAACCACCCACAGCAGCGCGTACCAGAAGGTCCGGATCTGCCAGGAAAAGTGAGTGTCGAGATAGGTGCCGCGCACGTCCGGGCGCTTCACGTAGTTGATGATCACCGCGATGATGGAAGGCCAGCCAGTGAGGAACGCGGTCACTATGATGGCCGCGCTCACCACGCCTGTGAGCGCGCTGAAGGCGTGAAGCGCGTAGACGACATGGGTGAGCCGGACATGGCCCTCCGGCGGGATGATGGTTCCGGTCTCTGCGTCGATCTCGGCCATAACGGGCGCATCATGACGAATTTCGCCGCTCTGCGCAAACGGGATCTCGAGGAACTCTTTTTAAGGATTTTGTCAGCCCCGGGTCTGACAAAATCCTAGGCGCTGCGGAAGCGCGTGACGCGCGCAAAGAGAATGGCGATGAAGGGCAGCAACAGCCCTAAAACCGTGGCCGTGATGAGCAGCCAACCGAGATCGCCGTAGTCCGCAGCCATCTTGATCGCCCCGGTGGCCGGATCCTTGACCTCGCGCGTCACCGTGAATATCTGGTTCAGGTATTTGGTCCCGAGCTGCGAAAGCGAGAGCGCAAGGTTGGTGAACGAAGCCATGATCGCGAAGAATGTCGCCTTGAGGTGCTCGGGCGCGGAGTTCGCGATCCAGGCGAGCATTGGAATCATGGCGATTTGCCCGAGTGGCGACTCCACGGCGGTGTTCACGAGCGCGATGAAACGCGCGTCCACCACGCCACCCGTGACCGATGCCGTCCACTCATGCATGCCGTAGTACATGCCGATATACGGAGCCCCCAGCACGAAGCCGCACACGGTGAGGAACCCGATCACGTACGCGATCGAGCGCTCGGCCATGAAGCGCCGGAAAATGAACATGCCAAAGATCGTCAGCAGGCTGCTGATGAGGGACAGAAGCGCGAGGAAGCGTTGATCGAAGCCAAGACCGTCAATCAGCCACCAGCTGAACCCTTCGCCCGTCGACGGAATGGCGCGATAGATGAACACCACGACCGCGGTTCCGATCAGCGTGGCGCGTGCGGCGGGCTCCAGTTCGCGCGTGAGCTTCCCGATGAGGAATGCAACAATCGCGAACGAGCCCGCGAAAATGATCTCCTGGTTGAAGGGAAGCGGACTGAAGCCCATGCCGAGCGTGAAGACCACGAAGGCGAGGCTGCCGCCAAGAATCCACCAGTTGGGAGCGGGGCGCACCTCTGGCGGTCCGTAAAGCGTCTCGGCTTCCTCGCGAACCATTCCGCGCGCCACGAGCCGGCGGATGTCGCGCTGCTTGAGCAAGTAGGCGATGAAGACGCCCGCCACCGAAATGAGCGGAATGAAGAGCGCCAGTGTGTAGACCTGGCGGTAGATCGCCACCTTTTCCGCTTCAGAGAACCGCCCCACGTCGGCAAAGAGATAGAGATTCACCGCTCCGACCAGAGCCAGTCCGCCGATGAGCGCCACCCGTCCCAGCGTCTGCATGGTGGTATTCATCAGCTTTCGGATCTCGGGCGGAACTGGTCGGCCCTCCTCGTCCACGCGCGGCACGGCTTCCACCGTCATCGCGTCCGCGACGACGTCCTGGACGACGTAGCCGACGGGCGACAGCAGCGCTGACAGCACGAACCACGCCTCGGCCGGCATCATCGCGGTCATCGCCGCGCGGTCGGTCAGCAAACCCACCATGATGAGGAGGCTCGTGGCGATCAGGCTCGCGCCGATGTAGACCAGGATGCTCTTCCAGCGCCAGAAGAGATCGACGATATGTCCCAACGGCATCTTGAGGGCCCACGGGATTCCGACCCAGAAGCCGAGCGCGGCGAGAAACGCGGCCGAAAGGCCCAGGTAGTCCTTCACGAAGAACGTGCCGACGATGCCGGTCAGGCCGGAGACGCCGTAGGCGACGTAGACCATGAGCGGCGGCAGATATGAGAGCCGGAGCTCGCGACCCAGCTCGAGGATGTTCTCGTCGATCCAGCGGTATGTCGCGATCAGTATCTTCACGGATGCGATGGCTAATGGTCCGTGACCGAAATAGTGATGATTTATGGTGATGGAAAAGCGTTTTCGTTGGCGCATCATGATTTCGTATCACCAGTACTCATCACTAATTCTCATCACCAGTACTCATCACCAGTTGCGTCATCGGTGTCAGTTGGGCGGATACGGTTTGCCCGCGCGGAAGAGCGCGAGCCGCTCCCGCGCTTCTCTGACCTTGCGGAAGTCCGGATCCTCGAGCGATCTTATCTGCCATTTCACGGCACTGGTGAAGTCTCCGGCCCGAGCGTAGGCAGCGGCAAGCGTGTCGAGATAGCTGGGCTCCTTCCATTGAGTCAGCTCGCAGGCCTCGCGAGCGAGCCGAACGGCACGCTTACCGTCACGCAATGCGGGATCGGCGCCGGTGGCCAGCAGCCATGCCAGTGAATCGAGCGCCTCGTCATCGCGGGGATCGAGCCGGATCGCCTGATCGTAATCCCTGATCGCCTCCCGGTAGCGCCCGAGTTTGTCGTACGAGCTCGCGCGGTTGGCATAGCTGGCGGCAGCCTTGGGTGCGAGCCGGATCGCCTCGTTATAATCCTTGATCGCCTGGTCGTACTGCTTGAGGTTCTCGTAGGCGGTGCCGCGACTCGCATAGGCGTCGGCGAGGTAAGGTTCGAGGCGGAGCACCGCCGTGTAGTCCTTGATCGCCCGCTGCTCCTGGCCGAGCTGCTGCAGTGCAACGCCCCGGTTATAGTAGGCGAGCACGAACTTGGGATCGATCCGGATGGCCTCGTCGAAGTAGGCAACCGCTTTCTGATAGAAGCCGCTCTTGCCCTCGATAATGCCCTTGTAGAATACGTCCCTCGCCCCCTGTGACTGTGCCAGCCCCGGGGCGGCGACCGCCACCGCCAGGCAAAACCACGCTACACGCAACGCAGTCACCGCCACTCCGTCCCCACCGCGCGTCATCGGCTTTCTTGACTCCGCCTCGTGCCGTAAAGATCGTGCAGTATAGTCGAAGCACCAGCCCCCGGCCCTCGGGAGGACGGCCGCCGGTATCATATGAAACTGCACTCCACCCCCCCCGGCAGAGAGAAACCATGAAAACCAAATCCGCTTTCGAATTCCTCGAGCGACCGCCTCGCGCCACGAAACCACGCACGCGGGGGATCACAGTCGTGAGCGACAAGGCACGCTCGCTCGCTGACGCCGCGTCCTTCGTCGAGACTGTCGGAGTCGTCGTGGATCACATGAAGATTCCGGACCACGTGGGCGTCATGTGGCGCTATTCCGCTGCCCTGATCCGGAAGAAGAACGCGCTTTACACCAAGGCCGGCATCGACACGCTGCCCGGAGGCATCCCCTTCGAGGTCGCGGCGGTGCAAGGCAAGGTGCCCGAATTCATGGAGCGCGTGGCGGAGTTGGGTTTCAAGGGCGTGGAGGTGAGCGAGGATTCGATCGATCTCGCGCCGGGTGACCGCATCCACGCGATCCGCCAGGCTCGCCGCCACGGGCTCACGGTATTCACCGAGCTGGGCAAGAAATTCCCGGACCAGCCGCTCAACGCGGAAGAAGCGATCGAGATGGCGCACCGCGACCTCGAGGCCGGCACGCATCTCGTCGTGATCGAGAAGAGCGATGTCGCGCTCGTCATCAAGCAGGGAACGGACACGCTTCACCAGCTCATGCGTGGCGTGGGGCCCGAGCACGTAATCGTCGAATGCGGGCCCGGCGCCGATCGCTTCGATATCGCGAAGTGGCTGATCCGGGAATTCGGACCCGATGTCAATCTCGAGAACATCGACGCCGAGGACGCCTATGTCGTGGAAGCCATGCGCCACGGGCTCAATCGCGCCTCCGACTACAGCTATTTCCACGCGTGGCGCGGCAAGCAACTCCCCCGCATTCCCGCACCGTGATGCACTCCCTACAAACCAACGGAGATGATTTCCCATGCCAAAATATCCAGAATTTTCCGGACGGGTGATTGCAGTGACCGGGGCAGCGCAGGGCATCGGCGCCGCGACAGCGCGCGCCTTTGCCGAGCAGCGTGCGCACGTCGTTCTGCTCGACATCGACGAAAAAGGCGCACAGCAGGTCGCTGCCGAGATCCGCGCCGCCGACGGGCGCGCGCTTGCCATCAGGACCGATGTCACCGACGAGAAATCCGTTGACCACGCGATCGCGGCAGTCATCTCCGAGTTCGATAAGCTCGACGTGCTCGTGAACTGCGCCGGCGGCTACGGACGGCTTGCCACGCTGGAAGATATTTCCGTGGAGGAATGGGATCGCACCGTGGCGCTGAACCTCCGCAGCGTGTTCCTCTGTTGCCGCGCTGCGATCCCTCATCTGAAGACTTCGAAGGCAGGGCGCATCATCAATGTCGCCTCGATCTCGGGGCGCACCATATTCGGTTCGACCTCCCCGGCCTATGCCGCGTCCAAAGCGGCCGTCATCCAGCTCACGCGCTTCCTTGCCCAGCAGCTCGGCCCGGCCGGGATCACTGCAAATGCGATCGCACCCATCACGACGTTGACACCGCGTGTGGCCGCGCTGCGCACGAAGGAGGATGTCGAGCGCATTGCTTCCCAGATTCCGCTCCGGCGACTGGCGACGCCCGAGGACAGCGCCCAAGCCATGCTGTTTTTTGCCTCTGACGCCGCCGCCTATCTCAACGGCATCGCGCTCGATGTGAACGGCGGGCGGGTGATGATGTAAGAAACGTAAGCCGAAAGCTTCGCCGCCAAGGACGCGAAGGAACCGAAAAGCTTCACCGCGGAGGACGCCAAGGCCGCCAAGGGAACGAAAATTAAAACAACCCCCAAGGGCGCAAAGACAACGCCAAGAGTGACATACAAGGAATGCCCCTGGTCATCATTCTGCCTGAGACGTATTGGTCGTGACTAGATCTGACGGACATTGTCCGCTAACGGCCCAAAAGCAGACATAAGCAAGATAGCGCATCAACGGGATCTTTCGATGCGAGAACAAACGGGTGCCGAAGCTCTCGCCACGAGGTCCAGGGGTGATTCAATCACGTGCGCGGCGGCAGAGATTCAACTTCCTATCGCGTCGCTAAATTGCGAAACTGTCCGCGCCCCTTTTCGCCGCCGGGACTGAAAGTGCTTGGTTTGAACGAACGCGGGCCGCTTACCGCAGTGCGCCGGCCATGCGGAGCAGCTCCTGCCCCTGAGACTTGACAATTGCCTGTAGCGCGCTGCGCTCCGCGCTGCCGAGTTGCTGTCCTCCGCGGCCCAGGATGCGCGTGGCTGCGGCGATAGCCTTCCCCGCGGCCTCCATGAGTTTTGCCGGAGCGGGCTTGGCGATAGTACTTACCTTCCCGGCGATTTCGGCCGCCGCCGACTGCCGCAGGATGATATGGGCTTCGACGATCTGGGCAAGATCATTCAGCGTCTGAAAATCTTCTTCGGTCCACGGGTGCGGCTTCGTGTCGATCGCGCAAAACGAGCCGATCGCCTGGTCCTGGCCGCCCGACAGAGGTACTCCAGCATAGGCGACCACGCCCAAGTCCCGCACGGCGAGATTGTCGCGCAGGAGAGAGTGTTCGCGCGCATCGCTCACGGAGAGA
>JAOTTL010000102.1:0-13397 GCA_029864385.1 Betaproteobacteria bacterium | reverse complement strand
AAAAATACACCACATCGATCTTCTCGAAGCCCCGCGCCTCGGCAAGCTGCCGCGCAATGGTGGCGGGATCCGCCCGCGTCAGCTGCCACTGGTAAAGGCCCTGCAGCGCAAACTCGCGCGACCGGTGGCGGTTAGTCTTCATCGAGCTTCTTAAGCAAGTTGGCCATTTCGATCGCGGTCAGTGCGCACTCGGCCCCCTTTTGCGACATGCGCGCAAGCGCCTGGTCCTCGTCATCGGTCGTAAGAATGCCGTTGGCAACTGGCACGCCGGTGTCGAGAGTGACCGCAGTAATGCCGTTCGCCGATTCGTTGGCCACCACCTCGAAATGATAGGTGTCCCCCCGGATGACGGCCCCGAGCACGACCAGCGCATCGAACCAGCCCGAATTGGCCATTTTCTGCAGCGCGATCGGCGCTTCCAGGGCGCCCGGCACGCTCACGATCAGGACGTCGGACGTGTTCACGCCCTGCTTGGTGAGCTCCGCCGTACAGCTCGACAGCAGCCCTTCGCCAATTTCCTGGTTGAAGCGGCTCATGACGATGCCGATGCGCAAGCCGGACCCCTCCAGGTCCGGCTTAAATTCCTCGATCTCATCCTGGTGCGACACCGCCTCTAACTCCCCCGCGTCCAACGCTCAACTGCTACATCGAACTTCATTTCGTCTCCCGTCTTGGTTTACTCCCTTCGGCGGAGTGATTATCGTTACGTTCAGCCCCAGGCTGAACGTAGCCGGTCACCTCGAGATCGAAACCCGCCATGCTTGGCATGGGCCGCGGCATACCCATGATCTGCATGCGCCTCACTCCGAGGTCCCGGAGAATCTGCGCGCCAATGCCGTAGTTTCGCAGAACCACCCCGCCCGCCCGCATGCCCTCCTCATGCACCCGCGCCCGCTCGAGCAGATCGGCGGCCGTTTCCGCGCGGTGCAGCAGCACGATCACGCCGCACTCTGCGCGTGCGATCGCCGCGAGCGCGTCGTTGAAGTTCCAGGAATGGCTATGGCTGGCGACATCGATCAGATCGATCACTGAAAGCGGCTCGTGCACGCGCACAAGGACTTCCTGGCGCGGCGCGGGCCGCCCCTTGACGAGCGCGAGGTGCGTCGCGTCGCCAATGCGGTCGCTGTAGACGTGAAGGCGGAGCGTTCCATGCGTCGTCTCGATGTCGCGCTCCGCGACCCGCTTGACCAGCGACTCCGTGCTGCTGCGATAGTGGATGAGGTCGACGATGGTGCCAATCTTGAGGTGGTGCTGGGCCGCGAACTCGACCAGGTCGGGCAGCCGCGCCATCTCGCCGTTGTCCTTGAGGATCTCGCAGATGACTGCGGCTGGCGTCAGCCCCGCGAGCCGCGCGAGATCGCAACCCGCCTCCGTGTGCCCGGCGCGAACCAGCACGCCGCCGTCCGCCGCCATGAGCGGAAAAATGTGCCCGGGCTGCACGAGATCGGCCGGGCTGGCGTCCGGGCGGATGGCGACCTGCACCGTGCGCGCGCGGTCCCCCGCCGAGATGCCCGTGGTTACGCCCTGAGCCGCCTCAATGGACACCGTGAAGTTGGTGCCATGGGACGCGCGGTTGACGGCGGCCATTTGCGGCAGGTTGAGGCTGCGGCACTTCTCCCCGCTTAGCGTCAGGCAAACCAGGCCGCGGGCATGGCGCACCATGAAATTGATCACTTCGGGCGTCGCGAACTCGGCGGCGATGAGCAGGTCGCCCTCGTTCTCGCGATCTTCCTCGTCAACGAGCACCACCATCCTGCCGGCGCGCAGCTCGGCAATAACGTCCGTGATGGGACTGATCAGCGTTTCCTGCCTTGAAGTCATCTCAACAATCCGAAAATGGGGAATGGGAAATGGGTAATGGCAAAACTGAAACCTGCCCTCACCCGCCTTTTCCGTTCACCATTCACCGTTCGCTATTCACCCACTTTTTTTGTGCAACCGCTCGACGTAACGCGCGAGTATGTCCACTTTAAACGTATCCTGTTGATTTAATGGTTTTTCAAGACTCGGAATAGTCAGGATACCGCCAGATATACCGTCAGGAGTCCAGCTGTCGGGTGTGGTAAGACAAGTTCACGCAACGCGCTGCAATTATACGTGGCATCTCACCTCATGCCACGCTCGACCGGGGGGCTTCGATCCTGGTGTTAGGGGCCAGGCGCGCGCTCGAACAAAGCCTTTGACTTGTGCCAGTCGGCTATCGAGTTACCATTCCAACAATATGGCAGACACCGTCCCACGCAGATTAGACTGGGGTCAAAAGCGTGGCCCTAGGAAGCGCGTGGATCGAGCCCCGAAAGCCGCCGTTACGGGAATGTTCATCAGTAAACACTCTCCCGAGCAAAGACAAGCAGCCCTGGACGACGCCTACGAAGCTATGCAACGCGGGGAAACCAGCGAACAAATAGCCGCCAGACATAACGTCAACCCCAGAACCCTCAGATATTGGCTACTAGACAGGCAGTGTCCGCTTTCGGCCCGCAGCGGGCATACAACACCGCCCTCCAATTTGACGCGATTGACTCTTCGCCCGTCGCAGCATAGATTGCGGGTTCGTGAAAAAATGGTGTTTGAAAACCCTACACCTATACCCTCGCATGGAAAAGGAACTCGTAGGGAAGTACACGATGCCCGGTATCGGCTTCGGGACGCTGGGCAACGTCGGCGATGCCGGCAGCGCGCTCGTCGAAGCGGCGCTCGCCGAGGGCTACCGGTACATCGACACATCCAGGTACTACGGCAACGAGGAGGCGGTCGGGAGGGCATTGGCGCGTTCTTCGGTCCCGCGCGGTGACATCTGGGTGACAACAAAGCTCCTGCACCCCAAGACGCCGCCGCAGCCGGACGTCGCTTTCGAGCTGGACAAGAGCCTGCGCCTCCTGCAAACGGACTATGTCGATCTCCTCCTGATCCACTGGCCCAACCCGGAAGTGTCGTTGGAGTGGGCCCTGGGTGAGTTTGCAGCGCTGCGCGAGCAAGGCAAGGCGCGTACGATTGGCGTGTCCAACTTCCCGACGGCCCTGTTGCGGCAGGCCCTGGAGATCGTCGGCGACCTGGCGGCCAACCAGGTCGAGTACCACCCCTACCTGAACCAGCGCCCGCTCCTGGAACTGATGCGCGAGCGAGGGCTCGTGCTGATCGCCCATTCGCCGCTCGCCCGCGGGGCGGTCTTGAACGACCCGGTCCTGCAGGAGATCGCCAAGCGGCGGCGGTTGAGCGTCGCGCAAATCGCGCTGCGGTGGCTCGTGCAGCAGGAACGGGTCGTCGCCATCCCCGGCGTCCTGAATGTCGAACAGTTGCGCGAAAACCTGAAGGTCCTCGAAGTCACGCTCACGAACGACGAGATGGCCGCTATCTCGGCGTTGGCCCGCGGAACACGAATTGTCGACCCGCCGCACAGTCCGGCCTGGGACT
Source organism: Betaproteobacteria bacterium (assembly GCA_029864385.1). Classification (GTDB taxonomy): domain Bacteria; phylum Pseudomonadota; class Gammaproteobacteria; order Burkholderiales; family SG8-41; genus SG8-41. Next base: position 9,983 of record JAOTTL010000102.1, on the reverse strand, counting down.
CTGCATGAGTATCTGGGGGGCATTACCTTATCCACAATCCAAGCAACGGCATACGAGACGGCAAGCGCAATTACGATTCAGACATAAGTGGTTTGTGGGAAAGGTAGTGGGAGTTAACGTCACGTCACTCTTTTCCGCTCGACCGATTGGCCCATTCATTAGGAGTGCGTCGAAGCAGGACGAGCGATGGGACGAGATCAGGAAACAGCTCTGCGCTGACCTCAAGTTAACTGACGTAATCGTTACCGCGCACCACACACCCCGCTGCGGCGGGGTTTTTGCTTGGGGCGCGGGCCGGACGGCCATAAAGTTTGCGTTAGGTCGATAAGGTTGCGAAAAAGGATGATTGCCCTACCGCAAAGGGGATGCTTGTCCCATTCGCAATCGTGAGCGTCAGGCGTATGTTTACAGACTACGCGTTTAATCAAATGTGGGGGTATAGCTCAGTAGGGAGAGCGCTTGCGTAGCATGCAAGAGGCCACTGGTTCGATTCCGGTTACCTCCACCAGCAACACCCGTTAACCTCAATCAGCCGTAACTACACACCCCGTTGCGGCGGGCTTGGGCAAACTTAACGCATCAGCGTGAAGGGCGGAAAATGACACAACCACAAAAAAGAAGAGACCAGCGGGTCGATACCGCACTGCTGGTGTTCCTAGAGAACGTTAGGGGCGTCACGCGCGACGTGAGCGCCTCGGGCGCGTTCTTCTGGACAAGCGGCACGTATGCGCCCGGGGAGTCAATCAGCTTTGCGATAGAACTCAAAACGGCCGGGGGCAGGATGATGCGGAAATGCCAAGGAGCCGTCGTCCGCACCGAAACGCTCGCTCACATGGTCGGTGTGGCGGCGAGGATCACCGAATCGACGATGGAGTCTGCGTAGACGTGATGTCATACGCATAGAAGTATAAGCGGCTCGTCCTAGAGCTCCCGCGTAACACGTCTCAGCACTTACACACACCCCGCTTCGGCGGGGTTTTTGTTTGTGGTGACGTGTCGAGGCGCTGCGAGGGCGCGTCGCGTCCAGGCCGTCAGGTGCAGCCCCTGATTAGGTGCACACGTACCATGGAAGCGTGAACTCTATTGTGGAATCTTTGCGCTCGGATTCGGCGAGCATCCGTCGCATCGTGTCTGTGAACTCCGGTGATAGAAAGTGCTCGCCCTTCATCCCAGGCAAATGTCGTGCGCTTGAAACTAACCTGACATATTCCGCGTCGGGAATTCCCGCGCCCAGCTCAATGTCCGCCCGAAGCGCGTTCCAGGGTACCCACCTGAGTCGGGAACGCTTCTTTGACACCACAGTTGCCTCCGGACAAGGGCGCTCGTCACCTTCCAGGACATGCGGTTCAATTCGTGGCACGCGGGCGAAGTAGGAAACATGCGTTGGGTTCTCCCAGGGTTGTTGGATCAGTAGCAGGCAGGATGTTGCCGCGACACGCACGACACGGCCCACTATCTCAGCGGCGTCAGAGGGCCAGGATAGCGCGAGAGCCAGCGTAGCCATGAGCAGGTTAGTCATACCGGGTTGTTGCAAAAACACCGACACGGACACGCTTTTGGCATAATAGTTGGTGTGCAATAGCAGCTCAAAAGCAGCTCCCATGATAGGGTGATTCGTCCTATCGAAATTAGGGGAGCCCGCTCAGGGGGGCGACGCATTTGGGGGGAGTAGGCTGATTGAGCTTTATTGGCTTTCCTCTTAAGGGGGGCACATGGTCGGACGTACGAATAAATTAAAAGACAAGGTCGGCACGTTGCATAGCGGCGGTCACAACCAAGAATCGCCGACTGCAGACTGGGTTCGCACGGCGGCGATCATTGCCGCGGTGAACAGGCAAGTTGAACTGGAATCGCAGTGGCGGCTTCCCGAAGAGTTTTCGGCTAGGGACATCGACGTCGTTCGTGTGCGGACGCTGTCCAGCCAGATCTGATGCTTCACCAGGGGCGTTAATTATGCGCTGTCTTTTCACACATAAGTGGAGTGGAAAGATCTTCGATAGGTCTGTTGCTCCTTACAGAACATGTACACGGTGCGGAACGATGCAGCGCTGTATTTACCGTTTTTTTTGGAGAAATATACATATAACTTGGGAGACAATGAGAGAGCGTAGATACATTAAGTCGGAGCAAATCCGGATTGTTCGGGAACCCTCCTCTCGACTCGACCAATTGGCCCACTCCTTAGGACTGTCTCGAAGCAGGACGAGCGATAGGACGGGATCAGGAGAACGCTCCGCGCTGACCTAAAGTTAGCTGGCTAACCGTTACTGCCAACCGCACACCCCGCTTCGGCGGGGTTTTTGTTTATGCTGCTATGGATTCTCTGCGCCACGTTCACCGACGGCACCGGGCATTGTTGCGCTAGGTCAATGTTGGTGCGAAAAAGGACGTTGTTTCGTCCCCAATGAATGACTGTCCTATTTGCAAAGATGAGAGTTAGGCGGATAGTCATCCGAGTAAGTCTCGACTGACCGTAACAATCGATGAGGAGAAGCCATGGCTGCACAAAGCAAGTATCCAATCGTCCTGAGCAACATCGAATCGGTCCCCGGACGGGAGATCGTTGAGTTCTACGGCGTAGTAACCGGCAATACCGTGCGCGCCAAGCATGTCGGCCGCGACATCATGGCGGGGCTGAAGAACATCGTGGGCGGTGAGCTGGCCGGCTACACGGAGCTGTTGCAGGAATCGCGGCAGGAAGCCACCGAACGCATGATCGAACAGGCACAGTCGATGGGCGCCAACGCGGTGATCAACGTGCGTTATGCGACCAGTTCCGTCGCCCAGGGTGCAGCCGAACTTTTCGCCTACGGCACCGCCGTGCGTCTGGCGTAGGAGACCCGTCATGACTGCATACTTCGATGTGATAGTAAACTTCGGTCTGCCGTTGATGCTGCTGATCGTCGCGTACTCGGTGGGCACCTATCTGGAGCGGAAACACTTTGAGGATATCCGCGCGCGTGAGGCCAGGCTGCAGGGTTTTCCAGTCATCAGCTTCGGCACGGTGCCTGCCGATTGGAAGATTACCTCTACGGAGCTGGTTGCCGGCAGCGTAGTGGTGTCGTTGGACTATTTCAAAAGGATCATCGCGAGCCTGCGCGGGCTGATCGGTGGGCGCATCAAAACCTATGAACCGCTATTGGATCGGGCGCGCCGCGAGGCGCTGCTGCGAATGATTGAGGATGCCAAGGGACGCGGTTACGATGCGGTGGTAAACGTTCGCCTGGAAACGTCGCGGTTGGCCAGCGCCCGGCGCAATGGCAAGGGCACGGCTGGCGTTGAGATGCTGGCCTTCGGCACTGCCGTCTCGTTTGCCGGCCGATAGTCAATGCGGCACCGGCGGCGATGAAGTACGTTTCCAAGGCGCCGCCCTCGGACGACATCAATGTCAGTCCGGAGCATCCGCTCAAGGAAGCGGCGATTCTGATATCTGGGCTCACTGCGGTTTTCACGCTGCTCGCAGCGGCGCTGATTTTCTTCGTCGACTTGGTGGTGTTCTTCGTGCCTCCCGAAACGGAGGCGCGGTTGTTCGCCTCCTGGTGGCCGATCGATCTGTATTCCACTGAGGCTGAAGATCCGCGGGCGAGTGCGACGCGTGCACTACTCGAGCGCCTGGCGCGGCATTGGCCCGATTCAGCCTATACATTCCGCCTGGGGGTCATGGAAGATGACAGCCCCAACGCCATGGCGCTGCCGGGCGGCTTGATCGTGGTGACCACGGGACTCCTGGATCGAGTAGGAACCGAGAATGAACTGGCTTTCGTGCTCGGACACGAGTTAGGGCATTTTCAGAACCGCGACCACATCCAAGCGCTCGGCCGCGGTATTGCGCTTAGCATGATGGTTGCGGCCATCGGTAGCGGTGACGGTGGCGGTGCGCTTGGCCTTACCGTTGCAGATCTTACGCTGCGTGGCTTCAGTCGCGCCCAGGAAGGCGCGGCCGACCGTTTCGGGCTTGAAATTGTCCAGCGCGAGTACGAGCACGTGAACGAATCCTGGGGGTTCTTCGACCGGCTGCTTGAGGAGGATGCCACCTCTCGTGATCTGCTCATCTATCTCTCCACACATCCATCCGCGGACGATCGCATCGCGACTCTCAAAGCGTACGCGCGAGAACGTGATTGGCCTCTAACGGGGCCAACAGCGTTGCCGGCTTGGCAAGCTGCTCACGAAGATTGAAGGCCCGCAACCCCCTCGAAAGTCCCGCTCCGGCCGTCTCTCCCCGGGCGGCGGTGCCAGAAGGGCAAGCCGTCACCGCTGGTCGTTGACCATCACCCCACGCTCCCGGAGCAGCCGCGCGATTTCTTCGGCGTTGCTCGCCAATAGATGGCTCGGACGCATGTCTCCCTTCCACCCAGCGCGGTACGAGATCTCCCAAACCTGCACCGTGAAGGCCGGCCAGCCAAAGAACTCCCAAATCTGCTTCGCCAAACCGTCAAATTCGACGGCCTTGGCCTTGGCGGCCCTCGCCTTGGTGTCGGTGAGCATCGCGCCTCCTGACGGTATTTAGGCGGCTCAGAGAACCGATACCGTCCAGGGAAACCGGATGCAAGGGGCCGCAGTGGGCCGCTAGGGTGCTACTTTCCCCTATGGAAGCGGGGCGTTGGCTTTGAGGCTGGGACGGACTGGGACGCCTCGGAAAGCCGCTCGACGTAACGCGCGAGCATGTCCACTTCCAGATTGACCCGGTCCCCCGCGCGCAGCCCGCTGAGGTTGGTTGCGGCGAGGGTATGCGGTATGAGGTTTACCACGAACTCGGCTCCTTCGACATCGTTGATCGTCAGGCTGACGCCATTCACGGCAACCGAACCCTTCCGGGCAATGTACTTCGCCAGCTCGCGCGGCGCGGAAATCGCAAGCAGCCGGTTGTCGCCGGCCGGCTCGAATCGGGCCACACGGCCGACGCCATCCACGTGACCAGCCACGAGATGCCCTCCGAGCCGGTCCGCAAGCCGCAAGGCCTTCTCCAGGTTGACCCGGTCGCCGACAGCGAAGCCTGCGGTGCACGCGAGTGTCTCGTGCGACACGTCGGCCCCGAATTCCGCCGCAGCGAGGGCCACAATCGTGAGGCACACGCCGTTCACGGCAATGCTGTCGCCCACCCCAACGTCGCCAAGATCCATTTCGCCGCTCGCCAGGCGCAACCGCAGCCCCCCGGCCCCAGGGGCAGCCGCCGCTACCGAACCGACCGCGGCCACGATGCCAGTGAACATTATACGAACCTCGCTAAAATACGAATATCTGCCCCAATCATGCGTAAATCCCGAATTTCAAGGGCCCGGCGACCCGCGAGATCCTGCAACTCCGGCAGGTCGAACATTCCGCGCGCAGCGTCACCGAGAAGGCTCGGCGCGAGGTAGACCACCAGCTCATCGACGAGGCCCGCGGCGATCAGCGATCCGTTGAGCTTGTGGCCCGCCTCGACGTGCACCTCATTGATCTCCCGGCGAGCCAGTTCCTGCAGGAGCTGAGCCAGCTCGACCTTGCCTGCGCCGTTAGGTATCACGACGACCTCCGCGCCCTTCGCGCTTAGCGCGGCGATCGCCTCACGATCCTCGCGCGCGCCCGCGATCAGCACGCCACCCCCTTCCAGTACCCGCGCCGCTGGCGGAAGCTCGAGCCGGCTGTCCACCACCACGCGCAAGGGCTGGCGGCTCGTCTCCACCTCTCTCACGGTGAGCCGTGGATCGTCATCGCGAACGGTGCCGATGCCGGTCAGCACCGCGCACGCACGCGCGCGCCAGTGATGAGCGTCGCGGCGTGCGTCCTCGCCGGTGATCCACTGGCTGCGTCCGTTGTTGAGGGCGGTCTTGCCGTCGAGACTCGCCGCGAGCTTCATTCGCACCCACGGCCGCCCGCGCGTCATACGGCTGGCAAACCCTATGTTGAGCTCGCGCGCCTCGGCCTCGAGCAACCCGACGCCCGCAGCGACCCCGGCTTGGCGCAGCCGCTCGAGCCCCTGTCCGCTCACCAGCGGGTTGGGGTCCTTGATCGCCGCCACCACCCGCGCTACGCCGGACCCGATCAGCGCCTCCGTGCACGGACCGGTGCGACCCTGGTGCACGCAAGGCTCAAGCGTAACGTAAGCCGACGCGCCGCGCGCCCGCAGACCCGCCGTCTCGAGCGCGCTCACCTCGGCATGCGGCCCACCGGCCCGCTCGTGCCAGCCCTCCCCGACGATTGCGCCATCCCGCACGATAACGCAGCCCACGCGAGGGTTGGGCGCCGTCGTATAGAGGCCGTGGTGCGCGAGCTGCAGCGCGCGGGCCATATAGCGATGATCGTCAGCCGAAAACACGGTGACTAGGCGACTGAGTAACTAGATGACTAAGAGCGTCCAACAAAATCAAAAACATTCGCCGCGGATAAACGCAGATAAACGCCGATGAAAATCGACGAAACCTAATATGGTCTGGGGAATTGGTTCTATCGGCGTCCATCGGCGGCTTAAGGAGTGTGCGGGATTTCCTTTCTCGCTTCTACCTGACCAGGCAAACGATAACGCAAACTGGTTTCACTCTTTCACTTGGTGCCTAGCCGCTTGATCACTCGCCTTCCCTCTTGCGCCAGGGAGGAGGTGTCTGCACTTCCTTGATCACGTCCCGGAAGTCGTCGACTCCCTGGAAGCTGCGATAGACCGAGGCGAAGCGGATATAGGCGACCTCGTCGAGCCTGTGCAGCTCGCGCATCACCATTTCGCCGATGCGGCGCGAGTCGATCTCACGCACGCCGAGCGCGAGCACGTCCTGGGTGATCGTGGCAACGGCCTCGTCCACGAGCTGGGTCGGCACCGGCCGCTTGTGCAGCGCCCGCATGAAACCCGTGCGCAACTTCGCGAGGTCGAACTCGGCGCGGCTGCCATCCTGCTTGACCAGCTGCGGCATGCGCAACTCCACCGTCTCATAGGTGGTGAAGCGCTTGTTGCACGCCACGCACTTGCGCCGGCGGCGAATGCTCTCGCCATCGTCGCTGTCGCGCGAGTCAATGACCTGCGTCTCGCCCGACTGGCAGAACGGACACCTCATAAATACCGTTCAAGGTTCAAGCAAAGTTGGACGACTCACAAATACGAAGTTCCCCGCTTGGACTTTGAACCCGGAACACGGAACCTGGAACCTGGAACCTGGAACTTGGAACGGGCATCAGCCATAGACGGGAAACTTGGCGCACAGCTTCTTCACCTCGCCTGCCGTGTGTTTGAGCACCTTCTCGTCAGCCGGCGCCGTGAGCACATCCGCGATGAGGTTAGCGATCAACTCGGCCTCGATTTCCTTGAAGCCGCGCGTGGTCATGGCCGGGGATCCGATGCGCACGCCGCTGGTAATCATCGGCTTCTGCGGATCGTTCGGCACGGCGTTCCGATTAACGGTGATACCGACCTGGCCAAGGGCGTTTTGCGCGTCGCGCCCCGTAATCCCCTTATCGCATAGATTGACCAGGAACATGTGGCACTCGGTGCGCCCGGAGACAATCCGGAAGCTCCGTTCATGCAGCGCTTTGGCCATCACCCGGGCATTGTCCAGCACCTGCTCCTGGTAGGCCTTAAATCCCTTCGTCATGGCCTCCTTGAAGGCGAGCGCCTTGGCGGCGATCACGTGCATAAGCGGACCGCCCTGCGTACCGGGGAACACCGCAGAGTTGAGCACCTTCTCGTGCTGGGCATCCGCCAGTATCAGACCTCCGCGCGGCCCGCGCAGCGTCTTGTGCGTCGTGCTCGTCACAAAATCGGCGATCCCGACCGGGCTCGGGTAGAGCCCAGCGGCGACCAGCCCGGCGTAATGCGCGATGTCCGCCATCAGGAGCGCGCCAGTCTTGTCGGCAATGGCTTTGAACCGTTTCCAGTCGATAACGAGCGAATAGGCGGAGGCGCCGGCCACAATCAGCTTGGGCTTCTTGACGTGAGCGAGTTCCTCCACCTCGGCGTAATCGATCGCCTCGGTTTCCGGATTCAGGCCGTAGGTAACCGCATCGTAGTAGCGCCCGCTCAGGTTCACCGGTGCGCCGTGAGTGAGATGACCGCCAGCATCGAGCGCCATGCCTAGAATCACATCGCCGGGATGCAGCACGGCGTAGTACACCGCGGCGTTCGCCTGGGCCCCTGAATGCGGTTGCACGTTCGCATAACCTGCGTGGAACAGCTTCTTTGCACGGTCGATCGCAAGCTGCTCGGCAAGGTCGACGAATTCGCAGCCACCGTAGTAGCGTTTGCCGGGATAACCTTCCGCGTACTTGTTGGTAAGCACACTGCCCTGCGCCAGCATCACGCGAGGACTCACGTAATTCTCGGACGCGATGAGCTCGATATGATCTTCCTGCCGCTGGCGTTCCAGCTCGATCGCGCGCGCGAGCTCGATGTCGATGCTTTGGATGGTGTCCTTTGTTGAATACATGCGGTAAGCGTCCTGGGATCGGTGTCCTGCCGCCTAAACCGTTGATTTTAGCACCGAAGCACAGCCACGGGGGCATGCGCGGAGGCCGGCGCCGGTTGCCTTGGCCCGCTGAACCCGTTCCGGCAAAATCCTGAGCTTCCTCCCGGCCTTCGGTGACCATGCGCCTCCTGCTCGCCTGCTCGTGCTGGATCGATGCGCTCAACGAGCGCGTGGGTCGCTACGCTTCGTGGCTGGTGCTGGCCTGCATCCTGATCAGCGCCGCCAATGCCATCGCGCGCTACGGCTTCAACTTGAGCTCAAACGCGTTCCTCGAGATCCAGTGGTACCTCTATTCGATTGTGTTTCTCTGCGCAGCCGGCTACACCCTCAAGCACAACGCGCACGTGCGGATCGACATCGTCTCCGCGCGCCTATCGGACCGGGCGCGGGCGTGGGTCGATCTGTTCGGCGGGCTGTTCATGCTGTTGCCGGCCGCCACGATCATCCTCTGGTTCGGCTGGAGCGCGTTCCTCGAGTCCTATCGCATCGACGAAATATCCAGTGACGCAGGCGGTCTCCTGCGCTGGCCGATCAAGTTCATCGTCCCGCTCGCCTTCCTCCTTCTCATCCTGCAAAGCGTATCCGAGACCATCAAGCGCATCGCCTTCCTGCGCGGAATGGCCTCTGCGGAACAAACGGAGAGCGATCCAAGGCGCGAGATTTAATTGGAGCGTGTGGCAAGAATCGAAAAACATCATTAGCCGCAGATAAACGCAGATAACCGCTGATCAAATCCGCTAATCGTGACTCGTGATCAACCGAACGTCGTAGTGTGACCCGTGTCGATCTTTCCATTCACGATTCACGATTCACGGGGTGTAGGGCATGGCATTTGAGTTGATGGCCCCTCTGATGTTCGCGAGCCTGGCCGTGCTCCTGCTCCTCGGCTATCCGGTTGCGTTCGCGCTCGCGGCCAATGGCCTGCTTTTCGCCTTCATCGGCTTCGAACTGGGCCTGTTGCAACCGGAGCTGCTCCAGGCTCTGCCGCAACGGTTGTTCGGCATCATGCAGAATCAGCTGCTGCTCGCTATTCCCTTCTTCACATTCATGGGACTGATCCTGGAGCGAAGCGGCATGGCCGAGGACCTTCTCGACACGATTGGCCAGCTCTTCGGTCCGGTTCGCGGCGGCGTCGCCTATGCCGTGATCTTCGTCGGCGCTCTGCTCGCAGCGGCGACTGGCGTGATTGCGGCGTCCGTCATCGCCATGGGCCTAATCTCGCTGCCGATAATGCTGCGCTACGGCTATTCGCGCCGACTCTCGACTGGCGTGATTTGCGCCTCGGGGACGCTTGCCCAGATCATTCCGCCGTCGATAGTGCTCATCGTACTCGCGGACGTGCTCGGCGCCTCGGTGGGCGACATGTACCTTGGAGCACTGGGGCCCGCGGCGGTTCTGGTCAGTCTGCTCGCGCTCTACGTCGCACTGGCGTCATGGTTCAACCCTGAGGCGGCGCCCGCCTTGCCGCCCACCGCCCGCACGCTCGCAAGCTGGCCGCTCTACCGACATGCCCTGTTCGTCATGATGCCACCACTCGTATTGATCTTCCTCGTG
>JAOTTL010000289.1:0-3320 GCA_029864385.1 Betaproteobacteria bacterium | reverse complement strand
CGGCCATCGTCAATGGCAGGCGCGTGTTCTTCGGCCGATTCCCGCTCACCGTGAACGGCGGTGGCGCCGGACTGGTGGAGGATCTGACGAAGACCGCCGTCAAGAAAGGCGTCGAGATCTTCTACGAAACGCGCGCGGTGTCCCTAATCTACGACGGCGAGCGGGTGCTGGGGGTGCGAGCCAAGCGCCAGGGCAAGCTGGTCGAGTTCGGGGCGCGTGCGGTTGTGCTCGCCTGCGGCGGTTTTGAGTCGAACCCCGAGTGGCGCACGCGCTACCTGGGACCTGGATGGGAGCTCGCCAAGGTCCGCGGCACGCGCCACAACCTGGGCGAGGGCCTGAAGATGGCGCTTGAGATTGGCGCCTGCCCCTACGGCAACTGGTCCGGCCGCCATGCGGTGTCGTGGGAGCGCCACGCACCGGAGTTCGGCGTGGTAGAGCGGTCGCACGATCCCTATCGGCACAGTTACCCGCTGTCCGTCATGATCAACGCGGAAGGCAAACGGTTCGTGGACGAAGGAGCGGATTTCTACAATTACACCTACGCGAGGTACGGCGCGGAAGTGCTGAAGCAGACAGGACAATATGCTTACCAGGTGTTCGACGCCAAAGTGAAGCCGCTCCTCCAGAAGGAATACGGCGGGAGGAATGTGACGCGGTTTGCCGCCAACACGCTCGAAGAGCTTGCCGGGAAACTGGAGGGCGTGGATCCTGAGGCGTTTCTCAAGACGGTGCGAGAGTACAACGCCGCCGTGCGCATCGACGTGCCGTTCAATCATGCGGTCAGGGATGGGCGCGGCACGGTGGGCATCGAGCCGCCCAAGTCGAACTGGGCGAACCCGCTCGATACACCCCCGTTCGAGGCCTACGGCGTGACCTGCGGCATCACCTTCACGTTCGGGGGGCTGCGCATCAACCACGAAACCGGGCAGGTGCTCGATCTGGGCTACGTTCCGATTCCCGGTCTCTACGCGGCCGGCGAGATGGTCGGAGGAATTTTCTACTTCAACTACCCGGCGGGCACGGGCCTCGTCTCGGGCCTGGTGTTTGGCAGGATCGCCGGCAACGGGGCCGCCGCAGCCGTGCGCGCAGCATGAGCACCGCGAGCCCTGCGGCGCGCCGGGAGTATCCCGAGCGGTTCGTCGGCAACATTCAGCTGCCGACGCAGGCGCCGGAGCTGGCGGTGCGGGAGCTCAAGCGCAGCTGATATTGAGCGACAATGCCGCGCGGCTGCTCAAGCTCTAGGATTTCCCAAGAACAGAGGAAGGCCACGTAACCGCAGATTGGTGATGAGGAATAGTGATGAGGAATAGTGATGAGGAATAGTGATGAGGAATAGTGATGAGGAATAGTGATGAGGAATGGTGATGAGTAGCGGTTTGTGTTTGTACGTCACCATTTTTCATCACCATTAGTCATCACCATCTTTCATCACTATCGATGGAGGAGGGCAACAATGCTGACGATCGGGATACTGCTCGGCGACGACATCGGTCTCGAGGTCGTGCCCGAGGCGGTCAAGGTGATGAAGGCCGCAGCGGCGAAGACCGGGTTGGAGGTCAAGTGGCAGGAACTGGCGATCGGCAAGCGCGGTCACGAGCAGCACGGCCATACGCTGCCGCATGCCACCGTGGCGGCTCTGGAAGACGCCGACGGCTGGTTGTGCGGGCCGATCGGCCACAATGCGTATCCCCGTAACGATCCGACATGGATCATGCCGCCGCTGCGCAAGCGCTTCGAGCTGTTCGCGAGCGTGAAGCCGGTCAGGTCGTACTCCAACATCCAGTCCGTGCACAAGGATGTGGATATCGTGTTTCTGCGCGAGGTGACCGAAGGCATGCAGTCTTCCGACACGGTGGTCGCGGGCGCCGGCGAGTTTCGGCCGAACGACGAGATCACGATCGCATCGCGCGTCATCACCCGTCGCGGCTCCAGGCGCGTGGCACTTGCGGCGTTCGAGATTGCGCGCTTGCGTAAGATGAAAAAGGTGACCGCGGTGCACAAAGAGCCGATCTACCGGCTTGCATGTGGGATGTTCGCCGAGGAATGCCGCAGGGCAGCGAAGGAATTTCCGGACGTCGCGTACGACGAGGCGCTGGTCGATGGTTTTTCCATGAAGCTGATGATGAACCCGTGGCAGTACGATGTCGTCGTCACGACCAATCAGTTCGGCGACATTCTGACCGACCAGGGCGCCGGGCTTGTTGGCGGGCTCGGCCTTGCTCCCGGCCTGTGCATCGGCGAGCGGCAGGCGATGGCGCAGGCCACCCACGGTTCCGCACCGGACATCGCGGGCCAGAACATCGCCAATCCCTACGCCCTCATCGTCTCGGGGAAGATGCTGTTCGAGTGGCTCGCCAGGAAGCGCAACGAGCCCAAGGCCAGCGCGGCCGCGCAGCGCATCGATGCAGCGGTCGACAAGGTGATCGCCGAAGCGAAGCACCTCACGGGCGACCTGGGTGGAAGCGCGAGTACCAGCGAGATGGGCGACGCCATCGCCGCCGCCGTCTAGCGACGGCGGAAAAAGTGATGATTAATGGTGATGAAAGATAGTGATGAGTAATGGTGATGAAAACCGATCGCTTTGCGCCGGCAGCGTCCTTTGGCGCCTTTCATCATCAGTATTCATCACCACGTCTCATCACCATCATCCGCACATGACGCGCGTGGTGAAGGAGCCCGAAGACAAAGTGAATTTCGGCGCGGACTGGCACACCGATTCGCACTATCTTCCCGAGCCGCCGAGATTCGTGGCTGACGGGGGAAGCTCTCCGTGCTCGACGCGGGTGACAATCTCGGTCAGTTTCTCGTGAGATGGGGTTGGGACGCCGGCGAGCCGGCCCTTTTCGGCAATGAAGCCATTCATGAGCTCGATCTCGGTGCGTCTGCCCTTGAGCATGTCCTGCGCCATCGACGGGCGCTGAATGCCCGCGCGCGGATTGGATGCGATGTGCGCGATCATAATTTCCTCCACCTCGGCCAGCGCATCGGCGTGGCCCTCCGCGGCGAGCGCAAGCCGCTCCGGCGCCAGCTTGCCCAGATTGACCAGCCGGAAGCCCAGGGCCTGGCCGACCCGCACCGCCTCGCCCCCCAGCTTGATTGAGAAGCGCCGGATCGCCGTATTCCCGTCGCGGTCTCGGCCCGAAAGTCCCGTGGCGGCGGCGACGCCGTTGTGCATGCCATTCATGCACAGTTTGGACCAGCGCTCGCCCCACAGGTTGTCCGTCGCCTTGCTGCTGTCGACGCTCGAGAGCATTTCGACCAACTCCTTGACGCGCGGCGTGATCAATCCGTGGCTTTCACCCACGCGGAACACGGTGTGC
>JAOTTL010000101.1:0-13433 GCA_029864385.1 Betaproteobacteria bacterium | reverse complement strand
GAGTTCCTGGAGCTGGAAGGACTCCTGACTCGCCGAGATGTTGACGAGCACGCCGTGCGCGTCGGCGATATTGATGTCCTCGAGCAGCGGGCACGCCACCGCCTGCTCCGCCGCCAGCCGCGCCCGGTCGGGTCCGGCAGACTTGGCCGAGCCCATCATCGCCATTCCCATCTCCGCCATGACCGTGCGCACGTCGGCAAAGTCGACGTTGATCATGCCCGGACAACTGATGATTTCCGCGATTCCGGCAACGGCGCCGTGCAGAACCTCGTTTGCCGCCCTGAATGCCTCGTGCAGCGTCACCTTGTTTCCGAGCACCTGCATCAGCTTGTCGTTGGGTATCACGATCAGTGAGTCGACGTACTCCTCGAGCTGCTCGAGCCCCTCAAGCGCGATGCGCTTGCGCTTGCCCTCGAAGCCGAACGGCTTGGTGACCACCGCCACCGTGAGAATGCCGAGCTCCTTGGCGATCTCGGCGACGACCGGTGCGGCGCCGGTGCCGGTGCCGCCTCCCATTCCCGCGGTAACGAAAAGCATGTCGGCGCCCGCAATCGTCTCCGCGACGCGCTCGCGGTCTTCCAAGGCCGACTGCCGCCCGACTTCCGGGTTCGCACCGGCGCCTAGCCCTTTGGTGATATGGGTGCCGAGCTGCAATTGCACTTTCGCTTGCGTGCGCTTGAGCGCCTGCACGTCGGTATTGGCCGAAATGAACTCGACCCCCTTCACGCCCCGCACCATCATGTGGTCAACCGCGTTGCCGCCGCAGCCACCCACGCCGATTACCTTGATCACCGCTTCCTGCGCTTGAGAATCCACGATTTCAAACATTGAGGCTCCTTTCAACTGGTCAATGACTAAGAACGGCCAAACCGATACTTCACGGATACCGAATGCCCTCTTTTTTCTAGAAATTCCCCGCAAACCACGATTTCATCCTTTCCAGAGTCTGCTGGAACGAGTTGATGTTCATGCGCGCCACCTCCTTCTGCCGGTGCTGCTCGAGACCCGCCAGCAGCAGGCCAACGCCAGTCGAAAATCGCGGATGGCGCACGTATTCCGCCAACGTTCCGCCATAGGCCGGATGCCCGACGCGCACCGGCATGTGGAAGAGCTCCTCGCCGAGCTCAATCATCCCCTGCATTACGCCCGAACCCCCGGTGATCACCACACCCGCCGAAAGCAACTCCTCGTAGCCGCTACGGCGCAGCTCCGATTGCACTAGCGAGTAGAGTTCCTCGACGCGGGGCTCGATCACTTCCGAGAGCGTCTTGCGCGAGAGCTGGCGCGGCTCTCGGTCGCCAAGCCCCGGCACCTCGACCATGTCCTGGGGGTCGGCGAGCTGGGACAGCGCGCACCCGTAACGTTCCTTTATTTCTTCCGCATCCTTGGTCGGCGTGCGCAGGGCCATCGCGATGTCGTTGGTAATCTGGTCGCCCGCGATCGGTATCACCGCGGTATGGCGAATCGCTCCGTGCGTGAACACGATGAGATCGGTCGTCCCGCCGCCGATGTCCATGAGAGCCACGCCGAGATCCTTCTCGTCCTCGGAGATGACGGCCAGCGCGGAAGCGAGCGGCTGCAGGATGAGGTCGCGCACCTCCAGGCCACAGCGGCGCACGCACTTTACGATGTTCTGCGCGGCGGACACCGCGCCGGTCACGATGTGCACCTTGACCTCCAGCCGCACCCCGCTCATGCCAAGCGGCTCGCGCACATCCTCTTGCCCGTCGATGATGAATTCCTGGTTGAGCACGTGCAGGATCTGCTGGTCGTTCGGGATCTGCACTGCTCGCGCGGTATCGATGACGCGCTCGATGTCCGGCTGAGCAACCTCCTTGTCCTTCACCGGCACCATGCCCTGCGAGTTGAAGCTGCGGACATGGCTGCCGGCGATTCCGGTGTAGACCTCGCGAATCTTGCAGTCAGCCATGAGCTCGGCCTCCTCCAGCGCGCGCTGAATGGCGTTGACCGTTGTCTCGATGTTGACCACGACACCTTTCTTGAGCCCGCGCGACGGGTGCTGTCCCATGCCGATGATTTCGAACCCGCCCTCGGGCTTAAGCTCTGCGACGATCGCGACGATCTTGGACGTCCCGATGTCGAGCCCCACCATCAGTTTCTTGTTGTCTCTCGGCTTGCTCATGAGCGCTTCCCCGGCCCCCTATCCTGTCTTGCGTCCACGCTTGGGTTCCGGGTCGTTAGACCCCGCCTCGGGAATGCGCACCGCAAATCCGTTCGCATAGCGCAGGTCCACGTATTCGATGCGCTGCTCCAGCGGCGCCACGGCGCGGTCGTACGCCGCGATGAAACGGGCGAAGCGCGCTTCGATCTGCTCGCGGCCGAGCTCCAGCGTCAGCCCACTCTCGAGCTTGAGCTTCCAGGCTCGGCGCGGCGACACCTGCACCCGCACCGGCCGCTGCCTGATATCTGCGAGTCCGCGGCGAAAGTACTCGTATTGGATGGCCATTTCCTTGGCCGCGCCGGCGGGCCCGACGAACACGGGCAGCGGCCTGCTGTAGGCGGCTTCGAAGAGCTCGCCGTGGGTGTTCACCAGCGCGGCAGTGGCCCAGCGCGCAAGCGGCAGGTGCTCCTCGAACGTGACCTCCAGCCGGTCCGGCCAGCGCCGCCGCAGTTCGACATTTCGCACCCACGGCAGCCGCCCGAAGGCGGCTCGGATGGCGTCCAGATCGAGGGTAAAAAAATTTCCCCTGAGCTCGCGCCGCACGATGATCTCGACCTGATCGCGCGTGACGTGCGTGGGCGCAACTTCCACCCGGACTTCGCGCAGGGCAAATATCGGGAGCTGGATCGTGAACGCTACGGCCACAAAGAGCGCGAGCAGCACTGCAAGGCCGTAGAGCGCGCTGGCGGCCGCATTGAGGATATCCGGTCTATCCCACATCGCTTCGCCCGTTTCGGGTTCCGAGTTCCGGGTTCCGGGTTCGAGGTTGCGGCTTAACCCACATGCGCCGACTCCAATATCCGTACGCACAAATCTTCAAACGATATTCCTTTGGCGCGAGCCGCCATCGGCACCAGGCTGTGGTCGGTCATGCCCGGCACAGTGTTGACCTCGAGCAAGTAGGGATCGCCCGCGCGGTCCAGCATCAGGTCGACGCGTCCCCAGCCACCGCAGCCCAGCAATTCGAAAGCGGCGAAGGCCACTTGCCGCACGCGTTGCTCCTGGCTCTCCGGCAACCCGCAAGGGCAGGTATAGCGCGTGTCATCGGCAAAGTACTTGGCCTCGTAGTCGTAGAACGTCCGCGGCGTCTCAAGGCGTATCAATGGCAGTGGCTCGTCGCCAAGAATTCCTGCGGTAAGCTCGACGCCCTCAATGAAGGCTTCGGCGATCACTGCCTTGTCGTAACCGGCGGCGAGCTCGTACGCTGCGCCGAGCGCCTCGACCGAGGTGACCTTGGTCATCCCAATGGACGAGCCTTCGCTGGCCGGCTTTACCATCAGCGGCAGCCCCAGGCGGGTCGCCACCTGCGCGCGATCGCTCTGCGGTGTGAGCAGCTCATAGGCCGGTGTTGGCATTCCCCCTGCATGCCACAGAAGCTTGGTGCGCCACTTGTCCATCGCGAGCGCGCTCGCCATGACGCCGCTCCCCGTGTAGGGGATGCCGAGATACTCGAGCGCGCCCTGCACCGTTCCGTCTTCGCCGAAACGGCCGTGCAATGCGATAAAGGCGCGCTCGAATTTTCCCGCGGCGAGCTCTTCCAGCCGCTGGTCGCGCGGATCGAAGGCATGGGCGTCCACACCGCTCCTCTTCAGGGCGGCGAGCACCATCGCCCCGCTCTTGAGCGAGATCTCGCGTTCGGCGGATCGGCCGCCCATCAGCACCGCAACCTTCCCAAACTTGCTCACTCACCTCGCCCCGTTGCAAGTCATCCCTTGGGCGGCCGTGTGCGCCTCCAGGGTCAGATCCCCAAAGGGGCCCCTCTTCCGCCCTCCGGCGTCCCCGCCCATCAGGACCGCAACCTTCCCAAACTTGCTCACCACCGTTCACCCACAATGCGCACCTCCCGTACGAGGGTGATGCCGAATTTTTCACTCACGCTGCGCTCCGCCAGGTCGATCAGCGCCTCGATATCAGCAGCGCTTGCGCCGCCGGCGTTGACAATGAAATTCGCGTGCTTGGTCGAGATCTGCGCGCCGCCGATCTCGTGCCCCTTCAGTCCGCACGCTTCGATGAAGTGCGCGGCGTACTCGCTCCCCGAGGGGTTGCGAAACACCGAGCCCGCATTGGGCCGCTCGAGCGGCTGCGTCGCCAGCCGTTGCTGTAGCAGGCCCTTGATGATGCGGCGCGAAGACTGGCGATCGCCGCGCGGAAGGCGAAAGGTTGCCGCAACGAACCACTCTTCGGAAGAATGAAGGACTAAGCGCGCGTGGCGGTAGTCGATCTCGTAGTCCGCAGGCCAACGCTCGCGCAGGGTGCCGCTGCGGTCGATCGTCACTGCCCGGTCCACGATCTTCCAGGTCTCGCCACCGAAGGCGCCGGCGTTCATCGCAAGCGCGCCCCCCACCGTTCCCGGAATGCCCGCGAGAAACTCCGCGCCCTTGAAGCCGTGCATCGCCGCAAAGCGCGCGATTCTGGGGCTGGCGATTCCTGCTTCGGCGTAGATCTCGCCGTGCCCGCTTTCCACGCGCCCGACCCGGATCGCCCTCAGCGCCCAGTGCGTAAAGATTACCGTGCCGCGCAAGCCCCGGTCGCGCACCAGCAGGTTGCTGCCGAGGCCCACCATTTGCACCGGCTCGCTCGCCGGCAGGGCGCGGAGGAAGGCCGCAAGATCGGCAAGGTCGGCCGGAAAATAGGCCTGGTCCGCCGCGCCGCCGGCGCGCCAACTCGTGTGGCGCGCCATCGGTTCGCGCTGCCGGAGTTCCCCGCGCAAGCCCTCTGCGACCGGCTTCTCGGCGTCCACCATGTTCATGCTGCCCCCCCATTCGTACTGCGCACCCGGCTCGCGAGTTGTACGGCAACGCCGCCTATGGAACCCGCGCCCATCGTGAGCACCACGTCGCCGTCGCGCGCCGCCACCAGGATCGCGGCCGGCAGCTCGGCAACCTTTTCCACAAAAACCGGCTCGACCTTGCCCTGCACCCTCACGGCCCGCGCCAGCGCCCGCCCGTCGGCCGCCACGATCGGCGCTTCACCCGCCGGGTAAACCTCCGTCAGAATGAGCGCGTCCGTCGTGGAGAGGGCGGTGACGAAGTCCTCAAAGCAATCACGGGTGCGCGTGTAACGGTGGGGCTGGAACGCGAGCACAATTCTTCGCTTCGGGAAAGCGCCGCGTGCAGCGGCGAGCGTCGCCGCCATTTCGGCAGGGTGGTGGCCGTAATCGTCAATCAGCGTGAAGCTGCCACCGCCCGGCAGCCGTACTTTTCCAAACTGCTGGAAGCGCCGCCCCACACCCTTGAACTCGGCAAGCGCCCGGGCGATTTTCTTCTCGGGCACGCCCAGCTCCAGGCCCACGGCAATCGCCGCGAGCGCATTACGCACGTTGTGCGCGCCGGGAAGATTGAGCGTAATCGCCAGCTTGCCGTTGCGGGATGCCTGGCCACCCGGGTCGGAACGCTCAACCTGGAACCGCATCTGCCCACCGCTCGCGGTCACGTCCACGGCCCGAACATACGCATCGGGAGAGAGCCCGTAGGGAGTGACCGGCTTGCTGAGTTGCGGCAGGATGGTCCGGACGTTGGGGTCGTCGATGCAAAGCACGGCCACGCCGTAGAACGGGAGGCGCTGCAGGAAGTCCACGAACGCCTGCCGCAGCTTGTCTAGAGAGTGGTCATAGGTCTCCATATGGTCAGCATCGATGTTGGTGACCACCGCAACTACTGGCTGCAGGTAGAGGAATGACGCATCGGATTCGTCGGCTTCGGCCACGATGAATTCGCCGGCGCCGAGCTTGGCATTGCTTCCCGCCGCTTCGAGCCTGCCGCCGATCACGAAGGTGGGATCCAGTCCGCCTTCTGCGAGCACGCTCGCGACGAGA
This sequence comes from Betaproteobacteria bacterium, assembly GCA_029864385.1. Classification (GTDB taxonomy): domain Bacteria; phylum Pseudomonadota; class Gammaproteobacteria; order Burkholderiales; family SG8-41; genus SG8-41. Next base: position 7,437 of record JAOTTL010000101.1, on the reverse strand, counting down.
CTGGTCGTGGTGGTCTTGCCATGGGTACCGGCCACGGCGATTCCCCGTTTCAGGCGCATCAATTCGGCGAGCATGAGCGCCCGCGGAACCACTGGGATCTTCGCGCCACGCGCGGCCACGACCTCGGGGTTGTCGTCCCGAACAGCGCTCGAGATCACAACAGCGTCGGCCCCCGCGACATGCTCTGCGGCGTGACCGCTGCGGATTTGGGCGCCGAGCCCTCGCAAGCGGCGCGTCACCGCGTTATCGGCAAGATCCGAGCCGCTCACCACGTAACCCAGGTTGAGCAGCACCTCGGCGATGCCGCACATCCCGGCGCCGCCTATTCCCACGAAGTGCACATGCTTGACCTTGTGTCTCATCGTGCCGCCAGCTCCGCACAGACTTTCGCGACGGCGCGCGTGGCATCGGTTTTACCTACGGCGCGCGCTTGCTGCGCCATGGCGAGCAGCCGCTCACGCGTCGTACCCACGAGCACCTCGGCAAGCCGCTGCGGCGTGAATTCCGCCTGGGCAATCAGCAGGGCAGCGCCGCGGTCGGCAAGAAACCGTGCGTTGATGGTCTGGTGGTCATCCACCGCATAGGGATAGGGCACCAGCACCGAAGCCACTCCCGCCGCCGCGATCTCGGCGATGGTGGTGGCGCCGGCCCGGCAAATGACGAGATCGGATTCGGCGTAGCGCGCCGCGATGTCATCGATGAAAGCCGTCACGTCAGCGTCGATACCGCGCTTCTCGTAGCCGCGGCGGACTGTCTCCTCATGTGTACCCCCGGCTTGGTGCAGGACCCGCGGGCGCGCATGCTCGGGCACGAGTGCCAGCGCAGCGGGTACTGCTGTATTGAGCACGCGCGCTCCCTGGCTGCCCCCCACGACCAGGAGTCTCAGCCGCCCGCCCCGTGCCCGGTAGCGGTTCTCCGGCGGCGCCATGGCTACAATCTCCGCCCGCACCGGATTTCCGGTGATGATTACTGCGGTCGCCTCGCCAAAGGCCTCGGGAAAGGTGGTGAGCACCCGATCGGCGAGCTTCGCCAGGACGCGGTTGGCCAGGCCGGCCACGGAATTCTGCTCGTGAATCGCCAACGGCCGATTGAAAAGCGCAGCCATCATTGCGCCGGGGAACGAGACGTAGCCTCCCATGCCAAGCACCACGTCCGGGCGGCGCGAAAAGATCGCGCGCACGGATTGCCAGAACGCGATGAGCAGCTGCACCGGCAGCAACGCTGCCTGCAGCACATTGCGGCCGCGCACGCCCGAGAACCGGACCCACGCCATCGCGTAGCCGCGTTGCGGGATCAGTGCTGCTTCCATCCCGGCCCGGCTGCCCATCCAGACGATGTTCCAGCCCTCGGCGCGCAGATACTCCGCGACCGCGAGGGCCGGGAAGATGTGCCCGCCGGTGCCACCCGCCATGATCATGATCGTCCGGCTCATACGGTATGGCCCCGCATGATCTGGCGGTTTTCCCAATCGACGCGTAGCAGCACAGCGATCGCGCAGCAGGTGGCCGTGATCGCGCTGCCGCCGAATGACAGCAACGGAAGCGTGAGCCCCTTGGTCGGCAGCATTCCGGTGTTGACACCGATGTTGATGATCGCCTGCACGCCGATCCAGAGCCCGATACCGTTGGCGACCAGTGCTGCGAAATGCCGCTCGAGCAGCGCCGCGCGCCGCCCGATCGCGAATGCGCGCATCACGATCCAAGCGAAAGCGAGCACGATGGCGATCACTCCCATAAAGCCCAGTTCCTCGGCAATCACGGCGAGCAGAAAATCGGTGTGTGCCTCTGGCAGGTAGAAGAGCTTTTCCACGCTCGCCCCGAGGCCGACGCCAAACCACTCGCCGCGCCCGAAGGCGATCAGCGCATGCGAGAGCTGATAGCCGGTGCCATAGGGGTCGGCCCAAGGGTCCATAAAACCGATCACTCGCTGCAGCCGGTAGGGCGAGCCGAGAATAAGCAGTACGAAGCCGGCCAGCAGCAACAACACCAGCCCTGCGAACAGCTTCCAGTTCATACCGCCAAGAAAGAGAATCCCCATCGCGACCACCGTGATCACGACGAACGCGCCGAAATCCGGCTCGCGGAGGAGCAAGCCGCCGACGATCAGCATCACCATCAGCATCGGCAGGAAAGCGCGGCGGAGACTATCCATGTGCGCGGCCTTGCGAACGGTGTAATCCGCTGCATAGAGCACCACGAAGAGCTTCATGAACTCGGAGGGCTGGAGATTCACGAGGTAAAGTGAGAGCCACCGTTTGCTGCCATTCACCTCGCGCCCGATGCCGGGCAGCAGCACAAGCGCGAGAAGCACCACTCCAACAAGGAAGAGCCAGGGTGCCGCCTGCTGCCACAGCCGCAGCGGGACCTGGAAGGCGACGAGCGCTGCCATAATGCCTGCAGCAACGAAAAACGCATGCCGCACGAGGTAATGGCTCGCCTGATGTCCGAACGCGCGGCTCGCCTCCGCGATCGCGATCGATGCGGAATAGACCATCACCAGACCCAACCCGAGCAACAGCACCGTCATCCACATGAGCGTCTGGTCGTACTCAGCGACCGGCAAGCGGGCATTGGCTTCCGAGTAAAGCATGTTCAGCCTTCCTCCCGCGCGAGCGCTTGCACCGCTGCCACGAAGGCTTCGCCCCGATGCCGATAATTTCGGAACATGTCGAAGCTTGCGCAGGCCGGCGAGAGCAGCACTGCATCGCCCGCCCGCGAGGCACGCTGCGCCACCGCCACCGCCTGCTCCATGTCGCGCGCATGCTCGAGCGGCACGCCGGTTCGCTTCAGGGCCCGCTCGATTCGGTCGGCGTCACGCCCGATCAGGACGACGGCCCGCGCATGGCGCTCTACTGCGGGCGCAAGCGGATTGAAATCCTGTCCCTTTCCGTCCCCGCCGGCGATCAGCACGACGGGCCGGCCCATGCCCGAGAGCGCCGCCACGGTCGCGCCCACGTTGGTGCCTTTCGAGTCGTCGTAGAAGGTCACGCCGGCGAACTTCGCCACGCGTTGCACGCGATTGGGTAGCCCCTCGAACTGGCGTAGCGCGTCCGCTGCCGCTTGATCGGGCAACCCGACCGCATGCGTCAGCGCGTGCGCGGCCAAGGCATTGGCGACGTTGTGCAGCCCGGCGAGCGGAAGTTCGGCGAGCGCCATCAGGCGATTCTGGCCATGGGCGAGCGAGCGCTCGCCGCGCTCCTCGGTCACACCCCATTCCGACTCCGCGCGCGGGGCGGAGAGCCCGAACGTGAAAATGGTGCGCCCGGCACGTGCCATGTTCGAGCTCCAGCGGTCATCCCGGTTGAGGATCTGGACACCGTTGCCCAAGAACACGCGCGACTTCGCGGCCGCGTAATCTTCCATCCCTTCGTAGCGGTCGAGGTGATCCTCCGTGAGGTTGAGCACTGTCGCGGCGTCCGGCGTCAGATGCACGGTGCTTTCCAGCTGGAAGCTCGACAGTTCGATCACGAACACGTCCGGCGCGACCGGGGCGCCTTCGACATCGGCCAGCGCATCGAGGACCGGCAGCCCGATGTTTCCGGCGACCATCGCGTTGCGGCCTGCCGCGCGGCAAATGGCCCCCGCCATGGCGGTGACCGTGCTCTTGCCATTAGAGCCGGTGATGGCCAGGACCCGTGCATTGCGAGCCGTGCTGTGCGGGAGTGCCTGCGCGAAGAGCTCGACGTCCCCGACGAGGGGCACGCCCCGCCCGGACGCCTGCGCGATCGGCGCCTCGCGACGGTCGATGCCAGGGCTGATCGCGATGCAATCGACGTCCCGGAACGTTTCGGCGCCGAAGACGCCCGTGACGAGCGGGACGTGCGGCAGCTCGCGCGCGAGCTGCGCTGCGTGCGGCGGCTCGGGACGGCTGTCCGCGACCCGCACCCGCGCGCCATGCCGCGCCAGCCAGCGCGTCATCGATAGCCCCGTATCACCGAGCCCGAGCACGACCACCTTTCGTCCACTCCAGTCCACAGAATCATTCAACGCAGCTTCAGGGTCGAAAGCCCAACCAGCACCAGCATCATCGTGATGATCCAGAAACGAACGACGACCTGGTTCTCCTTCCAGCCCTTCAATTCATAGTGGTGATGCAGCGGCGCCATGCGGAAAATGCGCTTGCCCGTCAGCTTGAACGACGCCACCTGGAGCATCACCGAGAGCGTCTCCACCACGAAGACGCCGCCCATGATGAACAGCACGATCTCCTGCCTCACAATGACCGCGATGGTTCCCAGCGCAGCGCCCAGCGCGAGGGCACCCACGTCGCCCATGAATACTTCCGCCGGATAGGCGTTGAACCAGAGAAACGCGAGACCCGCCCCCGCAATCGCGCCGCAGATGACAGCCAGCTCGCCCGCGCCCGGGATGAAAGGGAAACCCAGGTACTTGGAGAACACGGCGTGGCCGGCGACGTAGGCGAAAATGCCGAGCGCGCCTCCGATCATCACCGTGGGCATGATCGCGAGCCCGTCGAGTCCGTCGGTGAGGTTGACCGCGTTGCTCGTGCCCACGATCACGAAGTAGGTCATCACGATGAAGCCAACCGCGCCGAGCGGATAGGTGATCTCCTTGAAGAAGGGCACGATGAAGACCGTCTGCTCCGGCAGGTTGGTGTAGAAGGCGAGGAAGCCGGCGGCAATCAGCCCTACGATCGACTGCAACACGAATTTGGACCGTGCCGGCAACCCCTTGGGATTGCGCCGCACCACCTTACGGTAGTCATCCACCCAGCCGATGGCACCGAAACCGATCGTCACCCACAGCACGACCCATACCAGGCGATTTCCGAGGTCGGCCCACAACAGTACCGTCGCTGTGATCGCGACCAGCATCAGCGCGCCGCCCATCGTGGGCGTCCCGGCTTTGGCGAGATGTGTCTGCGGCCCGTCGTCGCGCACCGCCTGGCCGATCTTGTAGGCCGTGAGCTTGCGGATCATCGCCGGTCCGACGACGAAGGAGATGACGAGCGCGGTGAGACACGCCAGGACCGCGCGCAGCGTAATGTAATTGAACACGTTGAACGCGCGGACCTCTCGGGCAAGGAACTGGGCGAGCTCTAGAAGCATTCGCCGCCTCCAGGTGCAAGCAAGCGCAAAACGGCGCGGAGAGCACTACCATGAGTCGCGTGGTTCACGCTCGCGCCCCCTTCCCTTGTCCCGCGGTTGCCTCTCCGTCCAGGGCAAACGCCGTGACGATCCGCTCCATGCGCATGAAGCGTGAGCCTTTGACGAGAACGCTTACCCCGGGCGCGAGCCGGTTCTCGACCTCGGCGAGCAGATCCTCGAGGCGGTCAAAATGTCGGGCGCCCGAGCCGAAGGCACGCGCCGCGTGGGCCGAGAACTCACCCAGCGTGTAGAGGCGATCGACGCCGAGCGCGCGGGCGGTGCTTCCAATCTCGGCGTGCAGCACGGCCGCGTCCGCGCCGAGCTCGCCCATGTCTCCCAGCACCAGCAACTTCTCCCCGGGGGCCCGCCCGAGCACGGCGATCGCCGCGCGTGCCGACTCCGGGTTCGCGTTGTAGGTGTCGTCGATCAGCGTCGCTGCGTTCACGGCCGCCTTGTACTGCAGCCGCCCCTTCACACCGGCGAAACGGCCGAGCCCAGCTGCGATCGTGGCCGCAGGCACTTTCAGCGCGACCGCGGCGGCACTGGCGGCGAGCGCGTTGCGCACGTTGTGCAGGCCCGGCGCTTTGAGTATCGCGGCCGCTTCGCCCAGCGGAGTCCTGAGCACGATTTCGCTTTCGAGGAAACGCAGCTGGTACGCCGCCGTCACCGCCGCCTCGCTTTCCAGCCCGAATTCGATCCGGTTGCGCGCGGCCGCGAGCTCGCGCAGGATCGGCGCGTGGCGATCATCCGCGTTGATTACCGCAGTGCCCTCCGGTCCAAGGCCCTCGAATATTTCTCCCTTGGCGCGTGCGATCGCCTCGAGGGAGCCTAAGAACTCGATGTGCGCCGGTCCGACGTTGTTCACGAGCGCGACGTCCGGCGCGGTGAGCCGTGTCAGGTAGCGAATTTCGCCAGCGTGATTCATGCCCATCTCGACCACCGCATAACGGTGGCCCGGCCGCAGCTCGAGCAGCGTCAAGGGCATGCCGATGTCGTTGTTGAGGTTTCCGCGCGTGGCAAGAACGCAGGATTCCGGGTCCGCGACTCGGGAGTCGGCCATTACCGTCTCGCGCAGGATGGAGGCCAGCATCTCCTTCACCGTGGTCTTGCCGTTGCTGCCCGTGAGCGCGACGAGCGGTAGTGAGAATTTGCTCCTCCAGTACGCCGCGAGCTGCCCCAAGGCGAGCCGCGTGTCTCCGACAACCAGGAGTGGCAATGTGCCCGATGTACCCTGAGTCCTCGATCCTGAATCCTGGACGAGCGCACCCGCTGCCTGCTGCTGCGCGGCATGCAACAGGAAATCATGACCGTCGAAACGCTCGCCCTTGAGCGCCACGAACAGCGCGCGCGGCGTGAGTGCGCGCGTGTCGGTGCTCACGGCTTCGAAGGCGCGGTCCTCCCCGCGCAGCTGCGCCGAGATTGCCCGTGCCGCTTCCGACAGATGCATCATCGTCATCGCTTCGCTAGGAATTTGTCGGGCTCTGCCCCGACAAATTCCTTAAGCAGGCTGTCGCCAGACCCAGGCCGACAGGCTGCTAGCGCCTCCCGCGCCACCGCTACATCGGAGAACGGGTGCTTCACACCCCGGAACTCCTGAAAGTTCTCGTGGCCCTTGCCCGCAACGAGCACGATATCGCCACGTTGCGCGCTGGCGATCGCGGCCCAGATGGCATCGCGGCGGTCGACGTTGACACGGAACTCGCGATTGCCGCGGCGCGCCCCCTCGAGGATGTCCACGATGATCGCGTGCGGATCCTCGCTGCGCGGGTTGTCGGAAGTGACGACCACGCTGTCGGCGAGACGCACGGCGATCCGGCCCATCTGCGGCCGCTTGCCGCGGTCGCGGTCGCCGCCGCAGCCGAATACGCAGATCAAGCGTGACTCGTTGCGCGTGACTCGTGACTGGTGTTGCAGCTCCCGCAGGGCAAGCAACACCTTTTCCAGGGCATCGGGCGTGTGCGCGTAGTCGACGACCACCAGCGGTTTCACGCCGCCGCCGACGCGCTGCATGCGTCCCGGCAACGGCTTCAGGCGCGCCAGCGCCGCAACAGCGCGCCGCAACGTGACGCCGCTCGCGAGGAGTACCGCTAGGGTGCCCAGCAGATTGGAAGCGTTGAAACGGCCTAGCACTGGGCTCACGACCTGCGCCGATCCCCATGGCGTGTTCACGCTGAAGCTGAGTCCGCTCGTGTCCGTGCGCACGTCGCCACCGGCAACCCGGATCGCGCGCGTGGCGCGCGCGCCACCGAACCCGTAACCGATCACCTTGAGCCCCGGCCGCCGGATCCGTCCCGCGAGATTCACACCGAAATCGTCGTCGAGGTTGACGA
>JAOTTL010000003.1:0-47975 GCA_029864385.1 Betaproteobacteria bacterium | reverse complement strand
GACCTTTATTGCTCGGGGATCTGACCTCGCAGGCGGTCGAGGGCGGCGGGCGGTCCCTTTGCGTCTGATCTCGGGTCGCATCCCCAATCTGAGATTGGGGCCCCTGCTCCACCTCGACAGCCGCCCCGCTTCAGCGGGGATGTGACCCCGGAGGTGGGCAGGCGGTCGACGCGGTGGCCTCCATTGCTTGCCGATAGCGGGGCCGAGGTCGTGCACTTCGCCGCTTAAGGCTGCGCGCCGCCTCGTCGGGTGCGATGGTGCCGCGGGTGTCAGTCGCGCGCAGCCCTGGCGCGCGGTTCGATGTGCGCGAGTCGATCGAGGTCGCGGTGGATGCGCGTAACGCGCTCGATCTGTCCCTTCGCGGGGAAGCGCTCGTAGAAACCTTCGACGCGAAACTCGCGCACTTTCTCGGTCCACGGCGCGAGCCGGGCCTCCCAGCGTTGCTGGCGCCCGTCAGTCGGATCGGCATCGTCGCGGGCAAGGTCAGCGCACACGCGAATCATCGCTTTCAACGTTACCGGCTTGGTAACCATGTAGTTGGGATGGCCCCAGCCGTTGCCCCAGACCCGTTGCGCGGCCTTGAGGAAGTCCCGCACGATCGCGTAGTAGCGCTCGGCCTCGCGGCTCACGTGCGACGCGCGCTGAATCTTGCGCCATTCGCCGCTCACCCAGCGGTGCAGCTCGTTGAAGAGCTCCGCCTGCAGGATCCACTTGTCCTGCTGGCTACGCCCCCCGAGCCGGTTGATGCGGTACCGGAGCGGGCTGTCACCCTCGCTGTAGAGCTTCTCCACCAGACGCGCCGCGAAGCGCCGGTCCGGATCGGCCCAGGAGATGCGCTCATAGAGGTCCACCAAGTGGCTCTTGTTGATGCGCGTCGGCGTGGAATTGATGATGACGAACATCTCGGCGGCGAAGTCCTCGCTCCGGCCATCGAAGATGATGCACGGCACTTGAAGGTTGTTGCCTTCGCCTGGCCGCTCGCGCAGGTAGAAATGCAATGCGGCCAGCCGATGCTGGCCGTCGATGATGAGGTACTTCGACTGCGGTTCCTGCAGACGCCCCACGCTCTGCTCGCCACTTAGCGCCTGGAAGCCGAGCGTCTCGTGCGTGAAGAGCAGCACGGTGCCGGGTAGCGGCGGCTGGCCGACCGCCATTTCGTAAAAGTTCTTCAGCGCCCTCACCTTGGCGCGAGAGAGTTGTCGCTGGAAGGCGGCGTCGTTGTGCTCAATGCGGGCGATGAACTGGGCGATCTCGTCGGTCTGCGAGATCACCTGCGGCGCGATCTGCTCCCCCTCCCCGTAATAGCGGCTGATGAACCTGACCTTGCCCAGAATGTCCTTCGCCGGACAACTCGCGAAATAAAAGATGCTGTCCTTCTGTCGGATGCGCGTAGCAAGCATGGCCTGGTTGTCCCGGAGTTATTGGTCTTGAGCCTGCAAAAACCCCCGCCCAGGGCGTCCAGGCCCGGGCAGCAACGCTATTTTAGCCTCTTGAGGCGACCTAAGCGAGGAAGCCGGCCGCCGGCCCCGGGCGCCTTCGGCCTGGGTCCTAATACGCCGTCATGACGGCCCGCAGCAGCCCGACGGGCGCGAAACGGTCGATGAGGGCTCGAGCCGAGTCAACGCCCCACCAGCACTCGAGCACCTTCGCATAGAGATCGCGAAAATCCACGGCGAACGGCATGTTCCCGTTACCCTCCAGGCGAGACAGGCCAGGTGCCCGCCCGTAGCGCCCGCCGCGCACCCGACACGCCAGGGCCGCTAGCGCCAAAACACCCGAGGTCGTACAGGCTAGCGGCTTCGATCGCGCCGGTAGATCTCGCGCCGCGCCCGGTCGAGGTCGCGATGTAATTCGCGCCGCTCTTCCTCGGTTAGGTGGTCACGGCGTCCCCGGTTGCGGCCGTTACGCTCGGTGCGCCGCGCATCACGGCTGCCGCGCCGATACTGATCTCGGTCCTTGTCGGCCTGCCGCGCCTGAGTCTGGAGGAATGCGCCGGAGCGGCGCCAATCGCGGGCATCGGCCGGCGACGGCAGCAACAGCGCACTCACCGCAGCAACCAGGAACAGCATTTTCACAAGGGCACCTATCGATCAACGCCGCGTCTGGGCATCGTGAGTCTGATTATAGATGGGCCGGTTCGCGCTGCGTAGATCCCCGTAGAGGTCGCGCCGCTCGCCACGGCTTAGACGGCCGTCGGCGAGATAAGCACGCTCCTGGCGCCGGATCATGCGCTGCTCGCCGCGCAAGCGCCGTGCTTCGCGCTGCGTTAGCTCACCGGAGCGTATACCCGGCACGATACGACGGTGCTGCTTAGCCTGCATCCTATCGATACGCGACGAAGCCCGGCTCTGAGAGCGATGACCCCACCGATTGCCGAAACGGGGATGACTGCCGTGGGTCCCGAAACGGCGTTCGGCGCCTCGACCCCAGGATCGGCGATCGGTGCCGTGACGCCCGAATGCATGCCCTTGGCCGCGATTCGCGAAGCGCCGATCACTGCCGCGATTCGTGAAGCGACGCTGACCGTTGTTACGCTGGCGATGAATATCGCGCGAGAGACGATTGCGATCACGGTTGAGATGCCGCCGCTCGCTAGCGCTCAGATTTCCATCAGCCCGGAAGGCCCGCTGTTCGCGGCGCACGTTGCGGGACTCACGCTGCAGGTTGCGCGTCTCGCCGCGTGTCAAGTCGCCTTGCCGCACGCCTTGACGGATGCGTTGCTGCTGCGTCTGCTGGCGTGCGTTGACACCGCGTTCGCGCATGCCGCGCTCACGCTCCGCCGCCACGGCGGGCACCGCGACCACGCCCGCGAGTAATGCTACCAACAGTGCACTGATTGTCATGCTCTTCATGCTTGTCTCCGTTTCAAGTTAATGCCGGTGTTGCGCGGGCCTTGTTCGGCCCTTGCCGCCGGCGACGCCCCAATGGATTCAGGCGTTGATGCATGCTAAACCGAGCATGTAAATCGACTGTTTCCATTGGGACCTGTTTGTAACAAGATGTTTCGATGGCGGGCCGGCCCGCAAGGTCGTGTGACAAATGCCACGGCCGTCCCGCCTGCGGCTCATTGCGACCACGGGAAGTACACGTCGGGAAAAATCACGTGTATCCCCGGCAACGCCAATACCGACTTTGTCCGCGCCCGGCACGCCTATCGCCGATCCGCCTGCCGCCCAGACTAGCGGCGCAACCGGCAACATTCATTGCAGAAACTTCACTTTTTGTAACAGACTGTTGCAAGCGCAGCAGCCGCAATAAAGACTTACAATGTTGTGGCACCGGTTGGTTCGAGCGGGTACGATTGGCCCATGGCTGAAAGCAAGACAAAGATTCTCGTGGTCGACGATGATGCGCGGCTGCGCGATCTGCTCAACCGTTACCTCAATGAGCAGGGATTCGCGGTGCGTGTCGTCCACGACGCGACCGAAATGAACCGGCAGTTGGCCCGCGAGCGCTACGACCTGATGATTCTCGATCTGATGCTGCCGGGCGAAGACGGTCTTTCCATTTGCCGGCGGCTGCGCGGCGGCGGCGAGAAGATGCCGATCATCATGCTCACCGCCAAGGGCGACGAAGTAGACCGGATCGTCGGGCTCGAGATCGGCGCCGATGATTACCTGCCCAAACCGTTCAATCCGCGCGAGCTGGTAGCCCGCATCCAGGCCGTGCTGCGACGTCAGCCGCCGCCGGCCCCGCCCGGCGCGCCGAGCGCCGATCACCAGGTTGTCGAGTTCGGATCTTTCCACCTCGATCTTGCCGCGCGCTCGCTCACCCGCGGTGGCGCGGAGGTGCCCCTCACGACGGGGGAGTTTGCGCTGCTCAAAGTGCTCACGCAGCATCCGCGCACCCCGCTCTCGCGCGACAAGCTGATGGAGCTTGCCCGCGGACGTGAATTCGGGGCGTTCGACCGGTCGATCGATGTGCAGGTCTCGCGGCTCCGGAAGCTCATCGAGGCGGATCCGTCCAAGCCCGCCTTCCTTCAGACCGTGTGGGGCTTCGGCTATGTCTTCATCCCCGACGGCAAAGGCCCAGTGACGAGTGACGAGTGACGAGTGGCGAGTGATTTGACGAAATCGGCAATTTGGATGTTTCCGGTCACCGGTTACTGGTCACCGGTCACGGTTTTTTCCGGTCACCTGTCACCTATCACCCGTCACGCTCCGTCATGACATTGTGGCCACGCACGCTGCTCTGGCGCAGCGTGCTGCTCATCGCGCTGGTGATGATCGTCGCGCACCTCGCCTGGCTCGCGATTCTGCGTGTGACCGAGCGTGAGCCACGCGCGCACCGGGTCGCGCAGCAGATCGTGAGCGTCGTCAACCTCACACGCGCGGCGCTGATTAGCGCGCAGCCTTCGAAACGTCTGGCACTGTTGCAGGATCTGTCCCGCGAGGAGGGAATCCAGGTCTACGTCGGCGAGCCCGAAGAGCGCACCGCGCCCCTGCCAGACCGGCCGTTCCTCAATATCGTCGAGGACGACCTCAAGCGCAAGCTCGGCACGAGCACCCGCCTCGCCGTGAGCCGTGACGGGGTACGTGGCACGTGGGTCAGTTTTGAAATCGACGGGGACGAGTACTGGGTCTTCCTTCCGCGCTCGCGGCTGGAGCTCAACGACCCCCTGCGCTGGATCGGATGGGGCGCGCTGGTGCTTGCGCTCTCTCTCATCGGCGCGACCTTGATTGTCGCGCGCGTTAACCGCCCGCTAAAGGCGCTGAGCCGCGCCGCAGCGGAGGTGGGCCGCGGGCGCACCCCGCCCCCGATTGTCGAGACCGGGCCCACGGAGATCCGCACGCTTGCGGGCGCGTTCAATCAAATGACGGCGGACCTGAAGCGCGCCGATGACGAGCGCGCGCTCCTGCTGGCCGGGGTGTCTCACGACCTTCGCACGCCGCTCTCACGCATCCGTCTCGGCATCGAGATGCTCCCGAACCAGGAGGACGCTGCGCTTACCTCCGGGATGGTGCAAGACATCGATGACATCGATGCTGCGATCAATCAGTTTCTGGACTTCGCGCGCGCGGGGCAGGGAGAGGCCGTCGTCAACGATGGCGACCTCAACGCCATCGTGCACGGCATTGGCGAGCGCTATGCGCGTGGCGGCAAGCCCCTCAAACTGCAGCTCGCGGAGCTGCCGCCTCTGCCGTTGCGCCCCCTGGCCGTCCAGCGGTTGATCGCCAACCTGATCGACAACGCGCTCCGCCACGGCAATGGCGAAGTCGAGGTCCGGACAGCGGCCGAAAACGGCCGGGCCGTTATCGACGTACTCGACCGCGGACCGGGCATTCCTGTGGAAGCGGTCGAGCAGATGATGCGGCCCTTCACGCGCAAGGATAACGCGCGCTCAGGAAGCGGCACCGGGCTCGGGCTCGCGATCGTCGAGCGCATTGCCCACATGCACGGCGGGGACGTCAAACTCGCGCCGCGCGATGGCGGAGGTTTGCAGGCGCGGGTCGAGCTGCCTTTGGCGCGAACGGTTTAGCTTGCGAATCGAGCCGCTTATCATTTCCTTGATTTAACGATATAAGCCCTGGCTCGCTGGACCTTGTCTATACAGTTGGGATATTTGCCAAATTCCGACTGGATCTTTGCGGCCGCCAGCAAACTGGCCGCTTTTGAATATTCCACGGTGCCGTCAAAACCATTGGCCTTGGCGAAGTCCAGTTCTTTATAGGCCACTTCCAGGCCATTGTCGCACCGCATCGCTAAAGAGCTGTTCGGATTACCAGCACACCCTACTGTAACAGCGAGAAAGAGCGTTATGACGGTAATGATAAGAGATCGCATCTCACGTTCTCCCTTCTGAAGAAGGGACCCTAAAGCAGTAGAGGGTACGGCCGTTCAAGCAAGTTACGGCATGGCGTTCTCTACACCCTCAACGTTGGCGCTCAGCCGCCGCGTCCTGTGATCGGCTGCAGCGCTTGGTCAGGCCGCGTACCACAGAACCGCGATAAAGTGACACGCCGTGCCCGCGATAACGAACAGGTGCCACACAAAGTGAAAGTATCTGATTCGTTCCGCCATAAAAAACGCCGCACCTGCCGTATAAGCGATACCCCCTGCGATCAGCCAGAAAAGCCCCCAATTGGGCACAAGAGTCCACACCACATCGGCCGCGATTAGGATCAACCAACCCATCGCGAGATACACCCACGTCGAGATCGTCGTGTCTCGAACGCCGCCGAAGACCTTCAGCACCGTACCGACGACGGCGAAGCCCCACACGAGCCCGAACAGCGTCCAGCCCCAGGCGCCGCGGAGCACGCCGAGGGTAAACGGCGTGTAGGTCCCGGCGATGAGGAGGTAGATTGCCGAGTGATCGAGAATCTGGAATACGCGCTTCGCGCGGCACCCCGGCAAAGCGTGAAAGAGCGCGGATGTGAGATACAGCAGCACCACGGTGGTCGCGAACACGCTCGCGCCTACGATTTCGGTTACGTTTCCACGTTGATGCGCGGCGGTGACAAGAACCGGGAAGGCAGCGAGCGCCGCCAGCAAGCCGAGACCGTGGCTAACGCTGTTGGCGATCTCCTCGCCGAGGGACTGCGGCCGCTCTTGCAACCCCGAAACTTCGACCATCGCGGCATCTCCTACACGGCCCAACAAGTGAATTGGTTGACAAATTAGGCGGTTTGTAAGGTGTCATTGTGCGCTTGCAGTTGACATCCCTCAAGCGGAGCAAGGCGTTAGCCACTTACTCGCAGCTACGTTGCACCTGAATGCGCTATGGGTATGTCGATTCCGCGTGAATTTGAAGCGACGATTTGGCGGGGAACATGCGAAAAGTGTTGGATTAGCCAGTTTCAGGGTAAATCAGAGAGGGCACTATGGGCCAAGAATCGTGCCAGCCCGCACCGCACGCGCGTTTCATCCTGTTAGGGGCGCTTAAACAGCTTGTCGGGGGTGCTCAAGGGTGTCATGATCCGCTCCCGGGGTTGTATCCGATCGATGTCCGCCTCCTGTAATCCCTCCGGTTTTTGTACCAGAATCCCACTATGGCAAGAGCGACGAAAGCGAAGGCTAAGTCTGAAGCGCGCAAGAAGGCGGCCACCAAGGCCAAGGCGCGCAACGCCCGCAAGCAACCGGCGGCCAAGGCCACGCGCTTCAAAGCGCGGACCAAATCCAGAACAGCAAAGAAACGGCGCTCGCCCCCCCGTGTCAATCGAGATGACAAGCGCATCGCGAAGGTGCTACCCAAGCTCCTGCGCAAATTGGTCAAACAGCCGCAGACGTCCCATGACGCGATACTCAAGACTGCCCTGCACAAGGAGCACCTGACCCACGCCGGGACCGCGGGCAAGCCGCGCTCGTTGCGCCAGCCCGCCGCCAAGCGACGGGCGCCGATCAAGGAGCTCGAGCGTCGGAAGTTCTTTCACGCTGACCTCGAAGCGCAGCGCGGGCGGCTGAAGAATCTCATCGTGCTCGGCAAGGAGCGCGGCTATCTCACCTACGCCGAGATCAACGACCATCTCCCTGACGACATGCTGGATGTCGAGCAGATCGAGAACATCATCGGCATGTTCAACGACATGGGCATCCGGGTATACGACGAGACGCCGGATGCCGAGACGCTGCTAATGGCGGAGGCTCCGCCCGCGGTGGCGGTCGAGGAAGCAGTCGAGGAAGCGGAAGCTGCGCTGTCCGCTGTGGATCTCGAATTCGGCCGCACTGCCGATCCAGTACGCATGTACCTGCGTGAAATGGGCTCCGTCGAGTTGCTCACGCGCGAAGGCGAGATCGAGATCGCCAAGCGAATCGAGGACGGGCTGCGCCACATGATCCACGCGATCTCGGCCTGTCCCACGACGATCGCCGAGATCCTCGCGCTCGCCGAGAAGATCAAGAAAAGCGAGACGCGGGTTGATGAAGTGGTTGACGGAGTCATCGACCCCAATGCCAAGGAAGAGCTGACTGCGAAAGTGCCCCAGGCGGAGGAGGACGTCGAGGAAGCGCTCGATGACGCAGAGCAAAGGGAAGAGGATAGCGCAGCGCAGAGCGCCGGGATGCTCAGGCTGCAGGAAGAGGCTCTCAAGCGCTTCGCGGCGATCCGCGGCCATTACGACCCGATGATGCGCGCGCTCTCCAGGAACGGGCCGCGCAGCCGTTCGTACCTCCAGGCAAGGGACGCCATCTCCAAAGAGCTCATGAAGATCCGTTTCCCGGCGAAGCAGATCAGAGCGCTATGCGACAGCGTGAGAAACCATGTGGAGGAGGTCCGGGCTCACGAGCGCAAGATCATGGACGCCTGTGTGGAAAAGGGGAAGATGCCGCGTTTGCACTTCATCAAGGAGTTTCCCTACAAGGAAGGTAATCTGCAATGGATCAAGGGGGAGATCAAGGCGCGCCGCCCCTGGAGCGAGACGCTCCAGCGCTTCGAACCCGCCATCGTTGAGCAGCAGCAGAAGCTGCTGGACCTCCAGGCGCGCGTCGGCATTCCGATCAAGGATTTGAAGGAGATCAACCGGGAGATGTCCACGGGTGAAGCCAAGGCACGCCGGGCCAAGCGCGAGATGACGGAAGCCAACCTGCGGTTGGTGATCTCGATGGCCAAAAAGTACACCAACCGCGGCCTGCAGTTCCTCGACTTGATCCAGGAGGGCAACATCGGCCTCATGAAGGCCGTGGACAAATTCGAGTACCGCCGCGGCTACAAGTTCTCGACCTACGCGACGTGGTGGATCCGCCAGGCGATCACGCGCTCGATCGCGGACCAGGCGCGCACCATCCGCATCCCGGTGCACATGATCGAGCATATCAGCAAGCTGAACCGCATGTCGCGCCAGATCCTGCAGGAGACCGGGCAGGAGCCGGAACCGGCGCTGCTCGCGGAAAAGATGGAGATGTCCGAGGACAAGATTCGCCAGATCCAGAAGATCTCCAAGCAGCCGATCTCGATGGAGACGCCGATCGGCGACGACGACGATTCGCATCTCGGGGATTTCATCGAGGACCACTCCTCGGTCGCGCCGAACGAGGCGGCGGTCTACGCCAGCCTGCGCAGCTTGACGAAGGACGTGCTCGATACGCTGACCCCGCGCGAGGCGAAGGTGCTGCGCATGCGTTTCGGCATCGAGATGAATACCGACCAAACGCTGGAAGAGGTCGGCAAGCAGTTCAACGTCACGCGCGAGCGCATACGGCAGATCGAGGCCAAGGCGCTGCGGAAGCTGCGTCACCCCTCGCGCTCAGAGCGCCTGCGCGATTTCCTCGACGAGGACCACTAGCCGATTCTGTTACGCGCTCTAAGTCCCCAGCGGCCAGGATTGCAGTACCTCGTACAGGTGCGAGTGATCGAGCTGGACCGATTCGACGAGGGCGAATTCGGTTACCGGCCACGCAATGGGGGCGAGCCGGTTCTGGGCGGGCGCGCGGGCCGCGTCCCGCAGCAGAGTGACATGCGGCACGTAAGGTCGGTTATCGAGCTGGAAACCCGCGCCGGTGAGCACCTGTGCAATCCGCTTCACCAGCGCGGTCAAACCATCCGGGCACTCCTTGACGCCGGCCCAGACGATCCGGTTGTGGCGCCAGTAATCCACGTGGTCGACCGCCAGCGTAAACGGCTCTCCCACGATCGTCGCCGCGAGCGTCTCGAGTCCGTCGAGGCGCTCGCGCGGAACCGCGCCGAGGAACACGAGCGTGAGATGGATATTGTGGGCGGGCACGACGCGACCGTCGCACTCACGCTGCGCCGAGCGCGCAAAGCCGCCCAACGCATGCTGCACATCGGGCGCAGGCCATGCAGCGAAAAACAACCGGGTGCTCGAGGCTGCCGCCACCGGAGCGCTCTGGCGCGGGCCCGGAGCAATCTGGCGCGGACCTGACGCCCTTTGGCGCGGGCCCGGCGCCCTCTGGTGCGGGCCCGGCGCCCTCAGGCCCGGGGCCGGGTTGTTTCGGCGTTTTCTGGATCTACCCACGTGATCAGTGCTATCGCTTCAGCCGCGATGCCCTCGCCGCGCCCGGTAAAACCGAGGCGCTCGGTGCTCTTGGCCTTGATGTTGACGAAATCCGGCGGGATGCCAATGTCCGAGGCGAGATTCGCGCGCATCTCCGGGAGATGTGGCGCCAGTCGCGGCGCCTGCGCGATGACCGTGGCGTCCACGTTGACGACGCGCAGGCGCTCCTGCCCCAGCAGCAGCCCCACCTCCCGCAGCAAGGCCCGGCTGTCGGCGTCCTGGTACCGGGGGTCGGTGTCCGGAAAGTGCGCGCCGATGTCTCCCAGGCCGGCCGCGCCCAGCAGGGCATCGCAAACGGCATGGATCAGCACATCGGCATCCGAGTGCCCGGCGAGTCCTTTATCAAAAGGAACCGGCACGCCGCCGATGACGAGCTTTCTACCCGCCACCAGCGCGTGTGCGTCAAACCCCTGCCCGATTCTCATCGTGTTAAGGATTCTCTGCAATAGTTTGCAGAGAATCCTAATAAGACTACTTTGTATGATTCGTGAACGACCATCATTAACCTTGTTAAGAAATCTCTGCACACCCTCTTGTGCAGAGATTTCTTTAATGTGACGAATTTCCCGTTCACTACTGCCCGCCGGGACGCCGAAGCGCCGCACAGAACGAAAGCGTTAGCATCAAGCCGCTCAAACCAACGCCGGTGGGAGGGCCAGGACGACGCGTCTCATACCACCGCAGAGCAGGCTTGTACGCAAGTTTATCAGTAAGCGCGGACAAAATCCCGCGCCCGGATTAATCCCTACCCGCTTGTTGGGCACGGCCCCGCATTCATCAAGCTTTCCGTGGTTTCACTTTTGGCCTGGCTCGCCGTCCCGGCATAGTGGCGGATGCGCCTTGGCTCCTCAAGATCAGCTCCGCAATGCCGAGGTCCTCAGGATAAGTCACCTTGAGGTTGCGGGTGTCGCCCATCACCAGGCGGGGCTTCAAGCCCACTCCCTCAATCGCCCGCGCTTCGTCCGTTGCGATGCCCGGATCAGCCAGGCGCAGGGCGTCGATCAGCAACCGGTAGCGGAACATTTGCGGCGTCTGCGCGAGCCACAGGTGCTCCCGGGGCTCGGTCCCCACTGCGCGCAGATCGCAGTTCGCACGCTTGAGCGTGTCTGACACCGGCACTGCCAGGAGTCCACCAGTCTCGTCACCGCCTGCCTCGATGAGGAGGCGCTCGAGCGCCGCATCGCTCAGGCACGGCCGTGCCGCATCATGCACCAGCACCCAGTCCGAAGGCTCGATCATGTCGCGCGCGGCCATTAATCCATTGAACACGCTTGCTGTGCGCGTCACACCACCACAGTACAACGGCTCGACTTTGGCGCCGAAGTCGCGCCAATCGTAATCCCTGAAATTCGTGTCGCCCTGCGCCAGGACCACGAACACCTGCTCGATACGCGGGTGCCGCACGAGCGGCCTCAGCGCGTAGTAGAGCAGCGGGCGCCCGGAAATCTCCAGGTATTGCTTGGGCACGGCCGCGCGGACGCGCGAACCGGAACCGGCTGCTGGAATCAGGGCGTAGGTCTTCGACACGCGGGGCGAAAAACGCTGTTATTGCTGCGATTTTAGCAGCATTGGCGCGCGCGTTTTCCGCACTTGAAAAAGCGCTTTCCGGGCGCATAATGAAACCAGTATGCTGCAATCGGCGCTCTCCACGCGTAGCCCGGCGGTGGCCGGCATGTTTTATCCCGGCGATCGGGTCGAGCTCGCGCGCTCCATTGCGCAAATGCTGGGTACGGCAGCGAGCGTCGCGCCCGAGCGCCCGGTGCCCAAGGCCATCATTGCGCCGCACGCAGGCTACATCTACTCCGGACCGATCGCTGCGAGCGTATATGCGCTGCTCGCCCCCGCGCGCCAGACGATCAGGCGCGTGGTATTGCTCGGTCCCACTCATCGGGTCCCGGTGCGCGGACTCGCGCTTCCCGGGGTTGCCGCGTTCGCGACCCCGCTCGGCGTGGTCGCCATCGACCCTGAGGCCGTGGCTGCGCTCGGCGCATTGCCGCAGGTCGGAACCAGCGCCCAGGCACACGCCCCCGAGCATTCAATCGAGGTGCACGTTCCCTTCCTGCAGACGGTGCTCGAGCGTTTCACGCTCGTGCCCCTGGCGGTGGGACGGGCAGACGCCCCCGCGGTGGCGGAGGTGATCGACACCCTGTGGGGCGGCCCCGAGACGCTGATCGTGGTGAGCTCCGACCTGTCGCACTACCTTCCCTACGCCGACGCGCAGACGCTTGACCGCGCGACCGCGCAGGCGATCCTGAGCCTGACGGCCGATATCTCGCACGAGCAAGCGTGCGGCGCTACGCCGGTAACGGGCCTGACCTACACAGCGCGCAAGCGAGGGCTCAAGGCCGAACTCATCGATCTGCGAAATTCGGGTGACACCGCGGGGGACAAACAGCGCGTGGTGGGCTACGGCGCGTTCGCGTTTTACGAGCAGCCCGTCGTAAGGAGTTTGTCGGACTTTGGGCCGACAAACTCCTTCGAGGACGAACAGGATGCCCGATAAGTCGGACCCGATCATGGTACCCGCCGCATCGGGCCGGGTCGTCTTGCACTCGAGCGGGCCGTCACCCTGGCCGCAGGATGCGGGGCAGGTGCTGCTGCCAGTCGCCCGCTCGGCGATCGCCAACGAACTCGGCGTCGATCACGCGGCAAGCGATGACTTCCCTTGGCTCAGGCAACCGGGCGCCTGTTTCATCACGCTCATGGCGAGCAAGCGTTTGCGCGGCTGCATCGGCACGCTGCGAGCGCACCGCACGTTGCTCGAGGACGTGAAGGCGAACGCGGTGGCCGCCGCCTTCCGCGATCCCCGGTTCAAGCCGCTGGCGCCCGGCGAGTTTGCTGCCGTGGCGCTCGAAATCTCGGTGCTTTCCGCTCTTGAGCCAATGACCGTGGCCGACGAGCAGGATGCCGTTCGACAGCTGCGGCCAGGCGTCGACGGGATCGTGTTCCAGTACGGCTACCATACGGGTACGTTCCTGCCCCAGGTGTGGGAACAATTCGATGATCCCGCTGAATTTCTCGCGCACCTGCGCTACAAGGCCGGGCTACCGCCCGACTTCTGGGACAGCGACGTGAAGCTCTCGCGCTATGTCGTGACCAAGTGGCGCGAGGAAGCGTGATGAGTGATGAGTGATGAGTGATGGGTGATGGGTGATGGGTGATGGGTGATGGGTGTTGCGCGGGCCGCGCATCGGCTCTTTCGCATTATCCATCCCCCATTACTCATTACGAACTGCGATGAGCGAACGCGAATATCCCGGCCGGTGGTGGCACATGCTCGAGGACGGTCGCATGCAGTGCGACCTGTGCCCGCGCGACTGCCGGCTGCACGAGGGCCAGCGCGGAGCGTGCTTCGTGCGCATGCGAAACGGCGACCAGTTGGTGCTCACCACCTATGGGCGCTCCTCCGGCTTTTGTATCGATCCGATCGAGAAAAAGCCGCTCAACCAGTTCTACCCCGGCTCGAGCATCCTCTCGTTCGGCACCGCCGGCTGCAACCTTGCGTGCAAGTTCTGCCAGAACTGGGACATCTCCAAATCGCGCGATATGGACCGGCTCGCGGACGAAGCTTCGCCCGCGGCAATCGCGAAAGCCGCGCTTGCCGCGGGCTGCAAGAGCGTCGCGTTTACCTACAACGACCCGGTTATCTTCGCCGAGTACGCGATGGATATTGCGGACGCGTGCCACGCGCATGGCGTGCAGACCGTCGCCGTCACGGCGGGCTACATTCACGAGGTGCCCCGCCGCGAGTTTTTCGCGAAGATGGACGCTGCAAATGTGGACCTGAAAGCGTTCACCGATGATTTCTACTACAAGCTGTGCGGGGCGCGGCTCCAGCCCGTGCTCGACACGCTCGCCTACCTGAAGCACGAAACCGAGGTCTGGGTCGAAATCACGACGCTGCTGATCCCGGGCAAGAACGACTCGAATGCGGAGATCGAGGCCGAGTGCAAGTGGATCCGTAAAGAGCTGGGGGCCGACGTCCCGGTGCACTTTACGGCCTTCCATCCCGATTACAAGATGCCGGACATCCCCGCGACGCCGGCCGCGACGCTGCGCCGGGCGCGCGAGATCGCGCTCAGCGAAGGCCTGCATTACGTCTTCACCGGCAATATCCATGACGAGCGAGGCGGCGCCACTTACTGCCCTTCGTGCCGCACGGCCCTGATCGTGCGCGACTGGTACCGGATCGAGGAGTATCGCGTTACCGCCGAGGGCAAATGCCCCGATTGTGGCGCGGCAATTGCCGGCCGCTACGAAGAATTCAAGGGTCAGTTCGGACGGCGCCGGATTCCGATCGCCATCCACACCCCCGTTTGAAATCGGTGACTAAACCGGCGTGACCCGACCGGCAAGCGCGCCGGTTTACGGCGCGCCGGTATAATAACAAGCGGTTTTTGAAGCACTTTCAACCCGAAATGCTGCAGCTCCCACTGCCGGCGCCGGGGGAGCGCGCATGTACGCTCCCTCTTTACGGCTCATCCGATGCGCTCCTGCTCGCGCAACTGGCGCGGCAGAGGCACCCGCTCGCCGTATTTACCGCGTCTGCCTCCGACGCTCGACGGCTGCTGGAAGAAATTTCGTTTTTTGATCCGGGAATAAGGGTCCACTTATTCCCGGATTGGGAGACGCTGCCCTACGATCAGCTCTCGCCACATCACGACCTGGTGTCGGAGCGGCTCGCCACGCTCTACCAGCTCATGCGCCGTGAGTTCGACGTGGCGATCGTTCCGGTCACGACGGCGCTCTACCGGCTGGCCCCCGTCGACTATCTCGCCGCGCGCTCGTTCTTTTTCAGGCAGGGGCAGACGCTCCAGGCGCAGTCGATGCGTCAGCAGCTCGTCACTGCAGGCTACGCCCATGTCACGCAGGTCGTGGCACCGGGCGAGTACTGCGTGCGCGGCGGCCTGCTTGATCTGTTTCCGACGGGCAGCACCCTGCCCTACCGCATCGAGCTCGACGACGACATCGTCGAGAGCATTCGCAGCTTCGACGTGGACACGCAACGCTCGATCTACAAGGTCAATGAGGTGCGTCTCCTCCCGGCTCGGGAATTTCCGCTCGACGAAGAGGGACAGACGCGCTTTCGCCGCAAATTCCGCGAGACATTCGAAGGCGACCCCTCCCGCAGCCCCATCTACAAGGACGTGAGCAAGGGCGTCGGGAGCGCCGGCATCGAGTACTACCTGCCGCTTTTCTTCGACAACACCGCGGTCCTCACGGACTACCTTCCGGCGGACACGCTGTTCTGCGTCCAGCCCGGCCTGCAGCAGGCCATCGAGCAGTTCTGGAGCGATACGCATACGCGTTACGCCATGCTGCGAGGAGACCGCACCAATCCGGTGCTGCCGCCGCAGGAGCTCTTCCTGACGACCGATCAGTTCTTCGGCGCCATTAAACCCTTCGCCCGCATCGAGCTCGCGGGCTTGGGTTCAACGTTCAAAGTTCAAAGTTCCGAGTTCAAAGTTGAAACCAGTAATATGAAACCTGGAACCTTAAACATTGAACCCGGAACCCTGAACCCGCAAGCGGAGGCAGCGGTGACATCACCGCTTCCGCCGCTGGCGGTGGAGCGGCGGGCCGACGACCCTCTGCACCGCCTGCGCTCGTACCTTGCTTCATTCGAAGGCCGCGTGCTGGTCCTCGCCGAGGGCCCGGGCCGGCGTGAAACGATGCTCGAGTACTTCGCTCAACACGGCCTCGTTCCCGCGCTCGCGCAGGAGTATGCCCAGTTCGCCGCATCGACAGAGCCCTTCATGCTTGCGGTCGGTTCGTTGCACATGGGCTTCACGCTGGCTGCGCCGCCGCTCGCGATCGTCACGGAAAACGAGCTCTACGCCCTTCAGGCACGCCCGCGCCGCGAGCGCGAAGGCGCGGTGCGCGTCACGCCGGAGGGCATGCTGCGCGATCTCTCGGAGGTCAATATCGGTGATCCAGTTGTGCATGAACAGCACGGCATCGGGCGCTACCAGGGCCTCGTCAACATGAACCTCAGCGAGGGCGAGACGGAATTCCTGGTGCTCGAGTACGCGCGCGGCGCCAAGCTTTACGTTCCTGTCTCCAGCTTGCACCTTGTCAGCCGCTACAGTGGCGCGCCAGCGGACGCGGCACCCCTGCACGAGCTTGGCAGCGGGCAGTGGGAAAAAGCGCGGCGCAAGGCTGCCAGGCAGGTGCGCGACACCGCGGCCGAGCTGCTCCACCTCTACGCGCAGCGCGCAGCGCGCCACGGCCATGCCTTCCAGGTAAACCCGCACGACGTGGAGGCGTTCAGCGACGGCTTCCCGTTCGAGGAGACGGCCGACCAGGCCGCCGCCATCAAGGCCGTGATCGAGGATCTCGGGAGCGGCAAGCCCATGGACCGGCTGATCTGTGGCGACGTCGGTTTCGGCAAGACGGAAGTCGCGCTGCGGGCGGCCTTCGTCGGCGTCGCCGACGGCAAGCAGGTTGCCGTGCTCGTCCCGACCACGCTGCTCGCCGAGCAGCATTTCAACACATTTTCCGACCGGTTTGCCGACTGGCCGGTGAGGATCGCGGAGCTCTCCCGCTTCCGCACCACCAAGGAACAGGCCGCGACAATGGCCGGCCTCGCCGACGGCCGCGTCGACATCGCGATCGGCACCCACAGGCTGCTGCAGCGCGACGTCAAGTTCCAGAAGCTGGGACTCGTCATCGTGGACGAGGAGCATCGCTTCGGGGTGCGGCAGAAGGAGCGCTTGAAGGCGCTGCGGGCCGAGGTCGACGTGCTGACACTCACGGCAACGCCCATCCCGCGCACCCTCGCGATGTCGCTCGAGGGCCTGCGCGACTTCTCGGTGATCGCGACCGCCCCCGAGCGCCGCCTGGCGATCAAGACCTTCGTCCTGCGGCACAGTAAGGCGCTAATTCGCGAAGCAGTGCTGCGGGAGCTCAACCGCGGCGGACAGATCTACTTCCTGCACAACGAAATCGACACCATCCGGCACGTCGAGGAGACGCTGGTGAAGCTGCTGCCCGAGGCCCGCATCCGTATCGCACATGGCCAGATGCGCGAACGCGAGCTCGAGCACGTGATGCGCGACTTCTATCAGCAACGCTTCAACGTGCTCCTCTGCACCACCATCATCGAGACCGGCATCGACATTCCGACCGCGAATACCATCATCATGAACCGCGCGGACAAGTTCGGACTGGCGCAGCTACACCAGCTGCGGGGTCGGGTCGGGCGCTCGCACCACCAGGCTTACGCCTACCTGATGTTGCCCGATGAAGGCGCCATCACCGGACAGGCCAGGAAACGGCTGGAAGCGATCCAGATGATGGAGCAGCTGGGCTCGGGCTTTTTCCTCGCAATGCATGATCTCGAGATCCGCGGCGCGGGCGAGGTCCTGGGCGAATCGCAGAGCGGAGAGATGCAGGAAGTGGGGTTCAACCTCTACGTGCGCATGCTCGACAGCGCAGTGCGCTCGCTCAAGCAGGGCCACGAGCCGGATCTCGCTGCGCCGCTCGGCGTCACCACGGAGATCAATCTGCACGTGCCGGCGCTGCTCCCTGATGATTACTGCTCCGACGTGCACGAGCGTCTCGTGCTCTACAAGCGCTTCGCCAATTGCGACAACTCCGAGGAACTCGAGCAGCTCCGCGAGGAACTGATCGACCGTTTCGGCACCCTGCCCGACGCGGCGCGCGCGCTGGTGGAATGCCACCGCCTGCGCATTCTGGGCAGGCCGCTCGGCATCGCTCGCGTCGACGCCACCGACTCGGCAGTCCAGATTCAGTTCGTGCCGAAGCCGCCGATCGAGCCGATAAAGGTGCTGAACCTGGAGCAAACACGCCGCAACTACCGCCTCGCCGGACCGGACCGGCTGCGCATCGAGGCCGAGCTGCCCGACATGGGCGCCCGCGTCGCCGCCGTGCGCGAGGCATTTACCGCGCTGAGCTAGAAGTCGCTCGGAAAGCCGTAATACAACCGCCGATGAACGCCGATTGACGCCGATTGACGCCGATAAGAAAGAATTGTATAGGTTTATTTCGGTTTTCTATCCGCGTTGATCTGCGGTTAATGGTGTTTTTATATTTTTGAGATGCGTTCTAGATACGTCCTCGTTTTTATCGCCGGTGGCCTGCTCGGTACGGCCGCCGGATTTGCGCTCGGGATCTTCGTCTACCCCTACATCTTCCTCGCTGATATCGTCGCGATGGAAAAAGTCGAGAGATCCGGCGCAAGGAAGGTCGTCGCGACCGGCACGTTCATACACGCAAACCCCTCCGACCCGATCCACTACGGCAAGGGCGGCGTGACCGTCTATCAGGACCTGTTGCATCTCGAGAGCGATTTCGAGGTCGGGCCGGGACCGAAATTCCACGTGTATCTCGTGCCCGAGAAGAACATCACGCCGTCGACCAACGTGGCAAGACTAATGTACGTCGATCTGGGCCGGCTCAAGGCGTTCAAGGGTAGCCAGAATTATGCGATACCCGCCGGGGTCGACCTGTCCCGCTACGAAACGGTGGTCATCTGGTGCGAGCAGTTCAGCGTCCTTGTCTCACCTGCTGCTCTCAAGCGCTCTTGAGAGCAGCTTCAAGAGCTGAATCTTCGTCCGTCCGTCCGGCATACCCCGCCGGACACATCTCGGATCCACCATGGCAGTATCGAACGCAAGAAAGAAGAAAGCGCATGCGCGTTCTCAATTACGACGCCTACGCGGGCACGCAGCGCCGCGCCGGAAAAGAGAGGTGAAAGAGTGAAACTTGTTAAGGGGGGAATTGCGATGGCTCGGAAAGCCTTGCTTGCTCGCGTCATCAACCGATCCCTGCAGGAAGGCGAGAAGATACCGCATCCCGTGCGCGTGGCCGTGATCCCTGAAAATCAGTGGGACGGCAAATGGTTCGATGTCACGCTTACGAGTGATGGCGAGACGATTTCCATAGCCAGTTTCAGGCGGATAAAGGATGCCCGTGCTTACAGGAAGCGGATTATCGAGGCTTTGAAGATACCAGGTCTCGATGCCCACGCCCGCGCCCGCCGGGCGCTGATAAAAAGACGGGTCCGGCTATAAAATGTTTTGTCATAGGAAACCGACATGCACCTGATTCGACCCTTCGCCGGGCTGCGCCCCGCTTCCGGTCGCGCCGCCGAAGTCATCGCTCCCCCCTACGATGTGCTGTCCACCGACGAAGCGCGCACGCGAGCCGCCGGCAAGCCATGGAGCTTCCTGCACATCTCCAAGCCGGAGATCGACCTGCCGGTGGGAACCAATCCCTACGCGCCTCAAGTCTACGCCAAGGCAGCGGAAAATCTGGGTCTCATGTTGCGCGAAGGCATCCTCACCCGTGACCCGGTGCGCGCCTACTACGTGTACCGCCTGATCATGGGCGAGCACACACAGATCGGCCTGGTGGCGGCGGCCTCGGTGGCGGATTACGACAATAACCGCATCCGCAAACATGAGCACACGCAAACGGACAAGGAAAACGACCGCGTGCGCCAGATCGAAGCGTTGAATGCCCAGACCGGCCCGGTCCTGCTCGCGTATCCGGGCGCGCAAGAAATAGATGACATCCTGGCCCGCTGCTCGGCCGGCGCGCTCGAGGCGGACGTCACCGCCGACGACGGCATCCGCCACTCTCTATGGGTGGTGCGCGACGCCGAAATCCAGGCGCGACTGACCCGGGCCTTTGATGCCTTGCCCGCCCTTTACATCGCCGATGGCCACCACCGCTCGGCGGCTGCCTCGCGCGTCGCCGCTGCGCGCCGCACCGCCAATCCGCGCCACACCGGAGAGGAAAACTACAACTACTTCCTGACAGTGATCTTCCCCCACCACCAAACGCCGATTCTCGCCTACAACCGCGTCGTCGCCGACTTGAATGGCATGGACGCCGGGGCTTTCCTCGCGCGCGTGCGGGAAAACTTTTCCGTCGAAAGCAGTCCCACGCTGGTGAAGCCGGCGAAGCGGGCCGAATTCGGCCTGTACCTCGCCGGCGAGTGGTATCGCCTCGCGATCCGCCGTGAGCTGATTCCCGTCGACGATCCCGTAGCTCGCCTCGACGTGAGGCTCCTGTCTGACCACTTGCTCGGGCCAGTTCTAGGCATCAAGGATTTGCGCCGCGACAAGCGCATCGACTACGTCGGCGGCATCCGCGGCCTGCCGGAACTGGAGAAGCGCGTAAACAGCGGCGAGATGGCTGCCGCCTTCGCCTTCTATCCCACGAGCATGGAGGACTTGATAGCCGTTGCCGAAGCGGGCGGAGTCATGCCGACGAAGTCCACTTGGTTCGAACCTAAGCTGGCCGACGGCATGGTCTCGCACGTGCTCGACTGAAAGGTGATGAGAACAGGTGATGAGAAGTGGTGATGGTTACAGGCGATGAGAGTTGATGATAGAAAGCAGGTTACCTATCACCATTGTTCATCACGATCACTCATCACCATTACTCATCACTTCTTTCTGTACATCAGCGCGCTTCGCCCCGCCCGCCTGTTTGGTCCCCAACTTCATCGCGAGCGGTCGGCTGAAGGCTTCTCACCAGCCCGGGCAGATAAAGGCCGCGGGATAGCAGCTTCCACGCAACCATGCGCGTGATCTGCGCGATGTCCAGTACCGGGCGGAAATGGCTGCGCCGTGCGCGCACCGGGTAGATCGCCGAAATCGGCACGTTCATCAGCCGCACGCGGCGGCGTCCAGCCTCGATCAGAATCTCGCTCTCGAACACGAAGCCCGAGGCGCGGTCGGCCCGGGGCCTGACCTCACGCAGCAGCGCAGCAGGATAGATCCGGAAACCGGACTGGCTGTCGGCGATCGGCTGGCCCGCCGCCCACGCGATCCAGAAATTGGCAAACCGGTTGGCCAGGTAGCGGTCCCGAGGGATGCGATCGCCATCGTGCAGCCGCGAGCCGATAACGACTGCTCCCGGGTCGCGCTCATAGGCTGCCACCAAGCGGGGAATATCTTCTGGACGATGCTGCCCGTCTCCATCCAGTGTCAGGATTGCACGGGCACCCCGCGCGAGAGCATATTCCGCTCCCTTCGCAAGGCTAACCGCCTTCCCGCGGTTCCCGTCGTTACGGAGGAGCGTCACAGACAGTCCAGCCAGCGCGGCGCCGGTACCGTCGGAGGAACCATCGTCCACGACAACAACAAACGGAACGTGCTGCAATGTGCGTTCAGCGACATCGCGGATCGTGCGTGCCTCGTTGTAGGCCGGTATGACGGCAGCTATGGCGGTCATGCCATAGCTCCGTTCACGCCTAGCACCACCACGGCGCGCCCTCGCAGCAGCTCCCGAGAACCAGCCCGTACTTCGAATTCGTACAGCAGCCGGGTGTGATCGTTGAGCAGCCGGCGTGCCGTGAGCACGAGATCGTCCGGGATATCGTCCAGGCGCTCGACATTCAATACGACGTCACGCACCGCCGCCAGCACGCCAGATTGCGGACCACGCGACTCGCGGAGTGCGCCGTGCACGGCCATTGCCTGCGCCGCATACTCGATTCCCGAGAGTGCCGGCAGGATCCCTTCCTCGCGCAGCGGATGGTCGGGATCACGGTGGCTTATTGCGCGGCACGTTATGCTCTCGTCGTCCATGTGCAGCACCTCGTGGAGCAGGCACATCGCGCCGCGATGGGGAATCAGGCCTGCAAGTGTCTCATGGCTCACGACCATGGCTGGGTCTCGACCCGGAGATGACACCCGTTCACGTAGGTGATGGCGACGGTTTCGGATACGTTCCGCGCCACCGTGGCGAGCAACGGCAGCGCATGCGCCGCGGGATTGGTGCACAGCCCCGGCGGGAGCGACTCGGGAAAACGTGTAGCCGACGCGCCTTCGCAAACGGCGACGCGCCACAGCCCAAGCGTGCCGGCCCGCGGCTCGCGCGAGAACAGCAGTGCCACGGCGAGCGGCTCTCTGATCTTGCGCACCCTTGCGAGGGGTTCCGGGTAAGGAAGATCGTAGGTGACCAGAAGCACCGGCGCGCCGTACGCGTGCACCTGCGCTGCGGCCTCGATCAGGCCGGCGGCAAAAGAACCATCGTAGGCGCACAAGGTCACCGAAGGCTGCTGCGATCCCGCCGCGATGCTCCAATAGCCAGCGGGCGCATTGTGCACGGAGTTGTGAAAGCGGGTCGGCGAGACCTCACGCGCCGGCCCCGCAAGCGCTTCGCAGAGTTGATGCAGCGTCTCACCGTCGCCCGAACTCGACGCGAAAACCGTTGCGACTTCGGCCGCCGTGATGTCTGCGCCGTCCAGGGCCTCTTGCGCCGCCGCGACCGCCCAACGCACGGATTTCGCGCCGCGTCTGCGCTCGTTTGGCGGCAGAACGCGGGCATCGGGTTGAGGCGGCGGCTCGTGGTGATACTCCCGCTTCCCGCCCAGCAATTCGTGTGCAGCCGGCCAGTCCGGTAACCCCGGGCCGAGCACACCGACGCCGGAGAGATAGAGCCCGCTCACGCCAACCTCCCGAACAACAGGCTGCAATTGTTGCCCCCGAAGCCAAAGGAATTCGAGAGCACGTAACGCAAATCGCGCGCCACGGGCTCCAGCGCAATCCGGCTCTTGAACGCCGGGTCGATTTCCCGGACGTTGAGGCTGCCCGGCACATAGCCATGCGCCAGACATTGCGCCGCGATGACCGCTTCGAGAATTCCGGCAGCACCCAGCGTGTGGCCGGTCCAGCCCTTCGTCGAGCTGCACGGCACCGAATGGCCAAAGATGCGATGGAGCGCCTCATCTTCGACGCGGTCGTTGGCGTGCGTGCCCGTGCCATGCATGTTGACGTAACCCACATCCGCCGCCGTGATCTCCGCCCGGTCGAGCGCGTCCCGCATCGCGCGATACGCGCCCTCGCCCGCCGGGTGGGGAGATGACATGTGATAGGCATCCGAGCTCTCGCCATAGCCAGCCAATGTCGTGCCGCTTTCCGCACCGTCCGCTCGCTCGAGCAAGGCAAATCCGGCCGCCTCGCCGATCGAAATGCCGTCACGATGCGCGTCGCACGGCCGGCACGGCTCGCGCGAGAGCAGCTCGAGCGAAGCGAAACCGTAGAGCGTGGTCAGACACAGGCTGTCCACCCCGCCCACGACCGCAGCATCCGCAAAGCCTGCCTCGATGAGCCGGTGCGCACTTGTGAACACCTTCGCGCTGGACGAGCACGCCGTCGAGATGGCGACCGCCGCTCCGTGCAGCTCGAGGTAGCGCTGCACGAAATCCGCGACGGAGTAGAGGTTGTGCGTGTGGCGCTCGTCGAACCAGCCCGGCAGGGCACCGCTCTGAGCATCGCGCTCGCAGTAGGCGCGCTCGCATTCCCGGACGCCTGACGTGCTGGTCCCGATCAGGACCGCGATCCGATGCGCCCCGTATTGACGGCGCGCTCGCGCAACGGCCTGCTCAAAGCCGTCCTGGCGCAGGCCGAGCTGGGCAAGGCGGTTGTTTCGGCAGTCGAATTCCGCCAGGCGCTCCGTTACCGGCTCGTTTTCAAGACCGTCCACGCGTCCGATCCACGTGTCGAGCCCAGCGGCGGATTCCAGGTCGTTGCACCGCAATGCGCCGCGGCGTTCACGCAGCGCCACGAGGGTCGCCTCGCATCCGAGTCCCAGCGGATTCGCGGTGGCCAAACCAGTGATGACTAATGGCCTCAAGTGCAGCCCCCGCGTATGACCCGACAAGTATACCGGACGGCGTCTTCAGCTAGACCGGATTCCCACGGCGGCCGGTGAGCGCCGCAGCGAGGAGCAGCGATAATACCGAGCCGAGCGCAACGGTCACGCCGATCGCATGTAGCACGGGCGTTTCGGACAGCGACAGGCAGCCGAAGGCCGCGAGCGTGGTCGCGCCGCAGACCACGAGCGAGAGCTGTGTGCGCGCCTGCTCCGCTGTATCACCCTGCGGCCGCTCGAAAAACAGCGCGTAGTTGAGCCCCATGCCCACGACCAGCAGCAGTGCGACGAGATTGAAGAGCGAGAGCCGCTCTCCGAGCAGCAGCAGGATCGCGACGTCCAGCACCACAGCGGCGAGGGCGGGCACGAGCACGCGCAGGGCACGGGCTGCGCTGCGCAGGCCCCAGGCGAGCACGACCGTCATGCACAGCAACCCCAGCGCGATGAGCCACAGCGACTGGTCGCGGTAGCTGTTGACGAGCCGATTGGACTCGCCCTTGAGATCGAGGAGCTGGTGTCCCGCCCGGCTCGCGGCGAGCGACAGCGCCTCCGGCGCCCGCACGCCGCGCAGCGGCGCAAGCACGGTCCACCCCTGCTGGTCACGGATCAGGAGGGATTCGACCTTGAGCGAGAGCATGGAGTCGCGCAAGGCTTCCGCCTCGAGCGGCGGGCCCGCGCGATTGCGTTCGACCGCGTCGAGGAACGGCGCGAACAGCCCCTCCCGGAACGGCAAATCGCGCATGGCGGTATCGAGGTTGCCTGCCAGTGTCGCGGCGTCCGGGAGCGCTGCGCGCCGCGCCGCCTGCGTCTTTGCGCTAGGCAGGTAACGGGACGGTACGTCGAACCCGGCGAGCAAACCCCGCGCGACGCTCTCTCCTAGCCACGCGGCCGCGGCCTCGCTCGCCTGCAGCGCGGCTTCGCGGTTCTTCCCCCGCGCGACCACGATATAGCGCACGTCGGGAGCGCCGAGCTCATTGCGCAGGGCACGATCCCGCAACTTGGCCGCCTCCGGGACGGGCGTGAGATTGGCCAGGTCGTCGTCCCACAGGCGCTCGTGGCGCCACACCACCACGGCAAGCCCCGCGGCCACTAGGAGAACAACGACCCATCGTGCACCGCGCCCGCTCGTCGCCAGCATCGACAGGTCGAATGGGGCCGCGCGGGCCCTGCGCGGCGCGAACACCCCGGGCGCGAGGGCGGGCAGCACCCAGCGTGTCGTCAAGCCTGCAGCCGTGGCGCCCATGATCGTGAGCACGCCGAGCTGCGCGAGTCCCTCGAAGCTCGAGAGCGCCATCGCCAGTGCGCCGAAGACGGTGGTCAGCACGGCCAGCCGGAGCGTGCTGCCGATGCGCGCCAGCGTCGCATCGAGGCGCTCGCCGACGGCCGCCTGCGTGAAGAGATAGCTCGGATAGTCGACGGCCTCCCCGATCAGCATCGCCCCAAATCCCAGCGTGATTCCGTGGACCTCGCCAAAGCCGAGACTGACTGCAGTTACCCCGACGAGGAGGCCGGTTGCCACGGGCAGCATGCTCGCGGCCACCGTCACAGCCGAGCGATAGACCGCAAACAGAATCGCGATGACGAGGACCGCCGCCAGCGCGGCGAGTCGCCACGCTTCGCCCTCGATCGTCGAGCGAACCTGTGAAGCAAAGACACCCGGCCCCGAGAGCACGATACGCCCGCCTTCCGGCTGAATGGCCGCAAAGGCGTCTCGAATCGACTGGATCGCGCGCCGCTGCGCCTCCACATCGAAGCCCGCGGCGCGCGTCTCCGCGACCAAAAGCGCCCGTGCGCCGTCGCGTGAGAACCACACACCATGGCGCCTGCCCGGGGCGCCGTCCGGGATCATGAGCCGCGCGAGCTCGCGCATCTCACCGGTCGGATCCGACGGCAGCAGCGGGCGGATGAACGCCCCGGCTGGTGAGGACAGCAGCTCGAGGCTTTCGCGGAGCGCCGAGTGCAGGCCCGCGACGGAAAACCGCTCCGGGCTGATGGCCGGGCTCAGCACGTAACGATGCGCGAATAGGAGTTCGCGCTCCTTCTTCAGCGCGCCCGGACCGCCATTGCTGACCGAAGAGAAGAGCTCTCTCGTCTTCAGCCGGCCCGCGAGCTTGGTGCTGGCACGCGCGAGCGCCGTGTCGGGCGCGCCTTCGAGCGCAATCAATATCAGGCGGGACGCGACGCCGTCGCGCAGCTGGCCGACCAGTACCCGCTGGACGGGCGTTGCCGACGGGGGCAGGAAAACCGTGAGGTCCGTCGTGACCGACAAATTCCGGTACAGCCAGGTACCGCAGGCGACGCACGCGACCAGCCAGATCGCCAGCATTACCTTCCACAGCCCTCTCATCTGAATTCTTCGTTGATTTCCATGACGGTGCGATCCCCGCTCCTCTCGTCCACCTCGATCCGCTCGATACGCGGACCCGCGCCCTTCACCGTCACGGCGTTTACGTATTCCGCCAGTTCCTGATCGTGGGGCCTCAGGCGTAGCCACCACTCGCCGCGGTTTCCGCCGACCTCGACCTTGTAGAAGCGCTCGAGCGCTCCGAGATCGCCCGCGCGCGTCGCGCGGATGCTCTCCACCAGGCCCGCAATACCCGGCGCTCTCGTGATCGTTATCGTCGTCTTCCGGCCGCGTGTCCGGTTGTCGATGGTCATCTGCCCGCGTTCCAGCACGATGCGCTCGTCATAAGGAAAGGAAACATGTTTCTCCAGCCGGTCGGGCCGCTCGTAGAGCAGGGTACCGCGCGACACGAGGGGCGCTGTCAGCAAGGCGCTATGCCGCGTCTCGACAAATCGCGCGCTCGCGCGTTCCACGCTAGCGAGCAATCGCATGAGCACCTGCTCGTCGAGATCCGCTGCAGCCGCGGCACTCCCCAGCAGGCCGCTCACGCACGCGACGAGAGCCAGCTCAGCGCGCGCCTTCATCCTCATCCCAAAAATCGTAGAAGTTGAACCAGTTGTAGGGAGCCTGCCGGGTATGATGCTCCAGCCGCGCGACGTAGCGCTCGAGCAGCCTCTCGGCCGTCGCTGAACGCGCCTCGCGCGACACCAGCGCTCCTTCCGTGAGCGTCTCCAGGTGCAGCTCGTAGCGTGCGCCGCCACGGTATAGACCGAAGAACATCACCACGGGCGCCCCCAGCGCCCCGGCCAGCAGCAGCGGCCCGAGCGGAAAGCGGGCTGTCGCACCCAGGAAACTGCATGGGCGTGTTCTGCTGCCGCGATAG
Organism: Betaproteobacteria bacterium; assembly: GCA_029864385.1. Classification (GTDB taxonomy): domain Bacteria; phylum Pseudomonadota; class Gammaproteobacteria; order Burkholderiales; family SG8-41; genus SG8-41. Next base: position 21,166 of record JAOTTL010000003.1, on the reverse strand, counting down.
GGACGGTCGCCGAGGATTCCGACGATTTCCCCGTGCTCGAGACACTCCCTCACCCGAAGAATCGCGTCGGGTCGGCCGGGGTCGATCACTCGCTCGCGCAGATCCGGAGCCAGGTTCGCCAGCGCCCGGCCCGTTTTCCCGGCATTGGCCTCATGCATGACAACGTTGACCGCGTAGTGTGTGTAGAACCGGCTCAGCGCGCGCAACACCTCGAAGCTGCCCAGATGGGAGCCGAGCAGAATGCAGCCGCGGCCCATAGCGAGCAGCCGGTCGACGTCGCCGGCGCCATTCACGACGATGTCGAAAGGCTCGTACTGGCCGCGCACGAGGAACACGCGATCATGCACGGTCGCGGCAAAGGCATGGTAATGGCGCAGCACATCGCTGCTGTGCGGCTCACGGCCCAGCGCCCGCGCGAGATAGGCCCGCGAGGCCCGGCGCGAGCGGGGCGAGAACGCGAAGAAGTAAAGACAGATCGGATAAAGCAGCCAGCGCGTTGCCGCGCGCCCGAGCGCCCGTGTCAGCCACGTGATGAGCCCGATGGCCGCTGGGCTGCCACGCTCGGGCTCGGCAAGCCACGCCGCGCTCATGTCGCGCCTATGCGGCCGCAGCGGCGCTGAGGCCCAGGGCACCCGCTGCGATCAAGGTCTCCGCGCGCAACACGCGAAACTTGACCGTGGCCCCTGCGCCGCGTTCCAGCTCGATGTCAAAGGCCTCGCCGGGTCGGAGCACGGCGTGAAACCGCGCCGTCGGTATCGCGTTCACCGCGGCACCCAGCGTGGCGCCGACCGCCCGCAGGACTCGACCCAGCAGCAGCACGCCGGGGACGATCGGATTGCCGGGGAAATGCCCCGCGAGAGCCGGATGCGCCGGGTCGACGAAATCCCGGACGCGCATCACGCGCTCCGCCGGCTTCGCGCCTGAGCCGCCTCCGCGAGCGCGAGCAAACCCTCACGCGGAATTTTGCCCGTCGCCCCGCGCGGGAGCGCGTCGACGATCAGCAGGGGGCGCGGCAGGAACACCGAATCGATGCGCTCACGCAGGGCGCGCAGGATCGCCCCGGCGTCGAGCTCGGGGGCGACAACCAACGCGGCAAGCCGCGCCTCCCCCGGCGGACAATCGTCAGGAACGAAGAATACGCCGTCGCGCACGCCGGGCACACGTTGCAACTCGTGATTGAGCGCTTCGAGCGAGACGCGTTTGCCCGCAATCTTCGCCATATCACCGGGCCGCCCGAGGAAAGTGAATTCGGTGTCGCTGTTAAGCTCGATGTGATCCGGCAGCCTCATCGGGTGCGGGAGATGTCCTCCCTCCACCCAGGTATCCGGGCCTTTCTGTTGCAACCGCATGCCGAAACGAACGTGCCAGCGCTCGGTGCGAGCCAGACGGCGCACGGCAACGGCCCCGGCTTCCGTACAGCCGTAGATCTCCTGGACTGGCGCCGCCCACATCTGCTCGGCTTCCCGCACGAGTTCCACTGATAGCGGCATAGTCGCGCAAACAATTCCTGCGAGCCCCGGCAGTGACGCGCGGTCGGCGACACATGCCCGCAGGTGCAACGGCGTTGTCGCAAGCCAGCGATTCGCGGGCATTCCAGCCAAAGCTGTGGTCACGTCGGCCGGCAACAAGGGAATCCCCGAATGCACCGAGGCGCCGTTCTGCAGCGGCAGCATCACGGTCGTCTCGAGGCCATAAACATGCTGGGGCGGCACGGTACCGAGAACGCAGCAGGCGTCGTTCCCTGCCATACCCAGATCGGAGTATAGAGATCGGGCGTCGGAGACCAGCGAGCCCCAGGTCTTCGAATGCGCCTGAGGCCGCCCGGTGCTGCCCGAAGTAAACGCGACCAACGCGTCCAGATCGGAAGGAAGCTGCGGCACCGCTGCAGCGCCTTCGAGCGCGCACCACGGCGGCACTATGAACGCCGGCAGCCCTGCGGGCAGATCCCCGCTGTCCGCGAGGAAATAGCTGTCGGGATGGCTGACGCAGAGGTCGCGCACGACGCCGGGCGCCTTCGAGTACGGCAACAGGCTTACCTGTTGCGCGATGAGCGCGGCCGCGAAGCCCAGCATGAAGTTCAGGCGATCTTCGCACACGTTCAGGACGTAGCGCCGGCGCGGCAAGACCGCCGCAAGCTGCGTGGCCGCGGCGCAAAAGCGCGCCGCGCTGATCGGCTCCCCGCCCGACCAGCTCACGGTTGCGCTCGGCTCGAACCCGCTGAGGAGAGGAAACTCAGTGCTCACTCTCTAGCTCCCGTCCGCGTGCCGCGGGAAGATACGGTAGGTGTGCAAGCGCCGCACCAACTCGCCAGGGCTCGCGTGACGATAATGCCGGTAGCGAAGGCGCCGATAGAGATATTCGAGCGCGAAGAAAACCACAACCAGCGCGTAGTTCAGCAGATTGGTGAATAGCGACCAGGCGGCCGTGGAACCCCATAACGCGAGGCTGAGGGAAACAACCGCCATCAGCGCAAAGAATGCGGCCCACAATCCGGTCAGCACCCGCGTGTAACGTACGAGATCCGGCGGCAAATCGCTGCCGCGTTCGATGCGCGCAAACCGGCCGACCAACGGCTCCCGGCCAGGTCGCAAGGTGCCGGCAAAGGCGGCGCACAGCGCAAGATTGAGTGCGAGCGGCGGCGCATAAAGCAGGACGCCGGGGAACAACGAGGAAAGTCCGATACCCAGGCCAAGGGTCAGCAGCCCGAGGAATACCGCCCCCGCCCCCTGAAACCGTCCGGATAAGAGGGCCCAGGTGACGAGAGCGATTCCGCTCGCGGGCCAGAGCGGCTCCTGCGTCACCGCTCCCAGATGATTCAACAACGGGTAAGAACAGCACGCGGCGATTGCGAGGATAGCCGTGCGCCGGGACATGAAAGGCGTTACCGCGTGCGATGCTGAGCGATATGCGCGCTCAGCGCGCGCAGCGACGAGAATATGCGCCGATTGTCCGGATCATCCGAGCGCAGCTGAAATCCGTACCGCCGCGAGATGGCAAGCGCTACTTCGAGCAAATCGATCGAATCGAGCCCAAGGCCCTCGCCGAACAGCTGCACGTCGGGGTCGAGCGCGTCGGCTGCCTGGTCGAGATTGACCGCCTCGACGATCAACTGCGCCACCTCCCCTACGAATTCCGTCTGCTCCAACACCCTGTTTTCCCCTGTCCGCTTCGCTAGGAGATGACTATGATACCGTGCCGGCGCCCGCTGTGAAGATTATGGTTCCGGCCTCGATTGTCGGGCAGCCCCCGAAATCGAGGCCCGTCACGACGGCGGAACCGAAGTCCGGTGGCCGCGACGGGTGGGCAAGCGCTACATAAGGTTCAGTTGGGTGCGTATGCCCCGGTCCAGATTCTGAATCCATCCGTTGTAGTTGCTGTGGATATTGGTCCCGTCGTACTGAAGATCAGTGCTTTCTTTGTACGTAATGCTGTACGAACTCAGGCTGTAGTTCACGTCCACCACGGCAACGTGGGTGCGCAGGTGCAGCGACGCCAGTATATGGCCCGGTTTCGTTACCTTCATCTGCCAGCCAAGACCCCCGCCTGCGCGCATGATCGCTTTCGAAACGTCGTCCAGCGTCAGGTTAGCTTTCGACGAAGTCACGGGCGCGTTGCTGACGTTGTACACCGGAGCCGACCGGCAGCCAACGATTAACAGCGCAAAAACCGACGCCAGTATTGCCGCCCATTTGCTTGTGTTCATGGCCTGTCTCCCATAGGAAAAGTCGCATCTGACCCCCAGCGTTCCCAACGAACCCTGCCGCGACCATATTATAGGAATAGCCGGTATCGTCAGCCATCCCATGAATGGAGGAATCCAAGTGCCTGGCACAACCCCCATTTTTGCAGGTAGTGCTTCTGCTGCGATCGGCGTCAACGCGCTGCCTGGTGGCGCAGCCTGCGAAGTCGAGGCGATCTTCCAGGTCCCGTAAACGGCGCTAGCAGAGAGCTAGCGCCGGCGCGACGCTTCGTACAGCGGTATGACCTTGGCTGCGTAGCCCTGCAGGTCGCGGATGCGATTCTGGGGAGAAGGATGGGTCGATAGGAATTGCGGCGGCCCGCCGCCGCTTGCCCGCGCCATTTTCTGCCACAACGTTACGGCCGCGCGCGGGTCGTAGCCCGCCCGTGCAGCCAGCTCGACACCGACGCGGTCAGCCTCTTGCTCGTGCCCGCGCGAGTTTGGCAGGTTGATCGTGACGTCGGTGACCACCTGCGCCAGCTGAACGGTGGAATTGCTCGCACCGACCGCTGCGCCGAGAACCGATAGCGCGAGCCCCTGCGCCATCGCCTGGGAAGCGCGCTCGCGACCGTGCTCGCGCAGCGCATGCGCGATCTCGTGGCCCATCACCGCCGCGAGCTCGTCGTCCGTCACCCGCAAGCGATCGATGAGTCCGGAATAAACCGCCATCTTGCCGCCCGGCATGCACCACGCGTTGATCTCCTTGGAAGTGATGACGTTCGATTCCCAAGCCCAGCGCGGCGCATCCGGCCGGAACGCGCCGGAAGCGGCTGCCAGCCGCAACGCAATCACGCGCACGCGCGCAACCTGCGCCGGATCGCGGTTCAGCGCGCCTTTCGCGGCCGCCTTTTTGAGCTCCTGGCGGTATGCCTGGACAGCACTCTTATTGACCTGCTCCGACGAAACGAGCATCGTCTGCTGCCGATCCACACCCACCGCTCCCGGCCGGGTCGTCTGCACGGTCTGACACGAGGTCAGGGCCAGCATCCATGCCAGCAGCCCACCTCGCAAAATGAAGGCCATCGTTCTCATATCGTCCACGCGGCACCAAGCCCTGACCTTAGTTCAAATACAGGGAAACCCTCAGTGCCTTCGCTTTTTGCGTCCGGGGTAGCTTAATCGAAAAAATGGGCTCGGTGTCCAATCGTGAAAGACATCAGCCCGGCATTCTCACGTCAGAAGAGCGGATACTCGGGCGCGGTCCTTCCGAGCCCATTTTTTTGCGAGTCCATTTTTCAGCGGGCCGGAATGCGCGTGTTCTCGCCGACCAGCTGGAATGGCTCCCATGGCCTCCCCTCCTCGCGGCACAGGCCGAAGCGGAACGGCCACCGCCCGCGCCCTGGCGTCAAGAAACGCAGGTCCTGGAACCAGACGCAGGTGGAGGGATTACCGGTGTCCACGCGATACAGAATCGGGTAAGCGGCGAACCAGCGGAAGAAACTGAACTGGCCCTGGCTCCAGGCCTCCCGGGCAATCGCGCGCTCCGCATTCGAGCCAAAGTGCGCGGCGTGCACCCACCGCGCCTGCGTTAAGGGCAGGTAAGGGGCGTCGAGACGCGCAATCAACCCGGCGTCCGGCGCCAAGGTGCGTGGCTCACCCCGAATCAGATTGACCAGGCTGTAACGCAACGCCTCACCGTCGCGCACCACCACCATCCAGTTATACGGCGAGATCGGCCGTGGCTGAGCGGTGACTTCTGCGCGCTCCAGGCCCGCTGCCTTCGCATAGGCCTCGCCCCATTCGACCGCCCGCTGCTGCAGCAGGCCCTGGTACGCAACGTAGCCGCACAGCACTGCAAGGCCTGCCAGCGCCGGGACTCGTGACGCTCTCCAGACGAGTGCGGCAGCAAGCCCCACGAGGATGATCGACGTGAACCAGAGATCGATGATGAAGGTGGTCCCGATGCCGACACGCATGTCGGAGAGCGGCGCGAGAACCATGGTGCCGAACGAGGTGATCCAGTCCCCTGCGATATGGATGCCGATGCCGAGCGCCAACACGCCGAAATAGGCACGCCAGGAACGGTCGCGGCGCCAGATGAGTGCGCATATCCACGCCAGCGCGAAGGCCCACAGCGGCAGCATGATGAGCGAGTGCGTCACACCGCGATGGTGCAGGAGGTAGGTCACGGTACCGAACTGCCCCATCACGAAGTCGAGATCGGGCATAGCGGCCGCGACGAAGCCCAGAAATACCCTGCGACGCAGCGGCAGGATATTCTTGTCCGACTGCTGCGGCGCCGTCGCGCGGGCAAGCAGGGCGCCGGAGAGGGCGTGGGTTAGCGTGTCCATTTAGTCGAACAGCGTTACTCGTGACCGGTGAACAGTGACTGGTCGCTGCTACCGCCCAAGGCCGTTGACAAATTTGCGTGGCCGCGCACTGGTTACGGATCACCGGTCAACGTTGTTCAGTCCCAGCGGTCATCCCGCACCTGAAGCTCGCCGTTTTCCACGCGCACGGGGAACTTAACCGTTGGCTCGTATGCCGGTGCGGAAAGCGCAGCGCCGGTACGAATGCAGAAGCTCGCGCCGTGCCGCGGGCAAATGATCTCCTCACCCTCGACGATGCCGCCGGTCAGCTGGCCGCCATCGTGGGTGCACACGTCTTCGAGGGCGAAATATTCACCGGCGAGGTTGAACACGGCAACGTTAACGCCATCCACATCGACGGTACGAAAGCCGCCAGGCGCGATTTCACCCGCCTTGGCTACGGTGACCCAATCAGACATGCCAAAGACAAATTGCTTTTGCTTCTCTCGGCGTCTCGGCGATTCACACGGCAACGAGCTCGATGTCGGGCTCGATCGGCCGCAGCAGGCTCTCGATGCCGGTGAGCGTGCCGGAGATGGAGCTCGGGCAGCTGCCGCAGGCCCCCTGGTAGTGCACCGTGAGGCGGTTGCCTTCCAGGCCGACGACGTAGAGGTCGCCGCCGTCGCCCTGCAGATACGGGCGCACCTGCTCGTCGAGCAGCGCGTTGATACGAGAGAGCCGCTCCCGGTCGGCATCCGGAAGATTCTCCAGAGCGGCGCCCGTTTCCGCGTGGACCGCATGGCGGGCCGAGTCGGCGTCGGCCGAAGGCGCTTCGCGGATCGGCACCGCGAGCTTGCGCATCAGCTCCTGCCAGTCGCCCTTCCCGTCCTGCGTCACGGTGATCCAGTGATCCACGTAGAAAATGTTCGTAACGTGCTCGATATCGAACAGGGCGGACGCGAGCGGATCGCTTTGGGCCTGCTCGGCGGTGTCGAACGAGCGCGACATCCCCCACGTGAGCGGCTCCCGCAAGACGAACTTCATTGCGTTGGGATTCGGCGTCGGCTCTATTTCAGCGATCTTCGGCATCTTCGAAATCCAGTTAACTAACCGCCAAGGCGCCAAGAGAAACTAAATCTAGTCATGTTGTCCTTCACTCGCCGCCGATCGGGGCATGCATCGGATCGGCTTCCGCTTCGGTAGTCGTGTTCGCCTGCGCATTGAGCGCAGCGTGCAGCGTGTGCCACGGCAGGATCGCGCACTTTACCCGGGTCGGCAGGTCACGTACGCCGGCGAACACCGTTAGCCGGCCCAGGTGATGGGGCTGCCGCTCATGATCGAGCTTGCCGGTCGCCATGTCGCGGAACTCCTGAACGAGCCGCTCCGCATCGCTTCTCGGCTTGCCCTTGACCACTGTCGTCATCATGGAAGCGGAAGCCTTGCAGATCGCGCAGGATTGGCCCTCGACATTGATCGCATCGACGTTGTCATCGCCCAGCTTCACGGTGAGCTTGATGTGATCTCCGCACAACGGGTTGTGACCCTCGGCCTTATGAGTGGCATCCTCGAGCACGCCCCAGTTGCGTGGCTTCCGGTTGTGATCGAGGATCACTTCTTGATATAGCTGCTTGCTATCTGCCATGACCCAAAACCAATGCCGTTCATCGCCTTTTAACCAAAGACCTTCTGCACCTTCCTGATGCCAACCACGAGCGCGTCGACCTCAGCCAGGGTGTTGTAGAACGCGAATGACGCTCGCGAGGTGGCAGGAATGCCGAATCGCTGCATGACCGGCTGCGCGCAATGGTGGCCAGTGCGAACGGCGACGCCCTCATCATTGAGGAGCGTGCCGACATCGTGGGGATGCACACCATCGATCGTGAACGAGATGACACCCGCCTTCTTCTCAGCGGTGCCGATGATGCGCAACCCCGGGATCTGGTTCATCTCCCTGGTCGCGTAGTCGAGGATATCGGTATCGTGCGCCTGGATATCCGCTATATCGATGCCGGCCAGGTAATCGACGGCGGCGCCCAAGGTGACCGCCGCCGCGATCGGCGGCGTGCCGGCCTCGAACTTGAACGGGATCGTGTTGTAGACCGTTTTCTCGAACGTCACGGAGAGGATCATGTCCCCGCCGCCCTTGAAAGGTTGCATCTTCTCGAGCCAGGCCGCCTTGCCGTAGAGCACACCGATGCCAGTAGGGCCGAACATCTTATGCCCCGAGAAAGCGTAAAAATCGCAGTCGAGGGCCTGCACGTCGACCTTCATGTGCGGCACGGCCTGCGCGCCATCCACGAGAACGGGGATGCCCTTCTCATGCGCGGCGGCAATCATTTCACGCAGCGGGTTCACCGTACCCAGCGCGTTGGAAACATGCGTCACGCCAACGAGCCGGGTGCGGGGACCGAGCAGCTTCAGGTACTCCTCCATGAGGAGCTCGCCGCGGTCATTCACCGGAACGACGCGGATCCGGGCGCCCTTCTCCTCGGCAACCATCTGCCACGGAACGATGTTGGCATGATGCTCGAGCGTCGTCAGGACGATTTCGTCTCCCGCCCCGATGAATTTGCGGCCATAGCCATGCGCGACGAGATTGATGGCATCGGTGGTCCCGCTCGTGAAGATGACCTCGCTCTCGTCCCCGGCATTGATGAAAGCTTGCAGCTTGCGGCGCGCGCCCTCGTATTCGGCGGTCGCAGTCTCCGAGAGGTAGTGGACCGCACGATGAATGTTGGCGTGCTGCGTAGTTTGGTAGCGGATCCACCGATCGAGCACGGGCTGGGGCATCTGACTTGATGCCGCGCTGTCGAGAAACACGAGAGGCTTCCCGTTCACACGCAGCCTCAGAATCGGAAAATCGGCCCGCAGGCGCTCCACGTCGAGACCGACGTGACGCGAGGCCTTTATCGCTGCATGCGGGGCAGTCATCGTCATTCGGCGCTCTGGATCTCGGCGAGCACGGTTTCCTCAAGCTCCTCGACGAGCGAGGGGACGGGTATGCGGTCTATGACCTCTGCGCCAAAGGCGTACGTGAGCAGGTTGCGCGCCCTCTGCTGCGACAGCCCCCGGCTCCGCAGATAGAACAGCTGTTCGGCATCGAGCTGTCCAACCGTCGCACCGTGCGCGCACTTCACGTTATCGGCAAAAATCTCGAGTTGCGGCTTTGTGTCCACGTGCGCCTTGTCCGAGAGCAGCAGGTTGCGGCTCTCTTGCGCAGAGTCGGTGAGCTGGGCGCCCGGCGCCACCGCGATCTTGCCGTCGAAGACTGCGTGCGCCGCGCCGCCGACGATGCATTTGTGCAGCTGCCGGCTCCTGCCGTTGGGCCTGCCGTGGTCGAGCACGGTATGCGTATCCGCCAGCTGCCGCCCTGCGATCAGCGTAAGTCCATCGAGATGAGCCTCCACGCCCTCGCCGTTCTGCCTCACGTTGAGGCTGTGCCGCGAAATGCGCGCGCCGAGCGTGATGGCGTGAGAAGCGTAACGGGCATCCTTCGCAAGCCCTACGGCGCAGGTGGCGATGTGGAACGCACTGCCCGCCTCACGCTGCAGCCTCACGTGCCGCACCCGCGCGCCATCGCCGATGGCAACCTCGGTCACTGCGTCGGTAAAATACGCCCCGTCGGTCAACCCCGCGTAATCCTCGATCAGCGTGAGGTCAGCCCCCGCCTCCGCCAGGACTAGGCAGCGCGGGTAGGTAGCCGTCTCCTTTTGCGTCGAGAGGAACAGCAACTGAACGGGCGTCGGGCACCGCTGGTCCTTTGCAACCCAGACGAGCGCGCCATCGTGTAACCGCGCGGTATTCAGTGCCACGAACACGTCCTGCTGGAACGGCGCGTGGCGCGCAAGATGCTGTTCGATCACAGAGCCGTGCGTGAGGAGCCCGGCAGCAAGGTTGGTGACCACCACCCCATAGGGCAAGCCCGCGTTGACCGACAGCTCAGGGGCAAATGTGCCGTCCACGAACGTCAGGCGCACGGCGGCTTCCGGCGCGATGAAGCGCTCGATCTCCGTTGTGCCCGGGCGCGATGCTGCGTCTGCCGCCCGGAACGGCACGCGGGTCAACGGCGTGATGTCGGTGAAGCGCCACTCCTCGTCGCGCGTGGTCGGAACCGTGAGCGCATTTGCGCGCTCGAGCGCAGCCGCGCGCCGCTCGCCGAGCCAGGAGGGTCGGTCGTGCCCAGGCTCGCAGCCCTTCAGCAGGGCCTCGATGTAGGGATGCGTCGCGCCAACCGCCGTGTTCATGCCGCCGCTTTCCCCTTGATCCAGTCGTAGCCCCGCGCTTCCAGCTCGACGGCAAGCTCCTTGCCGCCCGTCTTGACGATGCGGCCGCCTTCCATGACGTGCACGTAATCCGGCACGATGTAATTGAGCAGGCGCTGGTAATGCGTGACGAGGACCACCGCATTGTCAGGCGTGAGCAGCCGGTTCACGCCGCCCGAGACCACGCGCAGCGCGTCGATGTCGAGCCCCGAGTCCGTCTCGTCGAGGATCGCGAGCCGCGGCTCGAGCAGCGCCATCTGCAGGATTTCGTTGCGCTTCTTCTCGCCGCCAGAGAAGCCATCGTTGACGCTGCGGTCGAGAAAGCCCACATCCATGTCGAGCAGCTTCATCTTCTCGCGCACGTAATCGTCGAATTCGAGCGGGTCGAGCTCGTCCTTGCCGCGGGCGCCCTGCACGGTGTTGTAGGCAAGCCGCAGGAACGCGGTGTTCGACACCCCGGGGATCTCCACGGGATACTGGAAGCCCAGGAACAGACCCGCCCGGGCCCGATCCTCAGGCGCCATCTCAAAAATGTTCCGTCCCTCGAAGGTGGCCGTGCCAGCGGTCACCTTGTAGCCAGGATGCCCCGCGAGCGCCTTGGCGAACGTGCTCTTCCCGGAGCCGTTGGGCCCCATGATCGCGTGCACCTCACCGGCCCGCACGGTGAGATCGATGCCCTTCAGGATCTCCACCCCGGCCACGTTGGTGTGGAGCCCTTTCACCTCGAGCAGAATTCTTGAGTCCGGTCGGGTCATCCCACGCTCCCTTCAAGCTTGAGGCCAAGCAGCTTGGTCGCCTCCACGGCAAATTCCATCGGCAGCTGCTGGAATACGTCGCGGCAGAACCCGTTGATGATCATGGACACCGCTTCTTCCGCACCGATGCCGCGCTGCGCGAGGTAGAACAGCTGGTCCTCGCCGATCTTGGACGTCGTCGCTTCGTGCTCGACCTTGGCGCTGTTGTTGTGCACCTGAATATACGGGAAGGTGTTGGCGCCGCACTTCGCGCCTATCAGCATCGAGTCGCACTGCGAGAAGTTACGCGCGCCTTCCGCGCGCGCGCCGATCTTCACCAGGCCTCGGTAGCTGTTGTTCGATTGGCCCGCTGAGATGCCCTTGCTGATGATCCGGCTGCGCGTGTTGCTGCCGATATGCACCATTTTGGTACCGGTATCCGCCTGCTGGTGATGGTTGGTGAGCGCGACCGAGTAGAACTCGCCGATCGAGTTTTCGCCCAGCAGCACGCAGGAGGGATACTTCCAGGTAATCGCAGAGCCGGTCTCGACCTGGGTCCAGGAGATCTTGGAGTTGACACCCTTGCAGAGCCCCCGCTTCGTCACGAAGTTGTAGATCCCGCCCACGCCGTTCTCGTCGCCGGCGTACCAGTTCTGGACCGTCGAGTACTTGATCTCGGCGTCATCGAGCGCGACCAGCTCCACCACCGCCGCGTGAAGCTGGTTGCTGTCGAACTTGGGCGCCGTGCAGCCTTCGAGGTAGGAAACCGAAGCGCCTTCCTCCGCGACGATGAGGGTCCGCTCGAACTGCCCGGAAGACTCGGTGTTGATGCGGAAATAAGTCGAGAGCTCCATCGGGCACTTGACGCCCTTCGGGATGTGGCAGAACGAGCCGTCGGTGAAGACCGCGGAATTGAGCGCCGCGTAGTAGTTGTCGCCGGTTGGCACCACGGTGCCCAGATACTTCCGCACCAGCTCGGGATGCTCGCGCACGGCTTCCGAGATCGAACAAAAGATGATGCCGACCTCGGCCAGTTTCTGCTTGTAGGTGGTCGCGACCGACACCGAGTCGAAGATTACGTCCACCGCCACCCCGGCAAGCTTGGCCCGCTCGTTCATCGGCACGCCCAGTTTCTCGAAGGTGCGCAGCAGCTCCGGGTCGACCTCGTCCATGCTCGCGAGCTTCTTCGGCTTGGGCGCCGAGTAGTAAATGATGTCCTGGAAGTCGATCTTCGGGTACCTCACGTTCGGCCACTTGGGCTCCTGCATGGTGAGCCAGTGGCGGTACGCCTTGAGGCGGAACTCCAACAGCCATTCCGGCTCGCTTTTCTTCACCGAAATGAACCGGATCGTATCCTCGTTCAGCCCCTTGGGCGCGGTGTCCGACTCGATGTCGGTCACGAAACCGTGCTGGTAGGGCTGATTGACCAGATGTTCCAGTACGCTGCTCATTACTTTTTCTCAAATGCGTGAATGATGAATGGACGCAACCCACATCGTTTTCACCGCGCTTCGCCGATTACCGTTTACCGTTTACTGTCTTCCGTCCGGACGCTGAAGCTCTCGCCGCAGCCGCAGGTCGCATCAACGTTTGGGTTATGAAACTTGAACACCTGCTTTAGCCCTTCCTTGACGAAGTCGAGCGTGGAGCCCTCCAGAAATTCCACGCTCTTCGCATCGATCACGAGCCTGGCATCGTGCGCCTCGAAGAGCTGATCGCCAGCGCGAACTTCGTCGGCATAGTCGTAGGTGTAAGCGTAGCCCGAGCAGCCAACGGTCTTTACACCCACCCGCAGTCCCAATCCGCGGCCCCGTTTGGCGAGCTGCGCCTTGATCTGCTTCGCCGCGTTTTCCGTCAGTTGTATCGCCATGTCAATTCACTCGTCACCAACACTAGACCGACATCGCCGTCAAGCTCTTCAAACGGGACAGGACGGTCTTTAGCGCCCGGAGGAATTCGTCGACTTCCTGCTGTGTATTGCCGACGCCAAGGGAGAACCGTACCGCGCCCCGCGCGAACTCCGGTTCGACGCCCATTGCGAGCAGGGTCGCTGATGGCTCAGGGTTCGCGCTGGAACAAGCGGCGCCCGGGGCTACCGCGAAGCCGGACTTGTCGAGCTCGATGACGAGGGTTTCCCCCACGACGCCCTTGAACGCAAAGTAGGACGTGTTGGAAATCCGCGGTGCGCGTGCCCCGAAGATGACGGCGCCTAAGCCATGCAGACCCTGCTCGAGCCGCCCCCGCAGCTGTTCGAGCCGGGGACCGATTGTCTCGAGCCGTGACGCTGCCAGCTCGCAAGCGGCGCCAAATCCCGCGATCGCCGGCACGTTCTCAGTGCCCGAACGCAATCCGTGCTCATGACCGCCGCCATGGATGAGCGGGCGAAGTTGCAGCCGCTTGTCCATGATCAGTGCGCCGGCCCCCTTGGGACCGTAGAGCTTGTGGGCGGAGAGCGTCATCGCGTGCACCCCGAGCGCGTCGAAGTCGACCGCGATCTTGCCGAGTGCCTGGACCGCGTCGGTGTGCATCCAGGCTTTCGCACGGCGCGCCCGCTCCGCCACTTCGGCTACCGGCTGGATTACGCCCGTCTCGTTGTTTGCCAGCATCAGCGATACGATCCCGGTCGGCTCCTTGAGCGCCTCGTCCACGTCGGCAAGATCCGCCCGGCCGTCCGCGCCGACGGCGAGCCGGCGCAATTTCCAACCCTGGCGCGCAATCTCCTGCGCCGGTTTCGCCACGCACGGGTGCTCGACGCCGCTCACAGCAATCTGCATGGGCTTGAGATAGCCCGCGGCGCCCTTGATGAAGAAATTGTTGGCTTCGGTCCCGCCCGAGACAAAAGTGACCTGCGCGGGTTGCACGTTGACCAGTGCGGCGACCTGCTCGCGCGCAATATTCACGGCCTTGCGCGCACCGGTTCCCAGCTCGTGGCGGCTGGACGCATTGCCGTAGCGGCCGCGAAAGTACGGCAGCATCGCCTCGAACACCGTGTCATCGAGCGGCGTTGTCGCGTTGTGATCGAAGTAAACGTGCTCCATCGTCAGCGTCCCTGCCTGGGCTCGCTCCACGGCGCCGATCTATGCCGAAACGGCGCTCGGCGTGCGCTTGTGCGGCGCTTCTCGCATGTCATGAACCTGCGCCACGCCCGCTTCTTTGGCTTTGTGCGACTCGACGAGCTGGCGCAATGTCACGGACCCCAAGTAGTCGAAAATGCGCTCGTTCAGCGTTGCCCACAAGTCGTGGGTCAAGCACTTCTGCTCGTCGCGGCAGTTCTCCTTGCCGCCGCATTGAGTGGCGTCGATCGGCTCATCCACCGCCAGGATGATGTCGGCAACCGTCAAGTCACCCGTCTCCTTCGCGAGGCAATAGCCGCCACCCGGCCCGCGCACACTCTCGACCAACTGGTGCCGCCGCAGCTTGCCAAATAACTGCTCCAGATACGACAGCGAAATCTTTTGCCGACCACTGATTTCGGCCAGCGTTACCGGACCGCTGCCATGGTGCATCGCCAGATCCATCATCGCAGTAACCGCGAACCGGCCTTTTGTCGTCAGTCTCATATTCCGCCTCTTAATGTATTGAAATAAAACAGATATTTTTAGGGCGCAATGTTCTGGTAATTCGCTCAAGTTTATAGCTTACCCGAGCGTTTTAGTCAACCATTTTATTGAGATGGCTCGCGTCAAGTTGGGCACCCTCCTGTCCCTCGACCTTGCAGCCAAGGCGCTGCAGCTCGACAAGGATCTGGTCGATACGCTTGTCGTTCTCCACGCAATGGTCGATTAGCTCGTGAATCGCTTTCGCCACCGGATCGTTGAGATCCTTCGCCACGGCATAGGCAGCGAAGCGGCCGTTCGGTGCTGCCCCCGCCGTTTCCGCGATGCGCGCCGGGATGCCGATCGCCGTGGCGCCGGGCGGCACCTCCTTCACCACCACCGCGTTCGACCCGATCCGGGCCCCGTCACCGATCATGATCGGACCCAGTATCTTCGCGCCGGCGCCGATAACGACGCCTTTTCCGAGGGTGGGATGACGCTTGCCCTTCTCCCAGGAAGTCCCGCCAAGGGTTACGCCGTGGTAGAGCGTGCAGTCGTCTCCAATCTCAGCCGTCTCGCCAATGACAACGCCCATGCCGTGATCGATAAAAAAACGCCGTCCGATGGTGGCACCCGGATGAATCTCGATTCCCGTCAGCCATCTCGCGACGTGCGAAACCAGTCGCGCCATCCACTTGAATCCCGCCATCCACAGCCAATGGGCGGGACGATGGAACAACATGGCGTGGAAGCCGGGGTAGCACGTAATCACCTCCCAGGTGTTACGAGCGGCTGGATCACGCTCAAAAACGACCGCGATCTCTTCTCTGATACGGGAAAACATCGTTTACGAATCAATGATCAGGGCGCGCAGCTTACGATATCCTACTAATTTAGTCAACTTTCGAGCGAGCCTTGGGCCGCCGCAGTACCTCGAACAACCCGCGCAGAATATTGTCCTCGTCCTTCTCGAGTTGCGCGCGCGAGAACAGGCGTCGCAACCGCGGCATCAGCCGCTTGGGATGTTTCGGGTCGAGGAATCCAGTCTCGATCATCGTCCGCTCGAGGTAGGCCAAGAAGCGCTCGACCTCCTCGTGAGGCACCGGCGGGGGTTGCCTCGCGCGCGGCGCGCGATCGCCCAGCGCCGCTTGCCGCAGCTCGTAGCAGAAGACCTGCACCGCCGCACCGAGGTTGAGCGAGGGGTAGCGCGAATCGGCGGGAATCGTCGCGAGCAGGCGGCACTTGCCGACCTCCTCGCCCGTGAGCCCGAAGGTTTCGTTGCCGAAGACGAGCGCGACCGTCCCGCCGCGCGCGCGCCGGATGACGCGGGCCGCGGCCTCCCGCGCCGTCACCATCGGCACAGCGAGCTCGCGCGTGCGCGCGGTGCAGGCGACCGAAAACACAACACCGCTGAGCGCCTCGTCGAGGGTCGCACACACCTTGGCGCGCCGTAGCACGTCGACCGCGCCCACGGCGAGCCACTCCGCCTGCGGATGGGGAAAACAGACGGGCGAGACGAGATGGAGCTGCCCAAGCCCCATCGTTTTCAATGCACGTGCGGCGGCGCCGATATTGCCGGGATGCACCGTTCCGCAAAGCACGATGCGAATGCTTTTGAGCTTATCGGCGGCGCTCACCCCGCACCTGCCATTCGACTATAGGCGGTAATCACGCGCGCTAGACACTGAAACGCCGCCGATAATCACTGTATTCCCTTAGAATATGGCATTCATCAACCTGGCAGCCCGTCGAGCCTCGAGGCCTGACCGGCCACAGACTGCAAGACCGCACCGTATCCAACGTCATCATATTAAGGAGTTTGTCGGCGCCAAGCCTGACAAACTCCTTCGCCGACCATGCATCCAATGCTCAACATCGCGGTCAAGGCGGCGCGGCGTGCCGGCGGCATTATCAACCGCGCGACCCGCAATCTGGACATCGTCAGCTTCCAGGAGAAAGCAGCGAACGATTTCGTTTCGGACGTCGATCGTGAAGCAGAGCAGTCGATCATTCGCACGCTGCGCGAAGCCTACCCCGATCACGCGATTCTAGCAGAAGAGAGCGGCGCGTCCGGCCAGTCGGATTACCAGTGGGTCATCGATCCGCTCGACGGAACGACGAATTTCATCCACGGCTTTCCCCAATACGCTGTCGCGATCGCGCTTGTACACAAGGGCACCGTCACGCAGGCCGTCGTCTACGATCCCGGCCGCAATGATCTGTTCACCGCATCGCGCGGGCGCGGCGCCTTTCTCAACGACCAGCGCATGCGCGTGAGCAAGCGCGTGAGCCTGAAGTCCGCCCTGATCGGAACCGGCTTCCCATTCCGACAACTCGAGCACCTGGAGGTCTATCTCGCGATCTTGCGCGACATAATGAAGAACTCGGCCGGGATCCGGCGCGCGGGCTCTGCGGCCCTCGATCTCGCCTACGTGGCGGCGGGCAGGCTCGACGGGTTCTGGGAGTTTGGGCTGAGCCCTTGGGACATTGCGGCGGGTTCGCTCCTCATCTCCGAAGCCGGCGGCCTGGTGGGCGACCTGCGGGGCGAGCCCGATTACATACAGACCGGCAACATCGTGGCCGGCGCGCCGAAAGTTTTTGTCCAGCTGCTCCAGGCGCTGTCGCCGCACCTAACGCCCGCGCTCCAGCGCGGCTGACGCACTAACTCACGATCAATTCCGTGAATCGTGAATGGTGAATCGTGAGTCGAGCCGCGTTTGAAAACCGCGAATTAGCCGCAGATACACGCCGATGAACGCCGATCAAATCCGTGACGAGCAACTGGTGATGACTGACGGGTCAGTCTACTCACCATTCACTACACACCCGTACACAGAGGCATCGATCGGAGGCTAGAAACAACAAGGCAGAAGGGTTCTTGAGCTGTATCTGCGTTTATCTGCGTTTATCTGCGGCTAAGGTGGTTTAGGGTGTTCGGGGTACTTCACGCGCCGGCCGCTCCTTTGCCAGCTGTTGCGCCAGCGGCGGGTTGAGGCTCGCCAGCGTGTGAACGATCTGCTCGAAGTCGGCCTGACGTCCCTGTCGGGCATAGGAGCGCCCAAGCCCGTACCAGGCCTGCGCAAATTCGCGGTTCAATCGCACGGCTTGCCGATAGGCCAACGCTGCGGGCTGGTAGCGTCCGAGATCGGTGTAGCTCTCGCCCAGCAGATACCACGTCGCCGGCGAGTCCTGGCGGATGAGCAAAGCGTTGTTGAGCGTCTGCGCGGCGCGCTGCGGCTGCCGCGCTGCGCGCTGGGACTCCGCCAGCAGATTCCACCCGAGCATATCGTCGGGCCTGAGCCGCACAATCTCCGCATAGCACTCGGCCGCCTGCTCGTGCCGCCCGAGTTGCATATAGGCATAGCCCTTGACCATCCACCAGTCCGTATTGGAGCGGTCATGCGCCAGGTTCTCCTCGGCGAACTGCACCAGGCCGGTCCAGTCACCGCGCGCGTCGAGCTCGGCCACGCGGCGGCGGTTGGTCTCGCTCGTCTTCTCGAGGTGGCTGAGCAGAATCGGAAAGGTGCCATCGGGAATCAAGCTAAACAGCAGCTGCTGCGCGGGAGTGCAGCCGGCGAGCGCCGATATGGCCGACACACAGATCGCGGCTCGCACCTTGAGCGCGATCACTCGCCATAACTTCACCGCGCTTGATTGCACGGGCGGATTGTACTCCCTCCGGCCGGGGCGATCGCCCCTGCGGGGTGGAAAGCCTCGTCCCGAAATGTTGCAAGAAAAAGATGGCGCACCCGCAAACACGGGTTCGCGAGGACCGACTCACGCGCGAGAGGGTGCCTGGCGCGCGGCCGCGGCGATCTCGTCGACAAAGGCGACCAGCAGCCGGTTGAAGCGATCGGCCTCGTCGACGAAGAGCGCATGCCCGGCCGTCTCGAACACCTCGACGCGCGTCCCGGGCCGATTGCGCAGGAGGTTTTGGGCCTGCGCGGCAAGTTGCTCCGTGACGACGTATAGCAGCGGCTTGCCGAAGGCGCGCACGATACCGCGCCAGTGTTCCCTCGGCATGCCGCGCGGAAAGAGCGCGAGGCTCGCTTCGAGCGGCATGCGCAACGCAGCGTCCGCCAGCGCGTCAAGCTCGAGCGTGGTCCGGGGCGAACTGAACATCTCGCGCACGAACACCTCGATCGTGGCGCGACGGTTCCGCTGGAGCGCCTCGATAAATTGGGCAGCGGGCAGCGGCGGGGGATCCTCACCCACCGAAGAATCGACCAGCACCAGCGCCTCGAGCCCGGCATCGCCATAGCGATGCACACATTGAAGTGCTTCCAGCGCTCCGAGCGACCACCCCACCAGCACGACACGCTCATAGCGCGCGACGAATTCGCGCACATCGGTCGCGCGCCGTTCGATATCGAAACCGCGTGCCGGTATTTCCGATTCGCCCTGGCCGCGGGGATCGAGCGCCGCAACGCGATGGCTGGCACCCAGCGCGGCCAGCTGCGGCTGCCAGATGTCGGCCGGCATGGACCAGCCGGGCACGAACGCCATCACAGGAATCGTCGCCGCGACCGCGCTGTCCGACCCGCACGGCCCCGCCTCCATCACGCGCAGGCGCACGCCGTCCGAGGTGACAAAGGTGGCACTATGGATCTCCACGCTCATGGCGCAAAAAAAGCGCATTCCAACGCGACCGCGCGGGCCATCGCACGGCAGTGCCTATGGCGGCGCGAAGCGGTGCCGCGTTACCGGCCGAGCTGCGCCGGCGCGGACGCACCCGCTGCGTCCTTGTCCGGCCCCAGGCGCCGCGCCAGCGTCCTTTGCGCGACCATCACGTTGGAGCGGTCATCGCGAATACTGCGCCGGTAGCCGAAACGAAACGACAACGGCTGGGGGTTCGTGACGACGAATGCCTCCGCCAGGTCCGGCTGGTAGTGGCGCTCGAACGGCGGAATCGGCACTTCGTAGCGGCCGTAGACGGTCAACTGCCAGCCGCGCTTGGCCAGCATCGCGTACGGCACTCCTGTGTCGTCCTGAACCAGGAATCCGCTTACGTCGAGCAGCACGTGGCGCAGCCTTTTGAACTCGCTCACGTGCAGAAGATAGGACGCCGACTTGATGAGGGTTGTCGTCGGTGCCAGCCCCCGCAGATAATCACGGAACTGCGGATTGCGAGCGATCCCCGCGTTCGAAGCATCCACGGAAAAGTAGTTCAAGCGTTGCGGCACGGGCGCACCCAGCCGCCGGAACTCGATCGTGACGCCTTTCAACTTTCGCCGCGGCCGGACGGTGGACTCGGCATTCGCCTCCGACGCTGCGTGCTGGGCCCGTCCCAGCGTGAGCGGCGCGATGCGAAGGACCTCGATACCGGCAAGCGCCATCGAGATCATGATGATCGGCACCACTCCGTTGAGTTCCTCGGCCTGCATCTGCTTGTCCATTCTCGACGTGACGAAGTAGTTGCGGGCAAGCAGATTGGCCATCGCTTCACGGACATCGGTCAGCAGGCGCGCCAACTGAACATCGCTCATCGTCTCGATCGCCGGCGGGCTGCCGATCGGCTCGAGCCCGAACAGGACATAGGCCTCGCAATTGGGAAACAACCAGTAGGCATTGAAAAAATCCGGGCCGCTGAACGGGTAGAGCAGCGTGCTGCCAACCGGACAAACCGGGGGCACGGCCCCGTTGCGCCAAGCCGTCAGGGGCGCGATCTGCTGATCCCGCAGCCATGCCCAGGATGCCCGCAGCTTGGCGCTATGAGCCTTCCAATCCGGCCGCTCGGCGAGCGCGCGATGGTCCGGGTGAGTCGGGACGAGTCCCGCGATCAGCCGCGCGGTCGAGTTGACGCGCAATTGCCAATCCTTGTTGGTATCGCTCTGCGGCTGCGCCGCAGCCGCCCCGGAAACAGGCCCTCCCGCAAGGAGGAAGAGGGAGACCAGGACCGCCAGCGCGCGATGTCCGGTTCTCATAGTCACTCAAGCCAGCAATGATGAGGGGGCAATTTTAGCAGCATTACCCGGCTCGCCAGAGCTGGCTCTTCGACAATATCGATGGTCAACGTGTCAAAATACCGGCGCCCGGTATCGCTGCCGTCCATACACCACATGCAGCAACCCCTTGAGCGCCATACGCCCATGATGCAGCAGTACCTTTCCCCTCTAGAGATCGGAAGAAATTCTCTCGACCTACACTGCCACCTACACCAGAACTTGGGAGGAGAGGCTAGCTCAACGTGTCCGGCGGCTCGGACGCCACGCTTGATAGCCGCGCTCGTCTCCGCCGTGTCACTGCGTTCAACCCATTTAGCTCGGCCAGTGGCCGCGTAGTGAGCCATTCCCACATTTTTTTGGCCGAAAGAAGACGCACGTAGGCTGACGAAGGGAGCGGAAAGCAGCGCGCACCATCGGGTAAGTTGGAATTCCCCTCAACTGCGCTGACGACGACGGCAATACTGCGCCCGAAGATTCGCCAGGCACTGTCTGGCGAATCTTCTCGAACGGCCATGCCAGGTAGAACCCCCGTCTCCCGGCCGAATTCTCGGGCGCTCAACCGATCGCCGATAGACGCTCAGCTGATGCCGCAGGGCAACCACTTCCAACTGCAACGACAGCCGCGATCTGGCTGCGGTACAAATGATCGCCAGTAGCGCTTGAAACACGGGCCACATACGAAAAGGCTCCAGCGAATGTCG
>JAOTTL010000288.1:0-3327 GCA_029864385.1 Betaproteobacteria bacterium | reverse complement strand
GCCCGGCATTTCCTCGTAGATCGGCTCGCATCCGGACAGCTCTTCCGCGCCCACCGGGAGGATATCGCTGTGGCGGCCGTCGAGGCGGTAGCCCGTCGCAATCCGCACGGGATCCATGCCGTCCAGCACGTCGAGCTTGGTTACCCCCAGGCCCGTGATGCCGTTGATCTGAATCGAGCGTTTCAGTGCCGCGGCGTCCAGCCAGCCGCAGCGCCGTGGGCGTCCGGTGGTCGCGCCGAACTCCTTGCCGCGGCTCGCGAGCTGCCGCCCGATCTCGTCGTGCAGCTCCGTCGGAAACGGCCCCGAGCCCACACGGGTCGTGTAGGCCTTGGTGACGCCGAGCACGAAATGCAGATGTTGCGGCCCGATACCAGCCCCGGCGGCAGCCGCGCCCGCCACGCAATTGCTCGAAGTCACGTACGGGTACGTGCCGTGATCGATATCGAGCAGCGCGCCTTGCGCGCCCTCGAACAACAGATTGTGACCCGCTTTCTGCGCCTCGTAGAGCAACCGCGGCACGTCCGCGATCATGGGTTTGATGCGCCCAGCGAGCGCCAGCGTCTCGTCTAGAGTCTTCTGGTAATCGACTGTCTGCGCGTGGAAGTAGCTCTTCAGCACAAAGTTGTGAAACTCGAGCACGTCTTTCAGCTTGGCTGCGAATCGATCCGGGTGAAAGAGATCCTGAAGGCGTAGTCCGCGCCGCGCCACCTTGTCTTCATAGGTGGGGCCGATACCGCGGCCCGTGGTGCCGATCTTCCCCGCCCCCTTGGCCATCTCGCGCGCCTGGTCGAGCGCGACATGGTGCGGCAGGATCAGCGGGCAGGCCTCACTGATCTTCAAACGCGGACTCACGTCGACGCCCGCCTGTGCAAGCGTGTCGATCTCCTCCACCAGCGCGTGCGGAGACAGTACAACGCCATTGCCGATATAGCACGCGACACCGTCGCGCAGAATACCGGACGGGATCAGATGCAGCACGGTTTTCTTGCCGCCAATCACCAGGGTATGGCCGGCGTTGTGGCCGCCCTGAAAGCGCACCACTCCCCGGGCATGATCGGTGAGCCAATCGACGATCTTGCCCTTGCCCTCGTCGCCCCACTGGGCACCTACGACTACTACGTTCTTCGACATACCGGACAATCCTTACCGCAAAGACGCCAAAGCGCAAAGAACACGCCAAGAAACGAACCACGCACCAAGATTATGCCCCGCTTTATAGAGGAGAACGGTAGGGACTCTCACTGAGCCCTCGATCCTGGCTCCTGCGCGTCAATGGCGCACAATGAGCAGCAGAAGCAGACCGGCCAGCATCGAGGTCAGGCCCACAAAGCGGATTTGCCCGTCGGACATGGCTATCAGCTTGCGAAAGGTCTCGCGCCACAGCACAGGCAGCAGGAAGGGCAGCACCCCTTCGATGATGAGCATCAGGGCGACAGCCGTTAGCAGGATACTGCCCATCGAGATCTCCGCAACAGCAGCTCGGGTCCTGGCCCCACCCGCCCGGCGACCCGCTATTTGCCTGGGCTGCCGCGTGATTTGAGGTAGTCGAAGAACTCCGAACTTGGGTCAAGCACCAGTAGATCGTTTTTTCCCTTGAAGCTCGATTTGTACGCTTCGAGGCTGCGGTAGAACGCGTAGAACTCGGGGTTGGGCTCGTAGGCGCGCGCGTAGATCCCCGTCGCCTTCGCATCGCCTTCGCCCTTGATATTCTCCGCTGCACGGTAAGCCTCCGCCACGATCACCTCGCGCTGCCGGTCGGCGTTAGCCCGGATCTTCTCCGACTCGGCGGCACCGGTGGACCGCAACTCGTTCGCGACCCGTTTGCGCTCCGCTTCCATCCGGCGATAGACCGATTCGCTCACTTCCTGCGGCAGATCGACGCGCTTCAACCGCACGTCGTACACCTCCACGCCGATCTTGACCGCATCCTCGTTGGCCTTTTTGCGCATCAGATCCATGATCTGGTCGCGTTCCCCGGAAACCACCTCGTGGACCGTGCGATTGCCGAACTCGGCGCGCAAACCGTCGTTGATGGTCTGCAGCAGCCGCGTCTGCGCAAGGTTTTCATTTCCCTGCACGCTGACGTAGAACTGACGCACATCGATGATCCGCCACTTGATGAAGAGGTCGACCAGCACGTTCTTTTTCTCGGAGGTCAGGAATCGCTCCGGCTCGGGCGTATCGATGGTGAGAATGCGCACGTCGAATGTCCGCACGTTGTCCAACAACGGCACCTTGAAATAGAGACCTGGGTCCTTCTTTATGTCGATGACCTCACCCAGGCGGAACACGATGGCGTTTTGCCTCTGGTCGACGACGAAAAGGCTGAGGGAAGCGATGATCAGTACGACCACCGCACCGATGACCAGGGCGCCGAAATGGGCTCTCATCAGCGTCCCTCCCGCGCGCGCGAGCGGAATGCCTCGCGCGAACGCGCGGTCGACGCGTCCGGCGCCGGCGTCTGCTCCGCCGGCTTGGACGTCGTATCAGCCGCGCCACTGCGTGACAAATCCATGATCTTGTCGAGGGGCAGATAGATCAGATTGCTCCCGCTTTTCTGGTCGATCAGCACTTTGGTCGTGTTGCCCATGATTTGCTGCATCGCGTCGATGTAGAGCCGCTGACGCGTGACCCGCGGCGCCTTGTTGTACTCAACCAGGACCTGGCGGAAGCGGGCGGCGTCACCCTCCGATTGCTCGATCACGCGCTGACGATAGCCTTCGGCTTCCTGCTGCAAGCGCGCGGCCATCCCGCGCGCCCTCGGAATAACGTCGTTGGCGTAAGCCTGGCCTTCGTTCTTCTGACGCTCGCGGTCCTGCCCCGCCTTGACCGCGTCGTCGAACGCGGCCTGCACCTGCTGCGGCGGCTGCGCGTTCTGCATCGTCACCTTGCTAATGTTGATGCCGGTGCCGTAACGGTCGAGAACTTCCTGCATCAGCTTCTGTGCGCGCGCCGCAACCTCGGCCCGGCCCTCGAACACCACGAAGTCCATGCTGCTCTTGCCCACGATCTCCCGGACCGCCGTTTCCGCCGCCTGCAACACGGCCTCATCCGGCGACCGGCTGTTGAAGAGGTAGTCGGTAGGGCTCTTCAGCACGTACTGCACCGCAAACTGCACGTCGACGATGTTCTCGTCATCGGTCAGCATCAGGGATTCCTTCAGCACCTTGCTCCCGACGTTATTGCGATAGCCCACCTCGACCGTTCGCACCTGGTCGAGGTTCACGACCTCGGCCGACTCGATGGGATAGGGCAAGTGCCAGCGCGGCCCTGGCATCGTGGTTGCAACATACTTCCCGTAGCGCAGCACGACCCCGCGCTGGCCTT
>JAOTTL010000287.1:0-3369 GCA_029864385.1 Betaproteobacteria bacterium | reverse complement strand
GGCGGGGGTGCACCGACCAGGCGTTCCAGTATCCAGGCGCCGCGCAGTACCGGTGAGGTGCGGTTCGGATACGCCGTCAACATCAGGATGGCGCCCTTGCCCAGCAGCCCATGGCGCGATTCGTCCGCAAGCCCCACGCGGCGGAAGCGGGCACCCTTCACGGATTCGATGCCGTAGTGCATGGCCAGGCGCTCATTCAGAAAGGTATGGTCCGCGGTTAGGAGACTCACGACGCTCGCGTCGCTGCGCAGCACGCTGTCCATGAACAACCGCAGCTCTTCCTTCATCAGATCGCGCGGGTCGAGCAAACCACTGGCGTGCGGGAACTGACTTCTGTCCGGGACGATCTCGTCGAGCTTGGCAAGGTCGAGCCACTGGAACGCGAAATCGTCGACCAGCGACATGGCCCGCTCGTCGGCAAGCATCCGGCTCACCTGTTCGGCCAGCACTTCGGGTTCCGCGAGGCGCGACCCGACGGCGAGGTCGAGAAGCTCCTCGTCCGGCAGGCTGCTCCAGAGGAAGAACGAAAGACGCGACGCCAGTTCCAGATCGGTCAGCGTGCGCGTACTAGCCGTCTCGTCTCCCGATTCCGCTCGATAAAGGAAGTGCGGGCTCGCCAGGATGGCGCTGACCGCATCGCGCACACCGCTCTCGAAGTCCCCAGCCGCGCGCCCAGCCTCATAGAACGCCATCAGGCCGTCGAGGTCTGCTTGGTTTACGGGACGCCGGAATGCGCGCTCGGCGAGGTTCGTGATGATCGTGCGCGCACAGGGCGTTGCGTCTATGGCTTCTGTCGGCTGGCAGATGAAAATCTTCCGGCGGCTGTCGGAATCGCTGATGCCGGACACAGACAGGGGTCCTCGG
The DNA here is from genome assembly GCA_029864385.1 of Betaproteobacteria bacterium. GTDB lineage: Bacteria > Pseudomonadota > Gammaproteobacteria > Burkholderiales > SG8-41 > SG8-41. The sequence goes on along the minus strand of JAOTTL010000287.1, from coordinate 2,505 downwards.
ATCTGTAACGCATGCGCTGCCTGGATGCGTTCCTGACCGCCTTCCAGTGCAATGCTGCGCGTGCGCTCATCGCTTTCGGCGAAGCTGCGGTGCACGAACGTGACCGCCAGCTGATGCTGTCCGGCGGTGGCTTGGAAGCGGATCTTGCGGAGCCGCCCGTTGATCTCTTCGACTGCCGGATCGAGGTGCTGATCGATTGCCTTGTGGTCGGCTTCGCCACCAATATTGGTGCGATAGAACTCCTCGCCGTCGAGCAGGGCGATGACCGTGTTCTCGAACTCCATCCTCGGCACTTCTCGCGCGAGCGCCATGTCCCCGATGGTGAGCTCGTATTCGCCATCGGCTGGGAAATTGTGCTCGACGCTAAAGCCGCCGCGCGTCCCGAAAGGCATGCCTTGAATGTGATGCTGCTGGCTGCCCGTGCCGGGATCGCCCCGGGGCGGGAGCGAGATCACCATGTTCGCGACGTCCCCGTAGGTCGTCAGCACCGGAGGAGCCTTCGGGTTACCGACCGCCTCGAGGGCGATCGCGCGCGCGGCGTCGATATATTGGTCCACGAAGGCAGGCGAAACCTGCAGGGCGTCCGCATTGTTATCGAAGTGGCCCGCGACGTTGTCCCGGGGCAGCAACGCCTCCGGATCGATGTTCAGCGCAAGAAGGTCGCGTATCGCGTACGCATACTCGCGACGATTCAGGCGGCGCAACGACACACGACCGGGCGCGGGCTCACGGGTGGCGGCCGTATCGAGCTCGTTCACGAGCCACGACACCACCTGAGCCACGGCCTGGGCGTCGGGACGCGGGCCTCCGGGTGGCGGCATGAGACCGCCGCGCAACTTGCGGATCGCGGCTTCCCAGGTTTCCGCCTCTTCGGCTATTCGGTCGGGGGACATGACATCGAAGGCCCGTCCGCCGGCGAAGTCCTGGCGGTTGTGGCAGTCGAAGCAGTATTGTTCGATCATCGTCCACTGCTGTCCGTGGAGACCAAGCTGCGTCCGCACGATCACCGCGCCGCCGATCACCGCGACAATGCTCAGGCACGTGACGAGTATGTTGCGCTTGACTGAGATGCTTGCTCTCCTGATTCGAGCCGCGGCGTCGCCGGAAACGGCCGTCGGACCCCTCTTGATGCGAATCCTGATGCCACGAGAAGATAATCGCCCATTGTCCGGTGGCGCGGTGGTTTTGTCGAGGTTTTCCAATGTCTTGAGCCTCGGCAGGTCTGCCGAGAATTCAGTCCTCCACGCCGGTTTGGCTCAGTTTCGGGCCTATCTCGGACAGGCCGCGACTCGGCGCGTCGCAGTATCTAACGCAGCGCTTCGCAGCGCATCGGTAGCTCGGGCATCCGCCGCTGACCGGGGGCCCGCGACGGAAGGCGACCGCGGTCGAGCCAGGAGGCGAGCTCCGCGCCACAGCCGTCGCCGGGTGGCGGCTCCGCCTGCGGGACGCAGTCGGGGCTGGCGGGTGGGCAATCGAGGCGCACGTGCAGGTGATCTTCGTGCCCGAACCACGGCCGCAGCCTGCGCAGGAAGATGCGATCCTGCCACTGCCGCTCGCACATCGCCTGCTTGATCAGCGGGTTGACGAAGATACGTGCGACACTCGGATCGCTGGCCGTCTGGCGCAGCAGCTCGAGCTGCGCATCGCCGAACAGCGCGTTGAGTCGGTGCTGCTCGGGATCAACCATCGAGGGCAGGTCGAGGTCTTCACGCTCTGCTTGCGGCAGGCGGGGCAGATCAAGCCGAAAGTAGACATCGACATCGAGGCCGAGCTGGTGACTCGCGTGGTCCTCGATCATGGGGCCGCCACGCGGCTGGCTCATATCGCCGACGGGCAACAGGCCGAGCCCGGCAGCATCGGTCCGCGCCGCGAGCGCCTCGACGAAACGGACCAGCTCGGGATGGCCGTAATGACGGTTACGCTCGAGCTTGATCGCCTGGTAGCCGGGACCATCGGGCGGTAAGCGTGCGGCGCCGACGGCGCAGCCGGCCGCGTAACGGCCAATCGACTCGGGATCGCCGGCGGCGGGGCCATCGACGTCATCCCAGGCATGCGCAGGCGGCATCCCGATCAGCCAGAGGCACGCGGTCCCTGCCACGAGACGCCGCCAAGAGTGCAACACGTGGGCTGGATGCCGGCCAGGCACGATCATCTGAAGACACTCCGAAACATTGCGGTCACACTCAGTCTACAAGAGAACGGTAATAGACGCGTGTTCAGGACAGGGAAGCGCGGTATGTGGACCGCGAATCATTGTCCGGGATTTGCGGGGCAGTAGGGAAGAATCGTAGTATGCGGCACTGATTTGTTTCACGCATTAACGTCTACAGCGAGCCTGCGATTTAGACGATCGAATGGGCTCCTGATTTCCATGGATATCCTGTTACGAGATCGAACCGATCTTGCGTCTTTCTCTTCTGGCGCATGCAACGAAGGGTGAGTCACCGGTTGGCCGGGAAAAGCGGAAGTCAACGTGCCAACTAAGATTTAGAGGACATAGATGTC
>JAOTTL010000286.1:0-3372 GCA_029864385.1 Betaproteobacteria bacterium | reverse complement strand
GAGGCGGTGAAAGCCGCGCTGCGGAAAAACGCCATGCCGGCGGAATGCCTCGAACTGGAGATCACCGAGAGCGTTCTGTTGGATGACGCCGATACGGTCGTCGCTATGCTGAATCAATTAAAGAGCCTTGGCGTCCGGATCTCGATTGACGATTTCGGAACGGGTTATTCCTCCATGTCTTACCTGGAGCGGTTGTCGTACGACACCCTCAAAATCGACATCTCGTTCATCCGGACTATTCAGGACGACGGCGAGGGGGGTACCATTGCGGCAACGATCGCGGCGATGGCCCATTCGCTCGGCAAAAGCGTGGTTGCCGAAGGCGTCGAAACGCCGGCGCAGATCGATTTTCTGCGCAAGCTCGATTGCGAGCTGGTGCAGGGCTACATCTACAGCCGCCCCTTGCCCGAGCAGGAACTCGTGGCGTTCGTGAGCAAACGGCAGATGATGAAACCACGCTCTGCCTCGGGTTAGGCCGGTCTGTTTCGGGCCGGGGTCGCTTTCCCCCGCCCTCCTTCCGTGTCTTCCGCGTCCTCCGCGGAAAGGAATCAATCGAGTCCGACCCTATTGCTTTCGCTCGCTTGCCATTTGATGGATTAACCTACTATTTTTACATGGAAATTCAAGGTCCAGCCACTGGCGTATACCGGGACCGTTGGAAACGAAAGGACGGGATCTCAGCCATCTTTGCTTACTGTTGCATAGCATAGTGAGTAACGAGGTTTAAGTACCTGTTTTAACCGCTTGTACAAATTGTACAATCGGCGTACGATTCTTCTGTATTCTCCTACGGAGGAATCGTCATGCTTCGATTGAATCCGCGCAACGTCTCGGGCATGTTGCCGGTCGCGATTGGATTTCAATCCTTGGGTAAGGGATTCGCCAATCAGGCGGATTCCTTAGAGGTGCCCGTCTACGAAGAGGAACTCTGGACCAGCCGCCAGCGGCAGGCCAACGCCATCCACGAGGTGTCGTACCGCGGCTGCTTCAAGCCGCAACTGCCGCACTATTTTCTCGAGCGCCTGAGCCGCGAAGCCGATCTCGTCTACGACCCGTTCGGCGGTCGCGGCACAACCGCCATCGAGGCGGCCCTGCTCGGACGCCGCGTGGTCGCAAACGACATCAATCCGCTCAGTGCAGTGCTGACCCAGCCGCGGCTTGAGGCGCCCGAAATCGCCGATATCCAGAAGCGGCTCCGTACGCTGCGCATTCGCGCGAGCGCGGGCGCTGACATCGACCTGTCGATGTTCTACGACCGGAGAACCGAGAGCGAGCTCGTCACGCTGCGCGCCTACCTTCGGCGCCGCCGTGATGCGGGCGCGGAGGACGCCGTCGACCGCTGGATCCGCATGGTGGCAACGAACCGCCTCACCGGCCACTCGCCCGGTTTCTTTTCCGTCTACACGCTGCCGCCCAATCAGGCAGTCATGCCGGACGACCAGCTGCGGATCAACCGCAAGCTCGGGCAAAAGCCGCCCTACCGCGACGTGCGCGCGCTCATTCTGCGCAAGTCTGTCCAGCTCCAGAGCGACCTTACGGCGGCCGACCGGGCACGATTGCGCCGCGCTGCAGCTGATGCGGCCTTTCTCAACACCGATGCGTCGGCGACCGATGCGCTGCCGTCGGGCTGCGTGCAACTCACAGTCACTTCGCCGCCCTTCCTCGACGTTGTGCACTACGCGCGCGATAACTGGCTGCGCTGCTGGTTCAACAGACTCGACGCCGAAGCGATCGGGAGACGCATTACGATGGCGAAGACACCGGAAGGTTGGGCCGGCGTGATGTTGCGCGTGCTCTCGGAACTCTATCGCCTTACCAAACCGGGCGGCTGGGTTGCATTCGAGGTGGGCGAAGTCCGCCGCGGCAAGATCCGGCTCGAGGAAATCGTCGCGCCGCTCGGCGTCGCCGCTGGCTTCGAATGCGGTGCCGTCCTGATCAACGCCCAGCGTTTCACCAAGACCGCCAACATCTGGGGCGTCGCGAACAACCGGCTTGGCACCAACTCCAATCGCATTGTACTTTTCCGCAAAGCGTGAACCGATGGATCAACGCCCTGCGATTTGCAGAAAACAGTTATTGGTGATGAGAAATGGTGATGATTACTAGTGATGGATACTGGTGATGAAAAGTGGGTGGTACACCACCATCTCTCATTACCCTCTTCCATCACCATTATTCATCACCTCGTTTGGTGACAGCCACCGGTCTTATTAAGTAGTCGTGATCAAGCGCGGCAACGCCCGGACAACCAATAAGGCCCAGCACGCGGTCGATCTCGTCGCGGTAGATCTCGATCGCGCGTGCCGCACCGGCCTGCCCTGCAACGGCCGTGCCGTAGAGCGTAGCGCGCCCGATCAGCACCGCTGCAGCGCCGAGCGCCAGCGCCTTCACGACGTCCGAGCCACGGCGAAAACCGCTGTCCACCATGACCGTGAGGCGCTTCCCGGCCGCCTCCACCACGGAGGGCAGCACCTCGATGGGCGCCATCGTGCTGTCCACAGCGCGACCACCGTGATTCGAAACGATGACCCCGTCGGCGCCGCAATCCGCCGCGAGCACGGCATCCTCCGCGCGCAGTATGCCCTTCACGATCAACCGGTGCGGCCAGATGCGGCGCAGGTCCTTGAGGTCGTCCCAAGTGAGCGAGTCCGTCACCATCATCGAACGCCCCATCGGCGCGGCGGTGATGCGAGCCTTCATCTCGGTCGGATAATTCTCGTAGCGCGGCATGCCGGAGGTCACGAGATAGCGCGCGAGCACGGTCGCCAGCCAGCGCGGGTGCATCAGCACATCCGTCACGTTGCGGCCGGTGAAGCGGAAGGGAACCGTCATGCCGTTGCGCAGGTTGTATTCACGTCCCGGCGGCACCGGGGTGTCCACCGTGACCACCAGCGCTTGGTAACCGGCGGCCTTTGCGCGCTCGACGAGCCGGTGCGAAAGCGAACGGTCGGGCCACATGTAGATCTGGAACCAAAGCGTCCCGCCTGCCTGCTCGGCGACCTTTTCCATGGCGGTCATGGAGCCCGTGGCAAGCGTGAAGGGAATGCCGGCCGCGGCGGCAGCGCGGGCGAGCGCGATTTCGCCTTCGAACCAGTTCAGTCCGGCCGATCCCGTCGGCGCAATGGCAACCGGCATCTTGTGCCGGTTCCCGAAAAGCGTGATCGCCTGGCTGCGATGAGACGTGTCCACCAGCGCGTGGGGAGCGAGCTTGATGCGCTCGAAGGCTTCGCGGTTGTTGACCAGCGCAACCTCGTCGCCGTTGCCACGGTCCATGAACTCGAAGACGCCCTTCGGCAGGCGCCGGCGGGCCAGCTCGCGGAGGTCCGCAATCTCGTAAGCCCCGAGAGTCTTATCCATTGACTTTATTCATGG
>JAOTTL010000100.1:0-13647 GCA_029864385.1 Betaproteobacteria bacterium | reverse complement strand
TCGTGTCCGTGCGCACGGCGCCACCGGCAACCCGGATCGCGCGCGTGGCGCGCGCGCCACCGAACCCGTAACCGATCACCTTGAGCCCCGGCCGCCGGATCCGTCCCGCGAGATTCACACCGAAATCGTCGTCGAGGTTGACGACCGCGTGCTGCAGCGAATCCCAGGCGAAGAGCTTTGCCTTCGCCTCGCCGTAGCGGCGCATCGTGCGGTGGTACTCCAGGTGATCGCGCGAGAGGTTCGTGAACAGCGCGACGTCGAACTCGACACCGGCGACCCGGTCCTGATCGAGCCCGATCGAGGATGCTTCCATGCTGACGGCTTGCGCGCCGCGGCGCGCGAACTCGGCAAGCTGCGAATGCAGCCAGACGGCGTCCGGCGTGGTGTTCGCCATAGGCCGCAGCGGCGGACGCAGGCCGTAGCCGAGCGTGCCGAGCACGGCACAGCGCCGCCCCGCGGCGCTCAGCGCCTGCGCGACCCACTGGCTGCACGTGGTCTTCCCGTTGGTTCCTGTCACGCCTACGACCCACAGCCGGCGACTTGGCTGCGAGTAGACGCGGCTTGCAATCTCTCCCACGTGCCGGCACAGATTCGGCACCGCCAGGTTCGACACCGCACTGCGCGCGTCCCATTTGAATCCCTTGCGCTCCCATAACACCGAAACCGCGCCATGCGCGATCGCATCGGTGATGTAGGCACGGCCATCGCGCGTGGATCCCGGGTACGCCACGAAGGTGTCGCCGGACCCCACCGCACGACTGTCGCAGGCAAGCCGGGTAATGCCCAGCGCGTCGACCGCTTTCCAGTCAACGGCTCCGGCCGGTGCGTGTCGACGTCTCAATGCTCGATCCCCGGTATGGGCTCCTTGTCCCCTTTATTCACACTTCTTCCTTGATGACGGGCCCGTCCGCCGGCGGCAGGGCCACGTTGTCCACGGGCGCGTCGTATTCCACCGCGAGCAGTCGCAGCCCGCCGGCCACGACCCGCGCGAAGACGGGCGCTGCCACGACGCCGCCGAAATGCTGGCCCGCGGTGGGCTCGTCCAGCATCACCGCGACGATGAGACGGGGCCGCGATGCAGGTGCAAACCCGACGAAACTGGATATATACCGGTCCGCGGCGTAGCTTCCACCCGCGAGCTTGTGGCTGGTCCCTGTCTTGCCAGCGACGCGATAGCCGGCGATTTGCGCGCGGATTGCGGTGCCGCCCGGTTGCACGACCATTTCGAGCATCCGGCGTACCTGACGCGCGGTCTTGGGCGATATCACGCGCCGCGACTCTGGCGGCAGTTGCCGCTTGACCAGCGCCAGTGGCCTGAGTTCGCCCTCGGTGGCAAAGATCAGATAGGCGCGCGCCAGTTGCAGCAACGATACGGAAATGCCGTGGCCGTAGGAGATGGTTGCCTGCTCGATCGGGCGCCAGGTCCTGGGCGCGCGCAGCTTGCCCGATCCCTCGCCCGGGAAGCCCGAGCGCGGCGCAGTGCCGAAACCGACCTCGTTGAACAGGGCCCATAGCCGCTCCGGTTCCATACCGAGCGCCATCTTGGCGGTGCCGATGTTGGAGGATTTTTGGATCACCTGCGCCACCGTCAACGCGCCCTGCGGGTGCGCGTCGCGGATCACCCTGTTTCCGATCGCGAGCTGTCCCGGCGCGGTCTGGATCACGCTTTCCGGTTTCACAGCGCCGGCCTCGAGCGCCGCGGCCACCGTGAACGGCTTCAGGGTCGAACCCGGTTCGAACAGATCGGTCACGGCCCGGTTGCGCGTGCGCCGCGGGTCGAGCTTGCCCCGATTGTTGGGATTGAATGAGGGCACGTTGGCCATCGCCAGCACCTCCCCCGTTTCGACATCGAGCACCACGATGCCAGCGGCCTTGGCGCGGTGCTCCACCACTGCTGATTTCAGTTCCCGATAGGCGAGGTACTGAATGCGGGCATCGATTGACAGTCTGAGCGTGCTCCCGTCCCGGGGCGTGCGAATGATCTCGACGTCTTCCACGATCTGACCGAGACGGTCCTTGATCACTCGCCGGCTGCCGGGCTGCCCCGCGAGCACCTTATTGAATGCAAGCTCGAGCGCTTCCTGTCCCCGGTCGTCGACATCCGTGAAGCCGATGAGATGCGCGGTCACTTCGCCCGCCGGGTAATAGCGGCGGTACTCACGCTGCAGAAAAACGCCGGGCACGCCCTGCGCGACCACCCGCGCGGCATCCTCCGGCGCGAGCTGGCGCTTGAGGTAGACGAACTCGCGCCGCGTGTCCGCTAGCCGACGCTTCAACTCGGAACGCTTGAGTCCGAGCAGGCGTGCCAGGCGAGCGAGCTGCCTCGGCGTGGCGTCGACGTCCGCCGGGCTCGCCGCTACCGACTCCACCGGCGTCGAGACAGCCAGCGGCTCATCGTTGCGGTCGACGATCCGTCCTCGCGTGGCGCTGATATCGACGACACGCGTGTAACGAGACTCGCCTTTTTGCTGCAAAAAGTCGTTGTGCAGGCCCTGCAGGTAGAGCGTGCGCCCGGCAAGCGCGGCAAAGCACGCAACCAGCAGCGCCTGCAGCAGCCGCGAGCGCCACGCCGGGAGCCGCAGCGACGGCGCCCGGCGGCGAGCGGCCGAGCTCATCGCTTCGCCTCCGCGGCCACTGGTGCGACGACGCGAACGCGCGCGGCGGGCGGCACCTGCATGCCAAGCGCCCGGGTTGCGATCTTCTCGATGCGCGCGTGCAGGGCCCAGGTGCCCTGCTCGAGTTGCAGCTGCCCCCATTCGACCTCGAGCTGCCGGGCGACGTCTTGCCGCTTCTGCAGTTCCACGTAGAGCTTGCGCGAGCGGTGCTGCGAGGTCACCAGCGCGAGTGCGCAGACGATGAGAACTGCAAACAAAGTCAAGTTGAGCCTGACCACGCTAGTGCTCCGGCTCCGGTAATCCCGGTAGTTTCGGTAGTCTCGGTAATCTCTCCGCGACGCGCATGATCGCGCTGCGCGCGCGGGGATTCGCCGCGACCTCTGCGGCGGCGGGCCTCACTGCGCGGCCTATCAATCGCAGGTGCGGCTGCGGCAGATCGCGTGCCCGCACCGGCAAGCGCGCGGGCAGGCGGTCGGTGCGGCTCGCCTCGCGCAGGAAGCGTTTGACGATGCGGTCCTCGAGCGAATGAAAACCGATCACCACGAGACGCCCTGTCGGGGCGAGCAGCTCCACGCATTGGGGCAGCGCTAGCGACAACTCTTCAAGCTCCTGATTGACGTAAATCCGTAAAGCTTGAAACGTGCGCGTCGCCGGATCCTGGTTTGGCTCGCGCGTGGGAACGGCTTTTGCCACGAGCGCGGCAAGTTCTCGTGTGGTGCCAATAGGTCCCCGCGTTCGAGCCGCAACAATCGCTGCTGCAATCTGTTTAGCAAACCGTTCTTCGCCATACGTTCTTATGACCTCCCGGATTTCCTGCTCGGATGCCTGCGCCAGCCAGTCCGCCGCCGTGAGGCCGCTGCCCGGATCCATGCGCATATCGAGCGGTGCATCGAATCGAAAGCTGAAACCGCGGCCCGCGTCGTCGAGCTGCGGCGAGGAGACGCCGAGATCGAGCACGATCCCGTCCGCCTGATCGATGCCCGCCCGAGCAGCGAGTTCGGCAAGCCGGCTGAACCGGCCGTGCACCATGTGAAAGCGCCCGTCTCCAATCTCTCCTCCAGCGGACACCGCCTGTGGGTCGCGATCGAGCGCGACGAGCCTGCCATTCGTTCCCAGCCGCGCCAGGATCAAACGGCTGTGTCCGCCGCGCCCGAACGTGCAGTCGACATAAATTCCGTCGCTGCGCACATTCAATCCATCTACTGCTTGCTCCAACAGGACCGTGGTATGTGAGCGCACGCTCACAAGGAGAAGCCCTCCAGCTCAGGCGGCAATCCGCCTGCGCCGACACCGCCGGTCCGTTCCATCAATTGCTCCCAGTTGTCCCCGTTCCACAGCTCGAACTTGTTGCCCTGCCCGACGAGAACCACGTTCTTTTCGAGATGCGCGTAGCTGCGCAGCGCTGGCGACACGAGGATGCGCCCGGTTGCGTCCATCTGGACGTCCTCGGCGTAGCCCACGAGTCGCCGCTGCAGTTCCCGTATCTGTGTGTTGAAGCTCGAGAGCGCCATGAGCTTCTGCTCGATGGGCTCCCAATCCGGTAGGGGATAAATCAGGACGCAGCGATCGGAGTCGGCGGTGAGCACGAGATGCCCGCTGCAGCGCGTTTGCAGCGCATCGCGATGTCGCGCAGGCACCGCCAATCGGCCCTTGCTGTCCAGGTTGAGCTGCGCGACGCCGCGAAACACGGTTCCCCCTTATTCCGCAGAAAACGATGCCTCCCGCGCCATCGCGAAAAAGACACCGTGTCCCACATTTCTCCACTTCTTCCCACTATATTGAAAAGGTACAGGGGGGTCAAGGGACACGAGACCGGTTTCTTTATTTAGGACAAAGACTTATAGGGAATAATTGAGGTGTAGTTTGAGTTTAAAAACTTGTCTTAATTAAGACTTATAAACATATGGTTAAACTAGAGCTCTAAGAGATAACTTTAAGAATCGCCCGTGCCCGTACGGCGCGTTTCGTGAAATAAGTCCTGTTGCGGCGGACCAACAACGAAATTCAAAACCGGAGGAAGTAAAGATGGAAGCCGGCCGATAAGCCGGGTTCTGTAAGGGCCTCGCGGCCCCTGACAGCCATTCCTCTAGGCCCCGGATTGCTCCGGGGCTCAAGCCACCTACCCGCAAGCTCGGCGGGTCACGTCATCGCTTGCCTATTTGGTGTTGCTCCGGGTGGAGGTTGCCTAGCCATCCGCTTTACAGCGGACGCGGTGCGCTCTTACCGCACCGTTTCACCCTTACCTGATCCCGCGCCTGAAATAGAGCGCGTCTCCGCACCCTACCCATTTTTTCGAGACTTTGCCGCCTCGCGGCGGCGAAGTCCGGGACGCAGGCCATCGGCGGTCTCGTCTCTGTGGCCCTGTTCCTCGCCTCACGGCGGGCGGTGATTAGCCGCCACCCTACCCTATGGAGCCCGGACTTTCCTCTCCGCGCGGTACGAACCATCGTTGAGGCTCGCTTCTTCCGCGCGCAGCGGCTGTCTGGCCGGCTTCCAATGCGAATCTTACTCCTTTGACGCCCCGGCACCGCGAAGGTTGCAGGAACGTTTCACCTCGTGCCGTCGGGGCGCAAGGCGCGCACCGCTGCGAGCACGCCCAGTAGATTGTGGTCGCGCACGCCGAGCTCGGCGAGATGGTCGATGGTGCGCGTAAGATAGTCGATGTTAGGTCCTCGGTCGCCGCGGCACGTCGCCACGAGTTGTGCGGTTTTCTCGACCGAAAGCCGCCCAGCGTACCCAGGATGCTCCACACTGGCGATGAAAGTCAGCACGCGGATCTCCCGGTCAGCAAGCCGCGCGCGCAACAGGCGCGGCTTGTATACCCGGCGTCGCATTTCACGCGCCCACAGGCCGGCGAGCGCGGTCTTGGCGTCAACGGCCGCGACCTGATAGGCGAGGCCGCGGCACGCGCCCCCGCGATCAAGGCCCAGCACCAGGCCCGGCTGCTTCGCCGTGCCGCGCCATTGTGTCGAATAGATGCACAGCGCCCGGTGATAGCCGTATACCAGCGCGGGCGCCCACTTCACATACGGGAAACCTGGGTCCCACATGAGTGATCCGTAGCCGAAAACCCACAGCTCGCCGGGTGGCAGTGCGAACTCTGACGGATGGGGAGTCGGGACAGCATCCCGGGCAGCGGCGCGCATTATGTGTTCAATACCCCGCGGCGCACCGACTCATGCGAGCCGCCACGCGACAGTAGAGCCGGCGCGGAACGGCACTAGCGCATCCGCACCAAAGGCGATCTCCTCCGCCACGGGCCACGGCTCATCGGCCAGCGTAATCGTGTCGTCATTGACCGCCAACCCATAGAACGCCGCGCCATGGCGGCTTGCGAAGCCCTCCAGCTTCTCGAGCGCGCCCGCTGCCGAAAAAGCCTCACAATAGAGTTCGATGCCCGCGTGTGCCGTGTAGATACCGGCACAACCGCAATCGATCTCCTTCGTCGCGCGCGCGTGCGGCGCGCTGTCGGTGCCGAGAAAGAACTTGGGATTTCCGCTGGTGGCGGCCCGCACCAGCGCCTCTCGATGCGCTTCGCGTTTCAGCAGCGGCAGACAATAGTAATGTGGCCGGATCCCGCCGGCGAACAGCGCATTGCGGCTGAGCAGGAGGTGATGCGCCGTAATGGTCGCCGCGACGCGCGCTGGCGCCTGCGTTACGAAATCTGCCGCCTCGCGCGTCGTGATGTGCTCCATGACCACGCGCAGCCCAGAAAAACGCTTCACCAGCGGTGCCAGCACGCGCTCGATAAACACGCGCTCGCGGTCGAACACGTCGACGCCGGGGTCCGTGACCTCGCCGTGCACCAGCAGCGGCATGCCGTGCTTCTCCATCGCCTCGAACACGCGATGACACTTCGCCAGATCGGTCACACCCGAGTCCGAGTTGGTCGTCGCGCCCGCCGGGTAGTATTTGACCGCATGCACAAAGGCGCTGGCCCGCGCCTCCGCGATCTCCCCGGGCGGCGTATTGTCAGTAAGATAAAGCGTCATCAACGGCTCGAGCCTGGCGCCGGCCGGCAGAGCCGCGAGGATTCGCTCGCGGTACGCGAGTGCCATCCTGGTCGTCGTCACTGGCGGCCTCAAGTTTGGCATTACGATGGCGCGCGCAAAGCGCCGCGCGGTATCCGGCAACACCGCGCGCAGATGTTCGCCATCGCGCAGGTGCAGGTGCCAGTCGTCGGGGCGGATGATGGTGATGCGCGTCATGGCTGCGTCAATGGTAAATCGTAAATCGTAAATCGCGAAATGCGCATCGACGCGGCAAATCGCCTATTACGATTCACGATTTACCATTCACGATTCACGTTTCTTGAGCGCAAGCGCAAGCTGGTAGAGCTCGTTCTTGCGGCCGCCCGTGAGCTTGGCCGCGAGATCCACGGCCTGCTTGAGCGGCAGTTCGGCGAGCAGCACCTCGAGCGTCCGGCGCCCCTGGTCGGGATCCTCAGCCGGCGCCTCCGCTCCTTCCACGATCAGGACGAATTCCCCGCGGCTGCGATTCGTGTCCGCCTCGATCCAGTGCTCGGCCTGCGCTAGCGCACAGACGTGGATCGATTCAAAGACTTTGGTGAGCTCGCGCACAATGACCACGCGCCGTACTGCGCCCAGCACGGTGTTCATGTCCTGCAGGCACTCGGCGATCCGATGCGGCGCCTCGTAGAAAACGAGCGTGTAGGGCAGCGCCGCGAGCGCGGCAAGCGCGCGCCGGCGCGCGCTGCTTTTCGCCGGGGGAAATCCAAAGAACAGGAAATGCGGCGTGTCGAAGCCGGCCGCAGCGAGCGCGGCGATCGCTGCGTTGGCGCCTGGCACCGGCGTGACCGTGTATCCGGCCTCGCGCACCGCGGACACCAGCACCGCGCCGGGATCGGATATTGCCGGCGTTCCGGCATCGCACACGAGAGCAAGCGATCGTCCAGCGCCGAGCAACGCAAGCACCTGCTTCACGGAGCGCCGCTCGTTGTGCTCGTGTACCGCAATGAGCCGCTTGGCGATGCCGTAATGATCGAGCAGACGCCGCGTGATCCGAGTATCCTCCGCGGCGATCGCGTCGACGCCCGTCAATACGTCGAGCGCACGCAGGCTGATGTCGCGCAGATTTCCAATCGGGGTAGCCACTACATATAATGTTGCTTCCCGTTTCCGATTGGTTGCCTCATGCGTTGCGGCGTGCTCCATCGCTGGCTCGTAGTGCCGTTAATTGCGGCGATACTATACGGGGGCGCACTCGCGATAGCCAGTGAGGTGATCACGGCACCAGCGCCGCCGCCTCCGCCGCTCGGCCCGCCCATTCCCCTGCCGCCGTCGGGCACCGGTCCGCTCATGTTGCCGCCGGTATCGCCTGTCGTGCCCGCGACGCCGGCGACGACTCCGCAGCCCCCGGTGCCAACTGTTGGGCCCGCACCGCCGGGCGCTCCGGCGACGCCTCCGCAGCCGCCTCTTGCGCCTGCCGGTCCCGACCCGCTTGGCGTGCCGCATATCGCGCTGGTCCTGCCGCTCAATTCCACCACATTCGGTCGGCCGGCCGAAGCAGTCAAGAACGGCTTCCTGGTCGCGGCGAAAGTCCAGGGGAGCGAGACGCTGCCGCTACGTGTCTATGCGGTCGGCGATGACCCAGGCCAAATCGTGGCCAGTTACGGCACGGCGGTCGCAGGCGGGGCGCGTCTTGTTGTCGGCCCGCTCACGCGGGACGGCGTGACGGCGATCGCTAGCAATCCCGTTCCCGTGCCGACGCTGGCGCTGAACGTGCCGAACGCCGGCACGCCGATCCCGGTGAATCTCTATATGCTGAGCCTGCGCGCCGAAGCCGAAGCGCAACAGGTGGCGCAGCTCGCATTCCGGGACGGCTGGCGCAAGGCCATTGCCGTGAGTGCAGACAGCGCGCTGATGCAGCGAATCCATCACGCGTTCGTCGACGAATTCACGCGGCTGGGCGGCGCGCTCGTCGCGGAATACGCCTTCACCAGCGACCCGGGGGACCTGGCCCGGATCAAGGAAGCAGCCGGTCTGGGTGTCGCAGACATGGCATTTCTTGCGCTCGATTTCCCGCAGGCGCGTCTGGCACGTCCGTACCTCGATCCACTGGCCCTTTTCGCGACATCGCAGGTCAACCCGGGAGCCATGGGCCCGCTTGCGGGATTCGACCTGGCCGGCATCCGCTTCCTGGACATGCCCTGGCTCCTGGAACCCGAGCACGCCGCAGTCATGATCTATCCGCGGGCCCTTTATCGGAAGGCAGCGGATCACGAACGTCTCTACGCGCTCGGCATCGATGCCTTCCGCGTCGCGGCCAGCCTGCTGGCGGGCAATGCCACCACGGCACTCGATGGCGTCACCGGCCGGATTACGCTGGGACCTGACCAGCAGTTCGTGCGCAGCCTCACCGCCGCGCAATTCAATCAGGGCAAGCTGACCATCACGGGGCCGGAAGCGCGGGGCCTGCCCCCGTGAGCGGCCGCGGCGATGCCGCCGAGGCCCTGGCGGCGACCTTCCTCCAAGGCCGCGGACTCAAGATCCTGTCCCGCAACTACCGCTGCCGTTTCGGGGAAATCGACCTCGTGGCCGAGAGCGGGGCGACGCTTGTGTTCGTCGAGGTACGGGCACGCCGATCAGAGGATTATGGCGGCCCCGCCGAGAGCATCACGGTGGCCAAGCGCCGCCGGCTTGTCGCGGCAGCCCGACACTACCTGGCAGCGGCCGGCGAGCGGGCCGCGCGGTTCGACGTCGTGCTGATCCGCGGCGAGCCACCGCGGATCGAGTGGATCACGGACGCGTTTGGTGAAGCCAACGCGCGCCGGTAGAATAGCGCCAGTTCCTGACCCGTCTGCTCAAGTGGATCTCATCACCCGCATCAGCGAGAACTTTTCCGAAAGCGCGCATCTCAAACTGCAGTCAATGGACGCGCTCGCCGGCCCGATCGCCGCCGCGGCCGAGCGTATGGTGCAATGTCTGAAACAGGACGGAAAAATACTTTCGTGCGGCAACGGCGGCTCGGCTGCCGACGCGCAGCATTTCTCCTCGGAGCTGCTCAATCGCTTCGAGAAGGAGCGGCCGGGACTCGCCGCAATGGCGCTCACCACGGACAGCTCCACCCTCACGTCGATCGCGAACGATTACGACTACGACCAGGTGTTCTCGAAGCAAGTCCGCGCGCTCGGCCACGCCGGCGACATCCTGCTTGCAATCTCGACCAGCGGCAACTCGCGCAATGTGCTCGCCGCGGTCGAGGCCGCACACGAGTCCCAGATGGGCGTCGTGGCGTTATCGGGGCGCAGTGGCGGCAAGCTGGGCGAAGTTCTGCTGCCAGACGACATCCAAATCTGCGTGCCGGCGCAAAGCACAACGCGGATTCAGGAAGTGCATTTGCTGACGTTGCACTGCCTGTGCGACGCAATCGACTGTCTATTACTGGGAGTTGAATGATGCGACAACTCATGTTTGTGCTACTCGTAATCTTGCCCTTGCTGCATGGCTGCACAGCCCTCGTGATAGGCGGTGCTGTTGCAACCGGCGTGATCGTCGCGGAAGACCGCCGCACGGTGGGCACGATCACCGAGGACGAGGGCATCGAGATCAAGACCTCGAGCCGGATCAGCGACCGGTTCAAGGATGGCGTCCATATGAACATCGCGAGCTACAACCGAATGGTGCTCCTCGCCGGCGAAGTCCCCGATGCGGCCACGAAGGCGGAAATCGAGCGCATCACGCGCGCCGTCGAGAACGTTCGCGGCGTCTATAACGAGGTTACCATTGCGGGTGTGAGCTCGTACTCCGTACGCACGAATGATTCGGTCATCACCTCCAAGGTGAAGGCGCGCTTCATTGACGCCGGGACATTCAATGCCATACACGTCAAGGTGGTGACGGAGAACAGCATCGTCTACCTCATGGGGCTAGTGAAAAAATCAGAGGCGCAGGACGCAACTGAAATCGCGCGCACCACGAGCGGCGTGCAGAAGGTCGTACGGGTGTTCGAATACATCGACTGAGGCCGTGGCTCGTGACGAGTGACGAGTGATCGGTGGCTGCGCCCGCCTTCGAGCAAAAGATCTGCCCGCCGACCGAGCTTTTCGCACGCGTTGGCGGTCTCGCGCGGCCGCTGGTGTTCACCAACGGTGTGTTCGACATTCTCCACCGGGGCCACGTCACCTACCTCGCCCGCGCGTGCGCGCTCGGCGCAAGCCTGCTCGTCGCTCTGAACACTGATGCGTCGGCGCGGCGCCTCGGCAAAGGCCCCGACCGCCCGGTGAACCGTCTCGACGACCGTTGCGCCGTGATCGCCGCGCTTCAGGCCGTCGACCTCGTCACCTGGTTCGACGAGGACACGCCCCTCGCCCTGATCCTCGCGGGACGGCCCGACGTGCTGGCGAAAGGCGGCGACTGGGCGCCCGACATGATCGTTGGCGCGGCGGAAGTGAAGAGCTGGGGTGGAAGCGTGCACTCGATTCCCTTCGAGCATCAGCGCAGTACGACTGCGCTGATTAACCGCATGCGGGGCAAGACTTAGAACCTCTCACCGCAGAGGCGCAGAGGAAACACAATGCAGAACCACAAAGCGATGACTACCGCTTTGTGTCGTCGGTTAAGGCTTCGAACTGTTCGAGCGCGGCGCGTAAGCCTTCGGCGATCTCTCCGGCGATCACGTTCGCCTTCTTAACGCGAATGGTTGGAAGTACTCTCTTCTGACCGACGACATCACGGTCTCGTTTCCGGTTCCAGTATCGCGCTCGAGCAGCGTACGTCCCGACGACCAATGACTGGCGGTTGATTCCTGCAAATCCTGTCTATCTGTTCTTGATCTTATCGGCGTCTATCGGCGCTCATCGGCGGCTGAATCCGGATTTCTATCGTTCGGCCTCCGCCGACGGCGGACATGGCGTCGCCTTCATTCCGGTTCCCGGGTAATTGCTCTGGATTTCGGCGAGCTTCGCTACGAGGGCGTCGCTCGGCTCGCGCACGTAAAACACCACCTGCTTTAGCATCTTGTCGCGACGCGACATGACCGCGGAGCGCACGCCGCGCTGGCGCAAAGAAGCGAGGAACACGTTCGCCGCCTCATCGCTACGGAAGATGCCAAGGGAGATGGCGTTGCGCCACTCGCCGGTCTCCTGCACCACGAAAAACTCATGAACGCCAAGCGCCTTGAGCTCCCCGATCCTGCGATCGACCTCGGCCTTGTTCTCCAAAGGCGGCATGTGAACCCAGTAGCCGTGGGTATCGGTGACCACACGCGCGATCCGCGCGGGTTCAATCCCGAGCTCGCCCAGGGCGTTCTCGGCCCGGGCCACATCAGGCCCGCCGAGGTTGCGCCATTCCAGACATACGCTTGGTGCGTTGGACGCCAGCACCGGCGGAATACTCTGGCCCACCCGCTTCGCCGCCTCGGCAGCCGGTCCGCCCCCCGCTCTGAGCAGACGGATTCGCTCCGGGCTGATCTGCAACGCCGCGATCCGGCTCTCGACGCTGGCCCCTTCGCCTGCCACATGGACGTACGCGAAGAACAACAGGTTCGCCAGGATCAGCAGCAGGAACAGGGCTCTCATTTCAACCCGTGAGTAGTGAGTGGACAAGAACAATTTGACACCGTCCGCTTCCGACGCACGGATTGGGGCAATGAGTTCGACTGAAGCCTCGCGGGGTTCATCGACCCCCATTCACCACTCACACTATTCACGCTTTTGCATCGAGGGCGATGCGGAGCAACCCCTCCAAAACCAGATTATCCACGACCTCGACGCTCCCGTTAAGCGCGTGCTCGACGCCCGGCGCAGCGCCGCCCGAGAGCACGACGCGTGGTTCGGCTTCGCCCGCTTCGCGCATGAAGCGCTGCATGCGTTCGATGGTGCCAGCCAGCGCGTTGATTGCACCGCTCATGATCGCATCAGCCGTCGTGGCCGGAAAGAACGTGTAGTGGCCGTCGTGCAATGTAAGACCGGCGGTCGATCGCGCCAGCGCGTCGCGCATGAGATCGACCCCTGCGACGATCACGCCGCCGAGAAACACACCGTCGCGGCTCAAGGCATCCGCCGTCATCGTGGTGCCCGCGTTGACGACGACGCTTGGCCCGCCGCATAAATGCCACGCGCCGATCAGGGCGGCCCATCGGTCGGGCCCGAGTTGTGCCGGGTCGTCGTAGCTGCTCCGAACGCCGCATTGCTGCGCCCGGCTCGCAATCACTTCGAGCCTGGCGTCCAGCCTCTGCGCCGCAATCCGAAGCGCTTTGCCCACTGCGTCGCCGGCAACGTTGGATGCAATGAGCGCACCGGGCGGCGGGAGCTTGCTCCAGCTTTCGCCGAGCTGGCCCGCCTCCGCCGTGATCACCCACGACTGGGCGACCCAGCCAGACCCGTCATGCAGGCCCCACTTGATGCGGCTGTTGCCAGCGTCGACTGCGAGGACTTTCATTCGAAAACCTGAAATCTAGCCACAGAGAACACAGAGTTCACAGAGAAAGGCGAGGATATGAAGCAAATCGGTCTTCGCATTTCAAATCTCTGTGTTCTCTGTGATCTCTGTGGCCATCGCTTTTTTTCCGTTGATCTTACCGGCGTTCATCAGCGGCTTGAATTGCCTTTGATTTTCCATCGGACGCGGATCGCAGGCTGATCTCGCCGCTGTGGTAGCGCTGGATACCCGCCCGCGTTTCGAGCAAGAGCGAGCCGTCTTCCCCGGCCCCGCGCGCGTAACCGGACGCCGTAACGCCGCCCGGCAGCGATAACGTCACGCGCCGATCTTGGTGCGCGTGGCGCCGCTGCCATTCAGTGCGCAGGGGCACGAACCCGTTCTCCCCGAACGCATCGAGCGTGCGATGCAGCTCCGTCAGCAAGCGCGCGAGCGCGACGTTGCGATCCGGCACCGCGCCGCACGCAGCCGCGAGGTCCGTTGCCGGCTGCCCGATCCTGCCGTGGTCCGCCGCCGAGAGACGCACGTTGATGCCGATGCCGATCACGGCCACCGTGGGCCCAAGAGCGTCGCCCTGAAGCTCGATCAGAATTCCGGCGAGCTTGCGCCCGCCCCAGAGCACGTCGTTCGGCCAT
>JAOTTL010000285.1:0-3386 GCA_029864385.1 Betaproteobacteria bacterium | reverse complement strand
ACGTACTCCAGGTCCACCCCCTTCTCCCGCCAGGCCCGGAACTGGGCGCACGCCTCGACGAGGACGATTTGGCCGATCGCTGCAATGAGTCCGGTCTCTTCGGTGACGCCGATGAACTCGCCCGGCGCAACGATGCCGCGCTCGGGATGACGCCAGCGCAATAATGCTTCCACCGCGCGGACTCTGCCCGTGCGCGGATCGACCTGCGGTTGATAATGCAGGATGAATTGTTGCTCGGAAATCGCATGCCGCAATTCGCGCTCGAGCGTGCTCCGCTTGACCACCTCGGCGTTCATCGCTTCCTCGAAGAACACGTACATCCCGCGGCCGCTGTCCTTGGCGCGGTACATGGCCGTGTCGGCATTGCGCATCAACTCTTCCGCATTCGCACCGTCGGACGGATACACAGCAATTCCGATGCTGGCGGTCACGACATTTTCCAGGTTTTCGATGAGAAAGGGCTTGCTCAAGCCGGCAAGCGCATGCTCGGCCACGGCGCTGGCCGTCTTCGTTGAGGCGAGCGGGTTGATGAGAATGGTGAATTCGTCTCCCCCAAGCCGCGCCACGGTATCGCCTTCACGCACGCACTGGCGTAAGCGCACTGCGGCCTCCCGCAGCAACTCATCGCCCGCCGAATGCCCGAAACTGTCGTTGACGCTCTTGAAACGATCGAGATCAACGAACAGCACCGCGAGCTTCCCGCTCCCCCGTTGAGCCTGGACGAGGTCCTGCTGTAGCCGATCCAGGAAAAAGAAGCGGTTCGGCAGCCCGGTAAGGGCGTCGGTACGCGCCTGCTGGTACAACTGGCCTTCCCGCGCCGCAGTGGAAAGAGCCACGCCCACCCGGTCTGCATAGTCGCGAATGTAGGAGATATCCTCCTCGCTCAGTACGGCGAGGGCCGGATAGCCCAGGCACAACACGCCGAAGAGCTGGTTTTTCCAGATGATCGGCAGCGTGAAGAAATGCTGCGCGCTCAGGCTTTCCAGGCAGCCCTGCATCGTCCGGCGCGCCGTTTCACCGCTCATCCACCGACCCGCGGGATTGGCGCGCAGCGTCTCGCGGGCATCGGCCGGCAAGATGCAGCGCTCAACCGGCGGCTGCGCGCCGTCGTCGGCGATCGTATAGGCCCGGACCTTCTCTTGGGAATCGTGATCGATAACGGAAATGCCGGCGCAGCTGGGTTTGAAGCTTTCCCTCAAGCGCAGCAGGACGCCTTCGACGATTCGGTCCATGTCCAGTTCGGACAGGATCGCGCGATCGATTTTCGACAGCATCTTCAGGGCGTCGAACTGCCGTCCCAGCCGCGCCGCCATCGCGTTGAACGATCCGGCCAGCTCGCCGAATTCGTCGTCGCCAGCCACTTCCACTTTGGTGGTGAAATCCTGGCTTTCCAGGCGGCGGGTGCCCTCGATCAGCTGCTCCAGCGGGACCAGAGTGCGCCGGATCTGGGTCAGGCTCAAGAGCGTGACCAGAAGAACGGAAAAGACAATGCTGCCCCAGAAGATCAGGTTGAAAGTCATGCTCCGACCAAGCGCGACGGCTTCGGGCTGCGTGGCGACCACGATCCATCGCGGCGCAAGGAACCGCGCCTCGAGAAATATCTCGGAGAAATTGGCGAGAAACTCTTGCTCCCCGTCCTGCCAGGTGAACTCCCCCTTGGTTGATCGCGGAAAGAACCTGATCACCGTGCCAATTGCCGCTGGCTGAAACGGTGGCGGACAGTGCAGCCCGGCGTACGCATCATTCAGCACGCAAAAGGAGATCGCGTACGGGAAGGTTTCCGGATCGCCCCACAGGTAGCCAGCGTCAATCTCCGCGGCCACGAGTCGCGGGTCCGCCGCAACGGGGCTCAGTGGCCGGACCAGCAGAATTCTCCTGCGGTGGCCCGAGGTCTTACGGGTTGTCAGCACCGACCCTCCCTGGCGCAGACGCGCGGTCGTGGCCTCATCGAGGAACGTCAAGTCCGCCAAGTCGCCGAACACCGGAACGACGCCGCCTTGCGATGATACGAGACTGAGGCTGCGGAATGTCTTGCCCAGTCGCTCCTTAACGACCGAGGGGGCGCTATCGCTCTTAAGATCGTCGGCTGCACTGCGCAGCAATTGATCGGCCAGCAGCAATCGATCGTAGACCGTACTGCCGAAGCTTGCGCTCGTCGCTTGAAGCCTGGCGTGGCTCTCCCGGACGAGCGCCTGCTTAAACTCGACGAAGTACAGGAAAGAAAGTACAAGAAACGGGATGAACGCGGCGAGCACGAAAAGCAGCAACACCCTACGGGCGACCTTACTGCGCAAAAACGTGCCTTCGAGTTTCATTCGCGGCATACTCAGTAGTCCGAGGCTAGTCCCACGAAACGCCCATTGTTGCCCCGCACGATATCGTCGCGGCTGGACATCGCCGTCAGCGGCGGCACACTGTTGCCGTCCTTGCCCATGCTGTAGAGGTCGAAGTCGGCATTGATCGGGACCAGATTCTTGTCTTTGCGTCTTTGCCCCGCAGCCCCTGGGGTAAGAGGACTCAGTTTGAGATATTGATACGGGTTCTTCCAGGGATCGAGCATTCCGGCCTTGCCGATGTCCGCCAAGCTGTCCGGAAAACTCTTGTTATCCGCGTAGTATTGGGTAATGAGGACGTCCAGGCTCCTGACGTCCGACTTGGCCTGCGCAACCAGTGCTTTGTAGCGGTAGCTTTCGTAGGACACCACGGCGATCCCCGATAGCACCGCAATGACCGCGATGGCAATCAACAGCTCGACTATCGTGAAGCCGGCCCAGCCGGGCGCGTTAGCCATGGGACGCGCGCGCGACGTGTTGTTCTCCTCGCCCATCTCTACGAGCGACCGGACGGCCACGTAGCGGTACACGCCGCCGGGCACCGTTCCGGCGACAAGCCCACCAATCAATCCGCTAAGTGAAAAATACTCTAAGTGCTTAAACATAACCGGGCAAAATTGCGGCCTCGGGGGGCGCGCACCAAAGCCGAGGGCCCGTGGGCACAGACGAGATGTGAGCTACTGGTGGGGGGGCATGCCAAGGCGTCACGCAAGAATTAGGCCAGTGCTCCCGTTGACCGTGACCTTTGCCACAAATAGCCAAACGGCTTGTTCCGTTTGCCAAATCAGGCGCGCAGATTGGATCCAAGCAACACAGTGGAGCCTTGCCCCGGCGACTGGAATTCTCAACGGACGTGAAAGGTGCCGGCATCGCGTCACGGCGGCGAACTTCGCGCGCGCGGGACGAGACGAAATGGGGATGACTGCTTTGGGTGTGCGCCGCGCAAAAAGGCGTGATGTCTTGTCCGAGAGCCGGATGCGGGAGAGCTGCCTGTCCGGTTCGATGAGCGGGATGTGGAAACGGAGCTACGACGAGGTTACTCGGGCACCGTCA
>JAOTTL010000099.1:0-13709 GCA_029864385.1 Betaproteobacteria bacterium | reverse complement strand
CGCGTCTTTTCGTGGGCTCTGAAGGCACGATTGGCATCATCACCGAGATCACGCTGCGGCTGCATCCCCAGCCCGAAGCGGTTTCCGCGGCCGTCTGTGCCTTTCCCACGGTGGATGCGGCGGTGCGCACTGTGATCCAGACGATCCAGCTCGGTGTGCCCGTTGCGCGCTGCGAGCTGCTCGACACGCTGACGGTGCAAGCCGTCAACCGCTACAGCAAGCTCTCCCTGCGCGAAGCGCCGATGCTGTTCATGGAGTTTCACGGCACGCCGGCGGGCGTGGAAGAGCAGGCGCGCACCGTGCAGGAGATCGCGAAAGAGCTGGGCGGAATGGACTTCGACTGGGCAACACGGCAGGAAGACCGCAACCGCCTCTGGCAGGCCCGGCACGACGCTTACCCGGCGTGTCGGCAGGTGCGGCCGGGAAGCCGCGCGTTCACCACGGACGTCTGCGTACCGATCTCGCGGCTGGCCGAATGCATCGCAGCAACCAACGAGGACATCGCGCGCGCCTCCATGCCGGTGGCGCTGTTCGGGCATGTCGGCGACGGCAACTTTCACCTGGTGATCCCGGTCGACGAGACGCGCTCAGCCGAGCTCGAGGAAGCCGAGGCCATCAACCGGCGCGTCGTATCGCGCGCGCTCGAGATGGGCGGCACGTGCACCGGCGAGCACGGCGTCGGCATCGGCAAGCTCGATTACCTCGACGCCGAGCATGGCGACGCCATGAGCGTCATGCGCGCGCTTAAGGAAGCGCTCGACCCGCGCGATCTCCTCAATCCCGGCAAGGTCATACGTTCCCGCGAATCGTGAAACGTGAAACGTGAATCGACTTCAGCCGCAGATAAACACAGATGATTGAACCGCGGAGCACGCGGAGAGAAACAAACCATTATTTACGGGTTACAGGGGTCAGTCCCATCACCCGTCACTCATCACGCTCTGGTCACTGGGGGAGCATCGGCGGCTATAATCCGGTTTTGGCGATAGCCCCGGGAACGTTCGAATGACGGCGCCGATAGAACAGATCGCAATCGACCTTGAGCGCCAGCGTGCGGTTGTGTCGGCGCTCCGCGCCTTCCTGCCCGAGGCAGCCGTGCTGTTCGCGCAGGAAGACGTGAAGCCCTACGAGTGCGACGGGCTTACCGCTTATCGCCAGGTGCCGATGGTTGTAGTGCTGCCGGAGACCGAGGAGCAGGTCTGTCGCATTTTGAAGGAATGTTGTGCGCGCAAAGTCCCGGTGGTTGCCCGCGGTGCGGGCACCGGTCTCTCGGGCGGTGCGCTCCCGCTCGGCAACGGCGTGCTTCTCTCGCTCGCAAAGTTTACGCGAATTTTTGATGTCGATTATCCGGCGCGTATTGCTCGCGTGCAGCCCGGGGTGCGTAATATCGCCATATCAGAAGCGGTTGCAGGCCACGGGCTTTTCTACGCGCCGGATCCGTCGAGCCAGCTTGCCTGCAGCATCGGCGGCAATGTCGCCGAGAATTCCGGCGGCATCCACTGCCTGAAGTACGGCCTCACCGTACACAACATACTCAAGCTACGCGTTGCGACCATCGACGGCGACATGCTGGAGATTGGCGCCGATGCGCTCGACGCCGCGGGCTACGACCTCCTCGCGCTGATGACCGGCTCCGAGGGGATGCTCGGCGTCGTAACCGAGATTACGGTGCGGTTGCTGCCAATACCGGAGTACGCGCGGGTGGTGATGGCCTCGTTCGATGACCTCGCGAAGGCCGGCGAGGCCGTGGCGAGCGTAATTGCCGCCGGTATCGTGCCCGCGGGCTTCGAGATGATGGACCAGGCTGCCACCCGCGCGGTGGAGGGATTTGCAAAAGCGGGGTACCGCACCGACGTTGCGGCCGTGCTGCTGTGCGAGTCCGATGGCACGCCCGAGGAAGTGGCGGACGACATCCGGCGCATTCAGGAGGTGATGGAGAAAAGCGGCGCCGTGCAATCGCAGGTCTCGCGTAACGAGGCCGAGCGGCTCCGTTTCTGGGCTGGGCGCAAGGCGGCGTTTCCGGCTGCGGGAGCGATCTCGCCCGACTACTACTGCATGGACGGCACGATCCCGAAGAGGCGAGTGGGCGAGGTCCTGCGCCGGATCACGGCGATGGAAGGAAAATACGGGCTGCGCTGCGCGAACGTGTTCCATGCGGGTGATGGCAACCTGCATCCTCTCATTCTTTACGACGCGAACCAGCCCGGCGCCCTGGAACGCACTGAGGCTTTTGGCGCCGAGATTCTCGAGCTGTGCCTGGAAGTCGGCGGCACGATCACCGGCGAGCACGGTGTCGGCGTCGAGAAGATCAACCAGATGTGCGTGCAATTCTCCTCCGCCGAGCTCGAGGCCTTCCACGCGGTCAAGCGGGCGTTTGACGAGGAAGGTCTTCTAAACCCAGGGAAAGCAGTGCCAACGTTGCGCCGCTGCGTCGAGTACGGGCGCATGCACGTGCACCGCGGGCAGGAGAAGTTTCCCGAGCTGCCCCGGTTTTGACTAACCGGTTCCAGGTTTCAGGTTTGAGGTTTAACGTTATAGAGCGTTGGTATTCGATGGTCTGACTTTCAACTGGGAACTTTGAACCTGGAACTTTGAACAGGACGCCGCTCGTCGTTCATTGCTATGCAAGATATTGTGGATAATCTCTCGCGGCTGATTCGTGACGCGGCGTCGCGGAGGCGGCCCCTGTGCATCCGTGGCGGTGGAACCAAGGACTTCTACGGCGGCGAGAGACGCGGCGATGTTCTCGACACAAAGCCTTTGCGCGGGATCGTTTCCTACGAGCCGACCGAGCTCGTGATCACCGCGCGCGCCGGCACGCCGCTCACCGAGATCGAAGCCGCGCTCCAGGAGAAAGGCCAGCTGCTCCCGTTCGAGCCGCCGCACTTCGATTATGTGCTCCCGCCCGCGGTCCCTTCGCCACCGGGAGCAGGAGAGTGGACCCTTGTGCCTGCTGCAACGGAGGAGAAAATCGCCACCCTCGGTGGCTGCGTTGCCGCCGGGCTGTCCGGGCCACGGCGGGCGTACGCCGGCGCCGTGCGCGACTTCGTGCTCGGCGTGCGGATCATGGATGGCAAAGGCTCCGAGCTTCATTTCGGCGGCGAGGTGATGAAAAACGTCGCGGGCTATGACGTCTCGCGCCTGACCGTCGGCGCGCTCGGCACGCTGGGTGTGATCCTCGAGGTCTCGCTCAAGGTCTTGCCCTCCCCGGCGGCCGAAGCCACGCTCAGGCTCGCGGCCGCCCCCGACCAGGCCGTTACGCTCATGAACGAATGGGCTGGCAAGCCACTCCCGGTCACCGCAACGGCTTACCGTGCGGGCGAGCTGGCGGTGCGGCTCTCAGGCGCGCCCAGCGCCGTGGATGCGGCCATCAAGAAAATCGGCGGCGACAGGATGGATGCGGCGAAGGCCGCTCAATTCTGGAACGGCCTACGCGAACAGAGCACCGCGTTCTTCGCGGGTAATCAACCGTTATGGCGGTTATCGGTAAGATCCACGACACCGCCACTCGACCTGTCCGGACCACAGCTGATCGAGTGGGGCGGCGCATTGCGCTGGCTCAGATCAGACGCTGACGCGAAGGTGATCCGCGAGGCCGCTGCACGCGCGGGTGGCCACGCCACCTTGTTCCGCGCCCCCAACAAGACGGCTGGCGTATTTCAAGCCCTCTCCCCCGGCCTGGCCAAGATCCACCGTCGTCTCAAAGAGGCTTTTGATCCCGCCGGAATATTGAATCCGGGCCGGATGTATCCGAATTTCTGATACATGGTGATGATTAATGGTGATGAAAACTGGTGATGGGAAATGGTGATGAAAACCGCACGGACCTTATACATCACCAGTACTCATCACTGGTTTCCGGTGACCTGTTACCGGTCAGCGAGTTGAGCCGTGGCGAACAATTTTCTTGAGCAGCTGGTGGCGGAGTGGTACGAATACCGCGGCTACTTCGTGCGCCGGAACGTGGCGGTCGGAAAGCGGCGCGTGGGGGGCTATGAGTGCGAGCTCGATGTCGTGGCTTTCAACCCGCTGAGTTCTCATCTGGTGCACGTCGAGCCCTCGATGGACGCAGAAAGCTGGCAGACGCGCGAGCGGCGCTTCCGCAAGAAATTCCAGGCCGGCCGGAAATACATTCCCGAGTTCTTTCCCGGGTTCGAGCTGCCGCCGGAGGTCGAGCAAATCGCGGTGCTCGCCTTCGGGAGCAAGGTCAACCACCCTACCCTGGGCGGGGCAAAAGTACTGCTCGTCTCCGACCTCATGCGCGAGATCCTCGAGGAGCTGTCCGACAAGAAGATCGCGGAGAACGCTGTGCCCGAGCACCACGCGCTGCTGCGCACCTTGCAGTTCGTGGTTGAGTACCGCAAGCGGGTTTTCGCGACTCTAACGTGATCGGCTGGTCGGGAAAGGATGAGGGATGAGGGATGAGGAATGAAGGATGAAGGACAACGGTTTAGGCAGTGATGAATTGATCGGCGTTCATCGACGTTCATCGACGTTCATCGGCGGCCAATAAACAATGTTCCGGGTTCCGGGTTCAGGGTTTTCTGTATATGCAGATCTGTGTTTATCTGCGTTTATCTGCAGCTTGCTCGGTTTTTCTTGCCGCCTTGGCGGTTGATTAACACATGCAAACCAACCTTGCTCCGTTCATCAAGAACACCGCCGAAGGAAAAGAGGCGGAAGCAATCCTGCGCAAGTGCACGCATTGCGGCATGTGCACGGCGACCTGCCCGACCTACCAGCTGCTGAACGACGAGCTCGACGGCCCGCGCGGGCGCATTTACCTGATAAAGCAGGTGCTGGAGGGCACGGCCCCGAGCGCGAAAACCCAGCTCCACCTCGACCGCTGTCTCACGTGCCGCTCGTGCGAGACCACGTGTCCGACCGGCGTGCGCTACGGCCGCCTGCTCGAGATCGGACGGCAGGTGGTGGAGGAGCGAGTCGGCCGCACGCCGACTGAGGCCGCCCAGCGCAAACTGCTGCGTGCGGTAATACCGAGCCGTTGGCTCTTCGATCCGCTCGTAGGCCTGGGGCAACTCGCCCGCCCGCTGCTGCCGCAGGCATTGCGGCGCAAAGTGCCCGCGCGCGCTGCTGCGCCCAAGCCGTGGCCTGCTGCCCGTCACGCGCGCTCGATGCTGCTGCTCGAGAGCTGCGCGCAATCGAGCGCATCGCCGCATACCAACGTCGCCGCCGCACGAGTCCTCGATCGGGTGGGCATCACGTTCGCGCACGTGCCCAACGCCGGCTGCTGCGGGGCCGTATCACTTCATCTTTCCGTCCTGGAGGAAGCGCTCGGCTTCATGCGCCGCAATATCGACGCGTGGTGGCCGCGGATCGAGGCCGGTGCCGAAGCCATTGTCAGCACCGCCAGCGGCTGCGGTGTGACCGTGAAGGACTACGGCCACCTCCTTGCCAGCGATCCAGCGTACGCCGACAAAGCAAAGCGCATCTCGGAGCTAGCGAAGGACATCAGCGAGATTATTTCCGCCGAAGGCGCGAAGCTAAAGTCCCTCATCCCTCATCCCTCATCCCTGATCCCTCGTCCGCGAGTAGCCTTCCATTCGCCTTGCTCGCTTCAGCATGGGCTGAGATTGAGAGGCACAGTGGAGTCGTTGCTGACTTCGCTAGGCTACTCGCTGACGGACGTTCCCGACGCACACCTCTGCTGCGGCTCTGCCGGCACCTATTCGGTTCTGCAGCCCGAGCTCTCACAGCGCCTGCTCGCCAACAAGACCGCAGCCCTCGCGAGCGGCAATCCCACCGCCATTCTCACCGCCAACATCGGCTGCCAGATGCACCTGCAGGGCGCGACCGCGCTTCCGGTGCGGCACTGGATCGAAGCGCTCGACGAAGGCCTGTCGAGCCTGTCGCATTCGAACTAATCAAGGATGTCGCATAGCGCATCCGTCGTCGCATTAAACGGGGGACGGGGGCGACAGGCTTAATTTGACCGCCTGATTTGACCCTAAGGTAAGTGGATGACTACATTTTCCTACTGTTACCTGCCGCGAATTTCGGCCTGCTGGATTACCTTGCTCCACCGCTCGCGCTCGGCTCGGATGTGAGCTGAAAAATCCTGAGGCGAGCTGCCGACCGCCTCCGAGCCCTCGGCGACGAGGCGCTTCCTCACATCGGGCAATTTCATCGCTTTCGCCGTCTGGACGCTGATCCGGTTGATGACGGACTTCGAAGTCCCCGCCGGAGCAATCAGGCCGTACCAGTTCATCACGACGAGATCGACCCCCGCTTTGGACAGGGCGGGAATGTGCGGCAGTGCCGGCGCACGCTTGCCAGGCGTCACCGCCAGCGCACGCAGGCGTCCGGTCTTCACGTGAGCGAGCGATGAAATAATGGTCGCAAATGACATCTGGATGCGCCCGCCGACGAGGTCGGCGTGAAATCGCGCACGATGTCGAAGCGCGACTTGTACAGGATCGGATGTATTACCGTCGTCGCACTGACCATCATGAGGGTGCGGCCGTCCGGCGTCGACCCGGCCAGGATTCCGAGGCCGATCAGGCTTCCGGCGCCGGGACGATTGTCTACGACGACGTTCTGTCTGAGGCTCTCGGCGAGCTTTCGCGCCAGGCTGCGCGTGACCGTATCCATGCCGCCGCCAGCGGCGAGCGGCACGATCACCCGCAGTAACCGGCTCGGGTAGTTTTGCGCCTGGGCCGGCAGCAGCGCGAGCAGCGCGACGAGCAGCGCAAGCCGGGGCAATTCCTTCCAGGTTTTCATCGACATTCCTCCCTATCCCAAACCGGTATCCGCATGCCGGTTCTCGTTAGAGTGCGCATTGTGGGCGTGCATAGCAAAACGACCGGATGCGCTGCTTTCCAACTCCCTGCGCCTCGATGCGGGTCGCCTCAGTTCGCGGATCCGAACTCGCGGCGTTTCTCAGCGCGCCAGTCCGCGAAGGGACGCGTTGTCGGATCGTCCGCGATCCTCTTGTGTGTCGCCTCCTCGATTTCCTTGTCGGAAAGCGAGAAGTCCAGCGGCACGCGATGCGGCTGCGCGACGTACCACGGCGTGTCGCAGAAGAACTCGAGCCGGTTACCCTCCGGGTCCAGGAAGTAGACCGACCACGCGTTGCCGTGGTCCACGGGATCGACCCCCTCGACTTTGTTGGAAACCGCCAGATCATGCATTGCCCTGACCTCCTTGATCGAGGCGACGCGGAAGGTGAGCTGGTTGATCGTGGACGGCGTTCCCTTTTGGCGCCCGGTAACCATCACGATCTGGTGATGGTCCTTCGGGTCCTTGCTCAGGAACGTCAGGCGCTGGCCGTTCCTGATCTCGCCCGCGTCCATTACCCTGAACCCGAGGAGCCGCGTGTAGAATTCGCGCATCTTGTCCATGTCGTTGACGAAGATGCCGATATGGCTGAGCTCCCATTTCGGTAGGTCGGTCATCTTTCCTCCGTATGCCAAAAGGTCGTGGCCTAGCTGCGATTTCCCACTCCCATGATACCGCCGCGCCTTATGCGGCGGAACTCTGATCTGTCAATGCTCCCGCCGCTTCTCCAAGGGCCGTATGGAGATCTCTTTGAAATAAACCGTTATGCCGAGAGCATGACCAGGATCAGCCCTGGCAGGATCGCGACTGCGATGAGCGGCCGATACTTGGGGGACGAATCAAGCCGGCAAGTTCCCGCCATGATGGCAATGCCGCCGCCCCCGATCAAGGCGCTTCCGGGCAGATTCAGCAACGAGGCCAGCAATGAATATCGGGAAAATTGCCCCGACTCCATTTCTCTTGATAAGGGTCAATACGCGGGTGTTGAAGACTTGCTACGGTAGTAACGTGCTTAGAACCACGAACGTAATCAAGGGGTTGGTGCATAAAGGCGGTGACCGGGCGGCAAGACGTTCGGTCAGCTGCCCAACAGTGTGAAAAGTATGAGCAGCGATGCGGCCCGGAACGCTTAGTTTCAAAGTGGGTGCCTACGTAGCAGTGACGCTCGTTGTCGTCATGCTGGTTTTCATCGTGCTCGTGATCGGTCACCAGCGCGATCAACTCCTGGACCAGGCGGCAAACCACGTCAGCCAGCTCTCCGGGGTGATCTCGAAGAGTACGCGTTTCGCCATGCTGCAAAACCAGCCGGCCTACGTCGACAGGATAATCCACGACGTGGTCAATCAGGAGCCAATTGACCGGGTGCGGATATTCAACAAAGACGGCCGCATCATTCACTCGTCCTACCCGCCCGACGTCGGCCTAATCGTCAACCGGGAAGCCGAAGCCTGCTTCCACTGTCACCAGAGCGAAAAGCCGCTCGAGCGCATCCCCCAGAACAAGCGGTCACGCGTGTTTGAGAGCCCCGACGGTACGCACCTGCTTGCCAACATGGAAGTGATCCGCAACGAGCCGTCGTGTTACAACGCCGCCTGCCACCAGCATACCAAGGCCCAGTCAGTGCTCGGCGTTCTGGACGTCGCCTACTCACTGGAAGCCATGGACCGAACCCTGCGCGATAACGCCATCACACTTGCCGTGTTGTCACTCGGCTTTGTGATCTTTGCGGCATTGAGCGTAAGCTTCCTCGTACACCGCCTGGTTCATTTGCCGTTGCGCGACCTCGAGACCGGCGCCAAGCACCTCTCTTCGGGAGACCTCGACCAGACCATCCCGGTCAGAAGCGCCGATGAACTGGGGCAGCTGGCCAATTCGTTCAACAGCATGACCGCGGCACTGCGCGATTCCCATCTGGAACGCAAGATGTGGGCTCAGACGCTCGAAGAAAAAGTGAAGACCAGAACGCAGCAACTGCGTGTTGCTGAAGCCGAGGCTACGCGCGGCGAGAAACTCGCTTCCGTCGGCCTGCTCGCAGCGGGCATCGCCCATGAGCTGAACAATCCGCTGACAGGAATACTCACGTTCTCGAATCTGCTGCGTAAAAAAATGCGGGACGGCAGCCCCGATGCGGAAGATATGGATCTCGTCATCCAGGAAACCAAACGCTGTGCCGTGATCATCCGCCGGCTGCTCGATTTCGCGCGCGAGAAGAAACCGGAGAAAAAATTCTCCGACCTCAATCAGATCATCGAGGAGACCGAACGGCTCATCGAACGCCCCGCCCACCTGCGCGACATCGAGATCCGGAAAGAACTCGACACTAGCCTGCCGCCGGTGTGGGTCGATGCCGACCAGATCAAGCAGGTTGTGATGAACATGCTGGTCAATGCACAGCAGGCGATCGATAAAAAAGGCACGATCAACGTGCGCACGCGGATTGCGCAGGAGCCGAAACGCGCCGACCCACTGGCCGAGCCCGTGCCCATGGTGGAAATTTCGATCACGGATACCGGCTGCGGAATTTCCGAGAAGAACCTGCAGCGGATTTTCGATCCCTTCTTCACCTCCAAGGAAGTGGGCAAAGGCACTGGGCTCGGCTTGTCGGTGAGCCACGGCATCGTCAGGGCACACGGTGGGCTGATCGAGGTCGACAGCACAGTCGGCGAAGGAACCACCTTCCGCGTCTATCTGCCGGTAAAACCCGACGCTGAAACAGCCGGGTTTCCCGGTGACAGGAATCCGGCATGAGCGCGCGCATTTTGATCGTTGACGACGAGGAGATCGTGGTCAAGAGCTGCCTGCGAATCCTGGCTGACACTGATTACGATGTAGATGTGGCCAGGGGCGGTCTCGAAGCGCTGAAAAAAATCGACGACACGCCCTACGACGTGCTCGTGGTGGATATCATGATGCCGCAAATCGGCGGCCTGGAAGTGCTGAAGCACGTGAAGCATACGCGCCCGGACAGCGAAGTGATTATTTGCACGGGGCTTTCGCAAACCGAGACAGCTTTGCGCGCGCGCGAACTGGACGCCTTCGGTTATCTGCCCAAGCCATTCGAACCGGACGAGATCCTTCAGTTGATCGCGCAGGCGCTGGCAAGGCGCCGGAGGCGCGAGGAGCCGCCTGCACTATGAGCGCCCGGATCCTGGTAGTCGACGACGAAGAGATCATCCTCAAGAGCTGCCTGCGCATACTTGACGGCGGCAATTTTGAACTGGAGACGGTGAACAACGGCCCCGACGCGCTGCGCCGAATCGAGGAAAGCCATTTCGACATCGTAATTCTGGACATCATGATGCCGGAGATGGACGGCCTAGAGGTGTTGCAGCGGGTAAAGGAATCTCACCCGGATATCGATGTCATCATGATCACCGGGCTCTCCCAAATCGACGTGGCCGTGCGCGCGATGAAACTCGGCGCCTTCGACTACCTGCCCAAACCATTCGAGCCGGAGGAGCTCAAACTGGTGGTCGAGCGTGCGCTGGAACGACGCAGACTGCTGCAGGAAAACCTCAACCTCAAGAGCGAGGTGAGCTCCAAGTATCGATTCGAGAACATCATCGGCTCGAGCCCGCCGATGCAGAGCGTCTACCGGCTGATCGCCCAGTGCGCGCCCACCAACAGCACGGTGCTCATCACCGGGGAGAGCGGCACCGGCAAGGAACTGATTGCCCGTGCCATCCACTACAACAGCCTGAGGAAAGACAAGCCTTTCGTTGCGGTTGACTGCAACTCGCTCAGCGAAACCCTGCTCGAAAGCGAGCTCTTCGGGCATATCAAGGGCTCGTTCACTGGCGCGGTGTCGAACAAGCGCGGCATGTTTGAAATCGCCGACGGGGGCACGCTTTTCCTCGACGAGATCGGCAATATCTCCCTCTCGACACAGGCAAAACTTCTGCGGGTGCTGCAGGAACGGGAGTTTCGGGCGGTTGGCGATACGCGCACCCAGACCACCAATATCCGCCTGGTCACGGCTACCAACAAAGATCTCAAGGCGATGATAGCGGCGGGAAGCTTCCGTGAGGATCTCTACTACCGGGTCAATATTTTTCCCATCCTGGTGCCACCGCTGCGGGAACGCCCCGCGGACATCCCCGCGCTGGCGTTCCATTTCCTCAATGTGTTCAGGAGCGAACTCGGCAAGGAAGTGACCGAATTGTCCGAGGGTGCCATGAACGCGCTCGTGAACCATGACTGGCCGGGAAACGTTCGGGAACTGGAGAACGCCGTGCACCGCGCAATGATCCTTGCCAGCGGCAAAGTCATACGCCGCGCGCACCTGGCTAACATCATCGACACCCCGGCCCTGTCCGAGATCGAGGTGCCGCGCACGAGCGAGGAATTGAAGCACCTGAAGAAAGTCGCGCGGGAAAAGTCAGTTGAGGAGATCGAGAAACGCTTCGTCCTCGAAGCGCTCAGGCGAAACGGCTGGAACGTTACGCGCAGCGCCGAAGAAACCGGCATGCAGCGCGCCAATTTCCAGGCGCTCATGAAGAAGTATCAGATCCGCATCCGCGGAACCACATCGGAACGCGACGCCGCTGCAGAACCCTGACCGAATGCAGGTCCGCCGCTGCACAGCTAGGCAGCTGG
The DNA here is from genome assembly GCA_029864385.1 of Betaproteobacteria bacterium. GTDB lineage: Bacteria > Pseudomonadota > Gammaproteobacteria > Burkholderiales > SG8-41 > SG8-41. Next base: position 2,318 of record JAOTTL010000099.1, on the reverse strand, counting down.
CGTATTGCCTTCAGGTTTCTCCCCGGCGTGCTCGCCCGGCACCTCTTCGTAGCCCGTCACGAACATCGCCTTGTAATGCGCTGACACCGTGTGCCCAAGGCTGCCCATGTAAATGTGAAAAATAATGAAGAAGACGCAGAAAATGTAGATCAGCACGTGCACCGTATCGATTACCCGCACCCCACCGAACAGTTCTACAAGCCCATAGAAGCGGGTCACGTCCCACAGCAGGATCCCGGTGAAGAACACCACCGGCACGAGCAGCATCATGACGACCTGGTACATCATGCTCTGCATCGGGTTGAATTTGTCGTAAGCGCTGACCTGATGCGGGTTCGGGCTGCCCCTGAAAATCCCGTAACCGTAATACTGCATCTGGCGAAAGCTCTTGCGGAAATGTTCGGTCGGGCTCAGCTCCGGATGATAGACCTTGATCTTGTCGGAGAAGAGATAAAAAAGCAGCCAGATGAAATAGTTTCCGATGAGGACGAAGCCGATCCAGTTGTGCCAGTTGACGGCCGTCTTGAACTCGAGGATGTCGATCAACCCCACGTAGCGGATCTGCGTGCCGGTAAGAATCATCAGCACGAACCCGGCTGCGTTGATCATGTGCCAGATCCTGACGGGCAGAGGATGAACATAAATTCTTTCCATGATCGCGTCTCCGTCTACGTGTTCTTGTTGTCGGCGCCGGTGCCGCTGCCCCCGGGCGAACCTGCCGCGGCGCTCGCTTTCTCGCGGCTTTGCACGATACGCTTCATCATTTGGTGACCGATCGGCACGGAAAGTCCGCCGATCAGCGCCAATATGAGGAGCACGTCGAGGAGTTCGGTGCGCGTGCCGCCGATGGCGTAGAAGGTGCGCAGAGTCTCGACCGAAAGCAGCGAACTCAGCACTTCCTTATGCGCGTTGTAGCGCAACGGCCGCCCGTCAGATGCGACCACGGATACAGCGACATTCTGGAACGGCTCGGCGCCGCCGCGATGGCAGTTGTCGCACGCACGCAGCGCCTGGGATTTCTCGGCAAGCCGGTGCGCCTCGATGTCAGCGCGCAATTCGATTCTGCCGCGCAGTGTCTTGGGGCCGGCGATTTCTCCGTCATTGACGTGGCGCACCAGGTCGCGCAACTCGCGCGCATCGAGTCCGTTGTTGTCGGCGTCCATGGACTTCGCCAGTTTCTCGAACTGCACGTTGTCCTCGGTCTCCACGATCCATTTCTTCGCGGCGCTGTCGTAGAACCTGAGATCCACCATGCGCTGCACCGTCGGTGCGTGGCAAGCGGCGCAGGAAACGGCCTCGAGATGCAGTGGGGCGTTTGGCAGCCACTGCTGATGGCCGTTCATGTCGGCCGCGTGGCAGCCGACGCACGTTTTATAGGCCGTCTTGGGTGTCACAGCGTGGGAGCCGTGGCAGTCGGTGCAGACCGGGGCGACGTTCCTGCCCTGGCGCTGCAGATTGGCATGCTTGCTGCCTTCGTAATGCTTGAATGCCTCGTCGTGGCACTGGCGACAGACCGCCGTCATGGCGATCGAGTACTCGCGGGAATCCTTGATTTCGCGCTGGACGCCGGGGTGCTTGCTTGGATCGATGCCGGCATGGCAGGCTGCGCAGCCGATCGCCTTGTGCACCGACTTGGCGAACGCCGGCGCAGCAATGTGCAATGACAGCTTCGCGCCGTTCGGCAGATCCTTTGTCATTCCTTCGCTGCCATGGCAGCCGAGGCACTGTTTGTCCGCGTCGGACAAGGCGGCTGCCGGATCGGGCTCTGCGGCCATCAGGCCGAAGGAAAGGAAAAGTAGAAGCGATGCTACGCTGGCAATCAAACCACCGGGGAATGTCGCTCTGCTCATTGTTGTTTTCTCCGGGCGAACATCGGGGATCTTCGTCGATTCCGGCCTGCTTCGTTTGCGCAAGGCCGGGGGGCTTACGCCCCCCGGTATGGTCTGCTCGAGTACCGTTCGAGATCGGCCTGCTGCGTGATACCTATCTTAGCGCTTTGCCACCGCTCTTCGCACTACCGTCTGATCAGAGCCTTGCCACCCATCCAGGCGAGCATCGCAAGCCCGGCCACCGGGAAGATCAGGATGTAGGCGAGCCCGATGAACGGCGCAGCGATGAAGAGGCAGATGTTTTTTGCAATGTGCGCGAACTTCCGCGCAACGTCATGCTTCATCAGCGCCTTGCCGCCCATCCACACCAGCATGCCGAGCCCGACGACCGGGAAGGCAATGATGTAGGCAAGACCCACGAACGGAGCCGCGAAGAAGAGCGCGATGTTCTTCAGGACGCGCCCAATCGAACGTGGCTCGGCCACTACT
>JAOTTL010000002.1:0-49120 GCA_029864385.1 Betaproteobacteria bacterium | reverse complement strand
GACCCTCGCGACGGCGACGGTCATGGTGGTGAACAAGGACCTGCCGGCGGACCTCGTCTACAAGATGTGCAAGGTCTTCTGGAAGGAGCACGCCACCTTCGCGGCGGTGAAGAAGGTGTGGAACAAGGTCAAGAAGGAAGACGCGCTGGCGGCAGCCGCGATTCCGGTTCATCCGGGCGCCGAGCGCTGCTACACGGAAATGGGCGTCAAGAAGATGTAACGCCGGACGCGCGCGCAACGGTCCACGCGTTAAGCACGGGCCGCTGCGCGAACGTTCCACTTTCATGACTTCCGCGTGCTACGGAGCGACCAACGCGCCGCGCAACCGTGTACCTTCGACGCGGCATGATCACGGACCTCTGATCGCAGAATTCTTCGGCAGGCCCAATGGCTGACACCGCGCCACAGATCGTAGAAGAGCGCATCGAGTACAACGAGGTCAAGGAAGCCTCGATGTTCGAGACGGTGTTGCGCGATCGCGGCGCGCGCCTGCCGGTCGTGATTGCCGTCGTTTGCGCGGTGTTCGCGATCGCGCTGGCGCTGTTCCATTTGTATACCGCGGTCTACGGTACGCCGGAGACACGCTCTTTTCGCGCCACGCACCTGACCGTCATGCTGGTGCTGGCCCTGCTGCTTAACCCGCTGTTTCGGCGCTCTTACCGTGATCCGCTCGTCAATCCGGATGGTCGGGGCAATGCGCTGCGCGTATCCGGATTGCTGATCGATCTCGTGCTCGTGGGCTTCGGCCTGTTCGTGCAGGGCTATACGTTGTGGGACATCGACGGGTTCAACATGCGCGGCGGGGACATCACGCCGCTGGATCTGTGGGTCGGGCTGGGATTTATTCTGCTGGTGCTCGAGGCGACCCGGCGCGTGGTCGGATGGGCGATGGTCTTCGTCACCGGCTTCTTCGTGGTGCACAGCCTGTATTCGAATTACTTCTTCGGCTTTCTGTACGGTCCGCCGACCTCGTTTCGCAAATACATCGACGTGATTTTTATGCGAGCCGACGGGATCTTCGGCATCCCGCTGATGGTGGTCGCGACCTACATCCTGTTGTTCATCATCTTCGGTGCCCTGCTAATCCGCTCGGGCGCAGGACGCTTTTTCATCGATCTCGCCATCGCCCTGACCGGGCACCGTACCGGCGGGCCGGCGAAAGCCGCGGTGGTGGCGAGCGCGATGATGGGGACCGTTTCGGGCTCCGCCGTGGCGAACGTCGTCACGACGGGTGCGTTCACGATTCCGTTGATGAAGCGGCTCGGTTACCGGGCGCGCTTCGCGGCCGCGGTCGAGGCCTGCGCGTCATCGGGCGGGCAGATCACCCCGCCGATCATGGGTGCCGCGGCCTTCATCATCGCCGAATTCCTGCGCGTCAACCTGCTGGTCGTCATCGTCGCAGCGACCATTCCAGCCATCCTGTACTACGCGACCGTGTACTTCATGGTTCACATGGAAGCCGAAAAGCATGGCCTGGTCCGCATTCCGAAGGAGAAACTTCCGAGCTTCGGCGCAGTCCTGAAACGGGGTTGGCATTTGCTGTTTTCGCTGGTGGTGCTGATTACGCTGCTGGCGATCGGCTACAGCGCGATGATGTCCGCGTTCTGGGGGATCGTCACCATCGTGACGCTGAGCTTCATCAACAGTAACACCCGGATGAGTTCGGTGGACCTGTTCGCAGCCCTGGAAGGCGGCGTGCGCAGCACCATACCGGTGACCATCGCCTGCGCCTGCGCCGGCATCATCATCGGCTCGGTGTTCGTCTCCGGGCTCGGCCTGAAGTTCACCCAGTCGGTGATCGACCTGTCGGGCGGCTACCTGTTGGTGCTGCTCGCGCTGACCGCGTTTGCCTCGATCCTGCTCGGCATGGGACTGACGACGACCGCGGTTTACATCACGCTCGCGGCGCTGATTATCCCGTCGCTCGAGCAGATGGGGGTGACGCCGATTGCGGCGCACCTGTTCGCGTTCTACTACGGCGTGGTATCGACCATCACGCCCCCGGTGGCGCTCGCGTCGTTTGCCGCCGCCGCGATCGCCGGTAGCCCGCCGATGAGCACGGCGCTCGAATCCGCAAAGGTGGGGATCGCGAAGTATCTCGTGCCGTTCATCTTCGTGTACAACCCGACGCTCCTGTTTGAGGGCCCGCTGTGGTTGACCGCGTTTTCCTTTCTCACCGCGCTCGCGGGCGTATGGGCGCTTTCCGCGGCGATCGAAGGCTGGTTGTGCGGCCGCCTCAACGTCGCGTTGCGCGGCGTGTTGATGGGCTGCGCGATCCTGCTGCTGTACCCGCCGCAGCTTACCCTGCTCGGCCTTTCGGGTTACCTGGTCACGATCGTGGGCGGCGCCTGCGTTGCGCTACTCTACTTCGCCCGCTACCGGGCGCGCGGTACCCTTGTGCCAGCCGGAGGTTGAACGCCATGAAGCTGCGCAGCGTCTTTCTCGGCAAGCCGATTCACTGGCTGCCGTGGCCCATCATCGCCGGATTGTTCATATGGATGAACTCGCTGCACCTGCACGTGACGCAGTTCAATACCTTCGCCTTCGTCGTGCTGCGAACCGCCCCGGCAGTCGTCGCATACGTCGTGTTTACCACGGGGCGGGATGAACAGGTCACGAGGGAGCCGATCCCGCAAGATGGCGGCCCAGCGGGGACCGAGAGCGAGCACTGAGCTGGGCAGGCGGCGCGCCAGCCCGCTCTCGCCGCGGGCTGACAGCCCCCGAGTCCTGACTCGAAACCAGTTCAGGACCCGAGGTTGGCCGCAGATAAACCCATATACAAACAGACAAAATTCGTGAAACGTCTGTCGTGAACCGGGAAGACCGCGCATCGCGCGACGAGTCACGAGTCACCCGCCACGAGTTACGCCGTATCAAGCTCTCGTCAGTTATCGCTTCTTCACCCGTAGTGAAGGCGGGCGGCAAGGCGCCTATAATATTCCTTCCCACCCCACCCTTCCCACCCCACGGAGGCACTCCGCCATGAGACCGACCTCCCGTATGCGCGAGTTGATCGTGCGTCCCGTCTGCACTATTGCGCCCGGCGTTGCCGACGCCCTCGCTGCAAGGCTTGTCGCCCGCGAAGGATTCGAAGCCGTGTACATGAGCGGGTTCGGCACGAGCCTCACGCGCCTTGGCATGCCTGACGTCGGGCTCCTCACGGCTTCCGAGATGGTGGACAACGCGGGGCGCATCGTCGACTCGTCGGGGCTTCCCGTCATCGCCGACGCCGATACCGGCTACGGCAACCCGGTCAACACCTGGCGCACCATCCGTGACTACGAGAAAGCGGGCGTTGCCGGCGTGCACATCGAGGACCAGGACTGGCCCAAGCGCTGCGGCCATTTTTCAGGCAAGCGCGTCATCGCGACGGCCGACATGGTGGCGAAGATCAAGGCCGCATGCGACGCGCGCCACGACCCGGATTTCCTCATCATCACGCGCACCGACGCGATCGCCGTGGAGGGGCTCGACGCGGCGCTCGAGCGCGGCATGCGCTACCGCGAAGCGGGTGCGGATATGCTCTTCATCGAGGCGCCGGTCGGACGCACCGACGTCGAGCGCATCGCGCGCCGCTTCAAAGGTGTCCCGCTTCTCTACAACACGGCGGCAAACTGCAAGACGCTTGACCTGCCCGTGGAAGAGCTGGGCCGGCTCGGATTCCGCCTCGTGATCTTCCCGAACTGGGTAATCCTTGCGGCGATTCCTGCCATGGAAAACCTCCTGCGTGAGCTCAAGCGCTCCGGCACCGTTGCCCACCTGCGCGACAAGGTCGCGAGCTTCAAGGACTTCACGGACATCGCGGGATTGCCGGAGATCCAGAAGCTCGAGGAACGCTATGACGTCCCCGAGCGCTTGCGCGCGGTGCGCTGATGATCGCAACTGCTCACCGCGTGATGAGGGGATGAAATGACGCGTGACGGGTGACGGGTGACGAAGTGATGAAAGAGGGTGACGAGAAATGGTGATGAGAGGTGGTGATAAAGAAAAGTAACAAGGAAATTCGTGTACATCACCAGTTGTCATCACCAGTATTTCATCACCAGTATTTCATAACCATTACTCATCACTTCGTCAATGGTCACTTGACAAGCAGATTAACGAGCACCTGCTCGTAAATCTTCGGGAGCTCCTCGAGTTCCCGAAGATTTATGCATTCGTTGACCTTGTGGATGGTGGCGTTGGTCGGGCCGAGCTCCACCACCTGCGGGCAGATGTCGGCGATGAAGCGGCCGTCCGAGGTGCCGCCAGTGGTGGAGAGCTTGGTCTCGATGCCGGTCACGCTCTTGATCGCGCGCCCGACCGCCTCCACCAAGTCGCCGGGCCGGGTCAGGAAGGGCCTGCCATCGTAGCGCCAGTCGAGCTCGTAGGTCAGCCCATGCCGGTCGAGGATGCCATGCACGCGGGTCTGCAGCGACTCGAGTGTGCTCGCGGTCGAAAACCGAAAGTTGAATTTGACTTGTGCCTCGCCTGGAATCACATTGTTCGCCCCGGTGCCGGCGTTGAAGTTCGACACCTGCCAGGTCGTCGGCGGGAAATATTCGTTGCCCCGGTCCCACTCGATGGCAGCGAGCTCGGCAAGGGCCGCCGCGATTTCATGCACGGGATTCTTCGCGAGATGCGGATACGCCACATGCCCCTGCACGCCCTTCACGACCAGGTGCCCGGAGAGCGAGCCGCGCCGCCCGTTCTTGATCACGTCGCCCAGGCGGGCAACCGAGGTGGGCTCGCCGACGATGCAGTAATCGAGCTTTTCGCCGTGCGCCTTGAGCGCTTCGACGACCCGCACCGTGCCGTCCACGGCGGGCCCCTCTTCGTCCGAGGTAAACAGCACCGCGATCGATCCGGCATGGTCCGGGTGCGCTGCCACGAAGCGCTCGATGGCCGTCACGAACGCGGCGAGCGAGCTCTTCATGTCCGAAGCGCCCCGTCCGTAGAGTACGCCGTCCCGGACGGCGGGCGTAAAGGGGTCGCTCTGCCAGTGTTCGAGCGGGCCGGCCGGCACAACGTCAGTGTGCCCGGCAAAAACGAGCACCGGAGCCGACGTGCCGCGGCGCGCCCAAAGGTTGTCGACCCCGTTCGCGCCCATGCGCTCGCAGCGGAACCCGAGCGGGGCGAGCCGGGCCGCGAGGATGTCGAGGCAGCCGGCGTCGTCGGGCGTTACCGAGCGGCACGCGATGAGCTGCCGGGTGAGTTCAACGGCGTCGTTTGGCATAGAGCTAAGATGCGTGACTAGTGAACAGTGACTCGTGACTGGGATCTTAGCAGAGCGGGTAGAATAACCAGAAAACATGCCGGATCGTAAAGGCCTCGCCCTCCACCCGAAAACTCACGTGACCGCCCTGCTCGTTTCGCACCGGTTCAGCGCCGACCACGGCAGCCGCATCGCCGCGGCTGCCGGCGGCGAGCCCGTCGACGAGCTGCACCCACCGCAGGCGCTGAGGGCGCTCCTGCCGCGTTGCGACTGGCTCGTCATCGCCTGCCCTCTCACGCCCGAGACGCACGGTCTGTTAAATGCGGAACTGATCGCCCGGCTGCCCAGGGGCGCGCATCTGATCAGCATCGCGCGCGACGAGATCGTGCGGGAGCCGGCCCTGATCGAAGCGCTGCAGAACGGGCATCTCGCGGTCGCGTATCTCGACGTTTTCGAGCAGGAGCCGCTGCCGCCGGAATCGCCGTTGTGGGACCTGCCCAACGTGGTCATCTCGCCGCACAACTCGGGCGCGGCGCGCGGCAATGAGGGGCGCACGCTCGAAATCTTCCTCGAAAACCTGGCACGCTGGCACCGCGGCGCGCTGCTCATCAACGAAGTAACGGGCGCGTGAAGCGCCATGGAGGAGAAAACCATGAAGCCATGCAACCTGCTGCTCACCGTTCTGACTGCCTCGCTGCTGGCCATGCCGGCAGCCGGCCAGAGCTACCCCACCAAGCCCATCCGCGTGATCGTGCCGTACGCGGCCGGCGGCAACACCGACATCACGGCGCGTGCAGTCGGCACGAAGTTGAGCCAGGTCCTGGGCAAGCAAATTGTGGTCGAGAACCGCCCTGGCGCCGGCACCAACATCGGCACGGTGCTGGTCGTACGGGCCCCGGCCGATGGCTACACGCTGCTCATGGGCGGCGCTGCCAATGCCGTCAATATGAGTCTCTTCGCGAAACCGCCCTATAACACGCAGCGCGATCTCGCCCCCGTGGTGTGGTGCGTTCAGGGCGCGAACGTGCTTTCGGTCCACCCCTCGGTCCCGGTGACCACGTTGAAACAGCTCATCGCGCTCGCGAAGGCCCGTCCGGGCGAGCTGAACTTCGCTTCCTCCGGCATCGGCGGCTCCAACCACATGGGCGGTGAGCTCTTCAAGGTAATGGCCGGGATCAACATCGTGCACATCCCGTACAAGGGCAACACGCCGGCGCTCGCCGATGCCGTCGGGGGCCACGTTGAGATGATCATCTCGGGCGTGCCCGCGCTGTTGCCCCACATCAGGTCGGGCAGGCTCCGGGCGATCGCAATCGGAAGCCTCAAGCGCTTCGCCGCGATTCCGGAGGTGCCGACATTTGACGAGGCCGGCCTGCCCGGTTACCAATCTACCAATTGGTTTGGCCTGATGGCCCCGATCAAGACCCCGCGCGCCATCGTCGCCCGGCTCAACAGCGAGGTCGACAAGATCCTGGCGAGCCCGGACCTGAAGAACCGGTTTCTCAACTCCGGCCTGGAACCGCGCGGGGGCTCGCCAGAGCACTTCGCAAGGTTTATCCAGGAGGAGATCGAGAAGTACGCCAAGGTCGTGAAAATGGCAAAGGTGAAACAGCTGTGATGCCGGCGCGCCGGCACACTCTGTCAACTCGGAGGTTCGGTGCTCTTCGAGCGTGTTGACTTTTCCGCGCTCGAGTTGCCGCCCGCCGCGCGCGACCTGCGCGAGCAGGTGCGCGCATTCCTCCAGGCAGAGCTCGCCGCCGGCGCGTTCACGCCCCACCTGGGGCACACCGAGTTCGACGCCGCGTTCACACGCAAAGTAGCGGCCCGCGGCTGGATCGGAATGACCTGGCCCAGGCGCTACGGAGGCGAGGAACGCTCGTACCTCGAGCGCTTCGTCGTCACCGAGGAGCTGCTGGCCGCGGCCGCGCCCTGCGCCGCGCACTGGTTCGGCGACCGCCAGACCGGCCCCAGTCTGCTGCGCTACGGCAGCGAAGAACTCAAGCAACACTTCCTCCCGGCAATCGCGCGCGGTGAATGTTTTTTCGCCCTCGGCATGAGCGAGCCCGGCTCGGGCTCGGATCTCGCTTCGGTGCGCACCCGTGCCGAGCGCGCCGCAGGCGGCTGGCGCGTCACCGGGCAGAAAGTGTGGACGAGCTGGGCGCACCGGGCGGACGCCTTCTTCGTCCTGTGCCGCACCGCGCCCGATACCGGCAATCGCCACGAGGACCTGTCGCAGCTCATCGTGGAGCTTGCGGCGCCCGGCGTCACCGTGCGCCCAATCCGTTTCATGAATGGCCACCATCACTTCAACGAGGTCTTTCTCGACAACGTCTTCGTTCCCGACGAGAGGGTGGTCGGCGAGATAGGCCAGGGGTGGCGGCAGGTGACCTCCGAGCTCGCGCTCGAGCGTAGCGGTCCGGAGCGCTACATGACGACGTTCCCGCTGCTGGTCGAGCTCATCCGCCGGCTGGGCGCCGCGCCGGAGGCCCGCGCACGCGAGATGGTGGGAAGGTTGACGGCACGGCTCTGGTCTTTGCGACGCATGTCGCTCGCGATCGCGCTCACGCTCGATCCCGGGCCGGGCGCGCAGCAGGACGTTGCGCGCGCCGGCCCCGACCTCGGGACCGAGGCGGCACTGGTCAAGGACATGGGCACGTTCTACGAGCGCGAAATCATCGATGCGGCGCGGCTGCTCGTGGCAGTCGAGCCTACCCCGGATGCCACCGACACGTTCGAGCGCTATCTTGCCGAGACCATCGTGTGCTCACCCGTTTCCACCATCCGCGGCGGCACGACCGAGGTATTGCGCACGCTGATCGCGCGGCGGCTATTGGGTCGCATGTGAGCGCATTGCAGTGAATTACGCCGCGTTACCCTCACCCCCGCCCCTCTCCCGGAAGGAGAGGGAAGGTGTGTGGTGCAAAGGGTCGAGCGACCATTTGCACAAGGATGAGTTTTGAACGCACCGAACGACGTCCGCTCGATGCTGGTGGAGTCGGTGACGCGGCTCCTGCAGGATTACGTCGACCAAAAATTGCTGGATGCCGCGAAACAAGACGGATGGTCGCAGGAACTGTGGCAGAATCTGGATCAGGCGGAGTTTCCGCGTGTCTCGCTGCCAGAGGAGGTGGGCGGCGCGGGCGGCACGCTCTCGGATCTCGCTGCTGTCCTGCGTATTGCCGGGCGTTTCGCGGCCCCGGTGCCGCTCGCCGAGACGGCCATGCTCGCCGGCTGGATGCTCGCCGCGTCGGGTCTCTCGATCCCGCGCGGCGCGCTCGCCGCGGGTCCAGTGCATGAGGAAACGGTGACGGCGCGGCGCGAAGGCTCGCGTTGGATCGTCAGCGGAAAGCTCTCGCGTGTGCCGTGGGCGCGGATAGCCTCGCGCCTGGTACTGCTGGCGCAGACGGCCACGGAAGCGATCGTCGCGAGCGTCGATCCGGCGCGGTGCCGGATCGTAGCCGGCCGCAATCTCGCCGGCGAGCCGCGCGATGCCGTCGTGCTCGAGGACGTTCCCGCGGAACAGGCCGCCCGTGCTGGCGCCGGCGTCACCCGCGATGCGCTCAGGCTGCGCGGCGCGCTTGCCCGCTCGCTGCTCATGGCGGGCGCGCTTGAACGCACGCTCGAGCTCTCGGTGGAGTACGCGCAGCAGCGGGTTCAGTTCGGGCGCAAGATCGGGCAGTTCCAGGCGATCCAGCACGAGATCGCCCGTCTGGGTGGAGAGACCGCCGCGGCGGTCGCGGCGGCGCTATCCGCCGCAGGCACCATGGAACGTGGCGGGGACGTGACTCTGGCGGTCGCTTCGGCCAAAATCCGCACTGCAGAGGCGGCGCGCGAAGGCGCGCTCATCGCGCACCAGATCCATGGCGCGATCGGCGTGACGGACGAGTACGCCCTGCACCATTCCACGCTGAGGCTGTGGGCGTGGCGGGAGGAGTATGGCAACGAGGCCGAGTGGACAGCGGCGCTTGGCGGAGCCATTCAGAGAGGCGGTGCGGAGCAATTTTGGCCCACCATCACGGCACAGTGAAAGCAAGAGAGGAAGTCGGTAAAGGTCGCGTCGTATCCGTCACCTTCAACGAAGAGACAGACTCATGGCAGAAGTGGTCCTGCTCGAGCGCCCGGCGGAGGGTGTGGCGCTCCTGCGCATCAACCGGCCCGAGGCGCGTAACGCGCTCAATCTCGAGGTGCGCAAGCAGCTCGCGCGGCATTTGACGGAGCTCGGCGAGGACGCCGCCACGCGGGCGATCGTGCTCACGGGCAACGAGAAGAGCTTCGCCGCCGGCGCCGACATCAAGGAAATGGCGGATGCCGGCACGATCGATATGCTTCAGCGCGGCGTGCACAAGCTTTGGCGCACGATCGCCGCCTGCCCCAAGCCGGTGGTCGCCGCGGTGAACGGCTTCGCGCTCGGCGGCGGATGCGAGCTTGCCATGACCTGCGACATCATCATCGCGGGCGAATCGGCGAAATTCGGCCAGCCCGAAGTAAAGATCGGAATCATCCCCGGCGGCGGCGCGACCCAACGTCTTACACGCGCCGTCGGCAAGTACCAAGCGATGAAATACATCCTGAGCGGTGAGCCCTTCGGCGCCAGGGAGGCGGTCGAGATGGGGCTGGTGTGTGAAGTAGTGCCGGACGCCGATGTCGAGCAGCGGTCGGTGGCGCTTGCCCGGCAGATTGCTGAGATGCCGCCGCTGGCGGTGCAGCTCGCCAAAGAAGCGGTGCTCGCCGGGATGGAAGCCCCCCTCACGATCGCGCTCGCGCTCGAAGCAAAGTCGGCGCAGATGCTCTTCTCCTCGCATGACCAAAAGGAAGGCATGCGCGCCTTCATCGAGAAGCGCAAGCCCAAATTTTCCGGACGCTGACGCCATCCGGAAAATTTAATGGGAAGATTAAGGCATCGACCCATCCCGGTCGTCAGTTGCCCGGATATCAAGCTGTGCCAGTGGTTTGCGCTCTAACCGGCGTGCTTTTAGATGGCTGACGGCGCGGTGTTGTCGCGACGTCACGATCGCCGGCGTGGCGTGGCGGTCGCCGCGCTGCTCGCCGGTGCGCTCGCTATTGCCACGTCAGCGCTGTTCGTCAAGGTCAGCGAGGCCGGGCCTGTCGCCACTGCCTTCTGGCGCGTTTCGCTCGCGCTCCCGTTCCTCTGGGCTTGGGCGATCATCGAGCAACGCGGAGCGCTGTGGTCCGCTTTCGTCGCTCATCGCGGGCTCATCATCGCTGCGGGCTTCTTTTTTGCCGGAGACCTTGCGTTCTGGCACTGGTCGATCGTGCTCACCTCGGTCGCGAACGCAACACTCCTCGCAAATCTCGCTCCGATCTTCGTAACGCTTGCGACGTGGCTCCTGTTTGCGAGGCGCCCATCCGGACTATTCGCGCTGGGCCTCGTTACCGCGCTGACAGGTACTGCGACGTTGCTCGGGACGGATTTCCGCGTCGGCGGCTTGGCGGTGCTTGGCGATCTGCTCGGCGTGGTGACCGCCATGTTCTACGCGGCCTACCAGCTCGCGGTCACGCGCCTGCGCGCTCGCGTCCCGACCTCGAGTATCATGGCCTGGAGCTGCACGGTGATGGCGGTGCTGCTGCTGCCGGTTGCGCTCGCCTCGGGCGAGCAGATCCTGCCGTTTACTGCGATGGGATGGGTCAAGCTGCTCGCGCTGGCTATCATCGCGCAGGTAGCGGGCCAGAGCTTGATCGCGTACGCGATGGCGCACCTGCCGGCGACGTTTTCTTCCGTCGGCCTGCTTTTTCAGCCGGTCATGGCCGCGGTGTTCGCCTGGATTCTGCTGGGCGAGACGCTGGGCGCAACCGGGATCATCGGGGGCATCGTGGTTCTCGTCGGTATTTTCATCACCCACCGCGCCGAGCTGGCGCCAAGCGCGCCGGAAAGGTCTGATACGATTTAGCCACAGATACACACAGATTATTCAACGGGGGAACCGCCGAGACGCCGAGAGAACCTGGATTAAACTGAACCGCCATAACGCCAAGCACGCCAAGATGAAGGAAAGACGATTCACCATTCACGATTCACGCTTTTGAAGGAAGAGAACGATGCCCTATGCTGATTCCAATGGCGTAAAGCTTTACTACGAAGAAGCGGGACGCGGCACGCCGATCGTGTTCGTGCACGAATTTTCCGGCGACATGCGCAGCTGGGAGCCGCAACTGCGGCACTTCAGCCGGCGCTACCGCTGCATCGCCTACAACGCGCGCGGCTACCCGCCCTCAAACGTGCCGCGGACGCCCGCCGGCTATTCCCAGAACATCGCAACCGGCGACATCGCCAACGTGATGCGACACCTGGGCGTGCGCAAGGCCCACATCATCGGCTGCTCCATGGGCGCGGCGGCAACGCTGCATTTCGGCATACGCTATCCGAAAATGGCGCTCTCGCTCACCGCGGTCGGCGCCGGGTCGGGTTCCGACCCCGCGAAGCGCAAGGAGTTTCTGCGCAACAACGAAGCGATGGCGCGGTTGTTCGAAGAGCGCGGCATTCTGGCGGCGAAGAAGGTCTACCAGCTCGCGCCCAACCGGGTGCAGATGCAGAACAAGGACCCGCGCGGCTACCGTGATTTCTGGACGAAGTTTGCGCAGGGCTCGGCTGCCGGCCACGCCAATACGCTGCGCGGGCTGCAGGCACGGCGGCCCAGCATCTATCAGCTCGAGGCCGGGCTGCGCCGCATGAACGTACCGACTCACATCGTGGTCGGCGACGAAGACGAAGGCGCGCTCGCCCCCGGCCTCTTTGTCAAGCGCATGTGTCCTGCTGCGCGCCTCACCGTGGTCTCTGCCAGCGGTCACGTGGTGAATGCCGAGGAGCCGGATTTCTTCAACCGCATCACCGACGAGTTCCTCGCGCTCGTGGACTCGGGGCGCTGGCGGCCGCGCGATCCGCGTTCGCTTAATCCGTCCACCATGGCAAAGCGGAATTGAGCCGCAGATAAACGCGGATCAATACATACAAAGAAATAGAGAACCCAGAACTTCGAACCCCGAACAGATCTGATTCGCCGCCGATGAACGCCGATAAGTTTCCGGACTGAACCGCCACGGCGCCATGCGCGCCATGCGCGCCAAAAAGAGAGAAACACGATTCACCTTTTACGATTCACGACTCACACATCTATAACGGAGTAAGTGATGCCTTTTGCTGATTCCAACGGGGTGAGGCTTTACTACGAAGAAGCGGGCCGCGGCACACCCCTCATCTTTGTGCACGAGTTCGCCCACGATATGCGCGGCTGGGAGCCGCAGATCCGCTACTTTAGCCGCCGTTATCGCTGCATCGTGTTCAACGCGCGCGGCTATCCGCCCTCGGAAGTGCCGAAGGCGGGTTCCCAATACTCACAGGCGATCGCGACCGACGATATCGCCAACGTGCTGCGGCATCTGAAGATCCGCAAGGCGCACGTCATCGGCTGCTCGATGGGGGGTTTTGCGGCGCTCCACTTCGGGCTGCGCTACCCCCACATGGCGCGCTCAGTCACGTCGATTGGCGTCGGCTATGGATCAGACCCGGACAAACGCCACCAATTCCAGCGCGACACCGAGGTGATGGCGCGTCGCTTCGACGAGCTTGGCACGCCACAAGCCATCAAGGTCTACCAGATCGGGCCGGCCCGGGTGCAGCTGCAGAACAAGGACCCGCGGAGTTTCCGCGAATTCTGCATGATGTTCGCCACGCACTCGGCGCTCGGCTCGGCGAACACCCTGCGCGGTGTCCAGGCGCGCCGCCCGACGCTCTACAGCCTGGAGCGGTCACTGCGGCGGATGAAGGTGCCGACCCACATCATCACGGGTGACGAGGACAACAACTGCCTGGATCCCGCGATCTTCATCAAGCGCGTCTGCCCCGCGGCACGCCTGACGGTCGTGCCCGCGACTGGCCACGCGGTCAACGTCGAGGAGCCGGATCTCTTCCACGGCATCACGGATGAATTCCTGTCCCTCGTGGACTCGGGGCGTTGGCGGCCGCGCGATCCCCGGTCGCTTAATCCGTCCACCATGGCAAAGCGGAAATGAGCCGCAGATGAACGCGGATAAAGTCAAAAGCAATTGGCCACAGAGAGCACAGAGAACACAGAGGAGGAACAAAGATTCGATTCACGATTTACGGTTTTTTTCGCCGCCGATGGACGCCGATACACGCCGATAAGAACCAGAACTGAACCGCCAAGACGCCAAGCGCGCCAAGATATCGTCGATTTACGACTCACGATTCACGGAAGTTAATGTAGGAAATCGACATGCGAACGCGATTGACTGATGCTTTCGGAATCCAGCACCCAATCATTTGCGCCCCCATGGCACTCATTACCGGGGGCCGATTGGCGGCGGCTGTGTCTGGTGCTGGTGGGCTCGGAATCGTCGGTGGAGGTTACGCCGGTATCCTTGGCGGCGAACCTGATCTCACGCAGGAACTCTCACATGTCCAGGGGCAGAAGTTCGGTGTCGGCTTTATCACCTGGGCGCTGGCACGCGCTCCCCACGTGCTCGATGAGGTGCTTAGCCATTCCCCCTATTGCGTATTTCTCTCTTTCGGTGACCCGAGGCCGTTCGCTGAACGGATCCTGCGGAGCAGCGCCAAGCTGATCTGCCAGGTGCAATCGCTGCGACATGTGGACCAAGCGATTGAGGCTGGCGCCGCCGCGATCGTTGCCCAGGGGGCAGAGGCCGGAGGTCATGGTGCCCTTCGCTCGACCCTGCCGTTCGTGCCGGAGGTGGCCGACTATCTGGCCAGGAGAGCGCCAACCACACTGCTCCTCGCAGCGGGGGGAATTGCGGACGGTCGAGGGCTTGCCGCGGCGTTGATGCTGGGCGCTGACGGTGTCGTTGTCGGCACAAGATTCCTGTCTTCCGAGGAAGCTCTTATCCCGGTGGCCGCATCGGACAGGGCGGCACGCGCCACTGGCGACGACACGGTGCGTACGAAGGCGATTGACGCTCTGCGGGGCGTTTCGTGGCCCGCAGAGTTCTCGTACCGGGTTCTCAAGAACAAGCTGACGGAGCAGTGGGCGCACCGTGAAGCGGACGCAACCGCGGCGTTCGGATCAGTCGCCGCAGCTTACGCGGAAGCGAGGTCGCGACAAGATTTCGATATGGTCGCGGTGGGGGCCGGCGAATGCGTCGGCCTCATCCACGACCGCCCGAGTGCGGCGAGCATCCTAGACGCCATGGTGACACAGGCCCAGAGACTTCTCGCGCGTGGGGCGACGCTCAAATTCGCTGACAGCACGGCTGACTTTAGTTCGAGCGGCCGCGCGACAAGCGCGCGCCGCTCAACATGACGTTAGGCTTTTGACAAAACAGTTCGCAATGTGAAAGAGGTGAGCTATGGCCGCTGACACGCAAAAGGGCTCGGGAAAACTGGGTTGGCTGCCGGGTGCCGCGGCTATTCTGGCGTTCATTGCATGTAATGGCCTGTTTATAGTCGTCGCTGTTCTTTCAGTTTTTGGCATCACCATCGCCATTAACCCGCACATTCAAGCAGCGGTGGTCAGCCTGTTTGCGGTGCTCACGCTGGGTTTCGTTTTTCTGGGATATAGAAAACATCACGTTCTTGGGCCAATGATTCTGTCGGTTCTCGGCGCGGTTGTTATCGTCGGGAGCATGTACATCTTCTTCAACAAGATCGTCGAGACCCTTGGACTTCTGGCTTTAATTGCGTCAGCCATCTGGAGTTGGCGTACCAGTAAGGCTTCGGTTCGCTCGACCGCTACGTCTTGAGGCCGCTGGAATAACGGCCTTAGCGCCGCCTAACATGCCGATCGAGAGGAACTGCGTGACGCGCTGCGCGGTCCCCGCAGCCCCTCATCGGGGGCGTTAAGCCATTTAATTCTTGAATTCCTGGCGTGCTTCGCGTCTTGGCGGTTCAATTAGACTTCTTGTTTCTCTCTCTATCTCTTCGGTTCGAGTTTCTTCCTTAACCGCTCGAGGTACTTGTCCATATCGATCACGAACCGCGAGGAGTTTGTCGGACTTTGGTCTGACAAACTCCTGAGGCAAAACCGCCGGCATTACAACGACAAGAAAGACTTAGAGGAACATGAATTCGATCCGACTCCAACGGAGCGGGGCAAGAGGAGGTCATTTGGTTCAGATTCATGCCAAATCCTCAGGCGGTTTTGCCCTAAGCAGCCTGTGGACCGTCGAGTCCGACAGGCTGCTAGTGCTCGGCTTCGCCCACCTGTTCGACGTCGTCGAACACCTTGACCTTGAAGGCGAGCCTGCGCCGGTCGATGCCGATCAGCTCCACGTCGGCCCGCACGTTCTTGCCGATCGGAGTGGGCGCGAGATGCCGGATGTTGACCGAGATGCCGACCTGCCCCTGGCCGGGCTTGAGATGCGGCGCGGCGAGGCTCTGGGACGCCATCTCGACGAACTGCGTCATCGACGGCGTGGAGAAAACTTTGTATTCGCCTCGGCTCGTACAAAGTTTTTCCGTGACTTCCCACTCCACGGTGTGCCTCATCCCGACTTGCAGCGTGTCCACGCTCTCCTCACGCGCCTGGCTGTATTGACCGCCGGTCATTGTACATGAGGCAGAGCTCGCCAATCAGAGCCTGGTAAGAACCAACGGTGAATACTCAGCGCCATAGCGATGAGGATCCGGCTGCGCTTTGGCGCGGCCGATAACAAACGGCGAGACAATCACTTTCCCGCCGTTGCTCAGTCGTGCTTTTAGCGATAAATGTGCTTGCTCGCCTGGTCCTGCCGGTGCTCGATTCGGGCGCGTTCCTTTCTGGTCAACTTGCCATCGCCCAGTGCCCGGTGCTCGGCTCGCTCGATGCGCGCCTGCTTTTGCTGCAGGCGCGCCGCTTCTCTTCTGGTGAGCGCGCCCGAGGCAACGCCGTGGCTGATGCGCTGCTGCTGCCATTCCTGCCGGTGCTCGATGCGTGGAGTGGAAAAAGTTTCGGAATGAGCGGGCCCCGTCGCCGGAAGCGCGCCCAACATGAGCACGATCAACAAGTTCGTCGGGTCCATCATGGGTGTCTCCTCGTCCATCGGTCGGTTGGCAACATTGCCGACTCGATCGTAGCGAGGCGCCGCCGAAAAGGAATGATTAAGGCGTAAGGAAGTGTAAGAACGTGTAACGCCGAAGCGGCCATCTGAAGCGTGCCGTGAAAAACGGCGCGCTCGCGGCTGTTACCAGGCCGCCTCCAGCACGCGCGTGAGAAGCTCGCGCTCCCGCGCGAACTCCCGCTTGGGATCGGCGTTGAAGTTCCGCAGCGAGTGCTCGATGACGCGGAGCAGCCCCTCGCGCTCGATGCCGAGTGCCGAGAGCCGGGTGGGCATCCCAAGGGAGCAGAGCACTTCCTCGAGCGCATCGGCAACGCGCAGCGGCGCCTCCTCGACCGGCATGCCGTCGCGCCACACGTCGAGGGCCTTGCCCATTCGCACCATGGCTTCCGGATCCCGCGTGCCGAGCTGGCGCAGGACGGTCCCGGTGACAGCGCTCGTTCCCTCTCCTTGCCCGACGTGAGGAAACACGCTGAACAGCGCGGTCGAGAACGCATAGATCACGCGCCCCGCCCAGTGGCGCTCGAATTGCGTGCCGCCGTCATCGGCCTCGCGGTTCTGGAGCAGTGTCGCCGCGCAGAGCTCGAGCCGCGGCCCCGGATCAGCCTTGTCGCCAATGCGCGGCAGTGCGCCGGCAGCGAGGCGAAACGCCTGCAGCCGATTTCCTTCCACCAGAGGATTGACCGCCAGGCCGCCGAGGTTCATTACGCAGCGGCAGTAAGTGGTCGCTGCGCCCGTGCGGATGAGGCTCGCCGGCGCCGTCGAGAGCGCATCCGCATCCCAGAAGATCGCGCCTGGGCGGGTCTTCGGATCGAAAAATTCCATGCCGCGCCCCGTGGCGTCGTCCTTGATCCGCGAGCCGGCCCGATTCTGCGCTGTAGTCGGGGCCGTGAGCACGTTGATGATCGGCAGTTTCGGCGCCATGAGCCGCGCGCTGATTGCCGGGCCGTGCTCCGGGTACTTCGTTATCAGCTCCTCGAGCGGACGCTTTTCGGCAAGCAGTATGGTGACCACCCGGGCACCCTGGATCACGCTGCCCGCCCCCACGCCGATGATGAGATCCGCCTGCGCGGCGCGTGCGGCGTCGGTAGCGCGGAGCACCGATGACAGCGTCGTGTCCTTGTCGATTTCATCGTACGAGCCGGCAAGCTTGTCGCCGAGCAGGGCGCTCATCTGGCGGATCAGCGGCGTCTGGCGCGAAACGGTGCGGCCGCAGACGATAAACGCGCGGCTGGCGCGATGACGCGCAATCTCGTCGGGCAGCTTGTCGAGCGCATTCTTGCCGCTATAGAGCCGGAAGGGATACCCGACTGCGCGAAAATCGTGTGCGTACTGCATCACTAAAACCTATGTCGAGAACAACACAGCCACGGAAGCACACTGAAATTGTGGATCGCCTACGGCGCGCCTCCCGGTTCAGGTCATTGTCCGTGTATTTCCGTTTGATTCCGTGGTTAATGGTCTTCTGGTTTCACCGGTTTTTAGAAAACGCTGGTCACGGGTCACGCATTTCGAGCATGAATAAAGCGCTCGTGCGCCGCCAATGCCGCGAGCGCCACGCCGGCATTTGCCATCTCGTCGTAGACCGGAATACCCAGCGCAGTGGCCGTGCTGCGGAATGCGCGCTTGCGCTCTTCGAGCGGCGGGTCGCCGTCGGAACGCAGCACCAGCACGAAATGCGCCCGGCCCGGGTGCCGCGACTGCACCCGGAGCACCACCTGCATGAGGTTGTCGAGCACCTCGTCCTTGGTTCGACCGACGAAAGCTGAGAGATTGAGATGCATCACGAGCACGTCCGGGTCGCCCTTTTCGTAGATGATATCGAGAATCTTCTCCGCGACCCGGCCGTCCTCCTGCTGCAGCGTGCCCACCGGGCAATCCACGGGATTCGTGATGCTCGTTCCCGGAGGCAATTTCAGGTCGGCCAACGCGGCGATCGCGGCACGGTCGAATGGCAGCACGTCGAGACCGAGGCGTGCATAGTAGTCCGTCGCCAGAACGCTAGTGCCGCCGCCATTGCCGAACAGCACGACGCGACGCATCGGGCGCTGCGCGTGCGGCGCAAGGGCCTGGAAGATGAGCAGCGCGTCGATGAATTCGTCGAGGGTGTTCACCAGCACGCAGCCCGTCTGCCGCGACAACGCCACCCACACCCGATCGTCGCCGGCAAGCGATCCGGTGTGCGAGGCGGCGGCAAGCAAGCCTTGTTGCGTGCGGCCGCCTTTGAGGATCACGACAGGCTTCTTCGCTCGCGCCTCGCGAAGAATCTCGAACAGCCGCCGGCCGTCCTTTGCGGTTTCGATGTACATGCCGACGACCCGGGTCTCGGCATCGGCCAGATAAAACTGAAGCAATTCGTGCGGCTCGACGTCGGCGCAGTTGCCAACGGTAATCAACCCGGAGTACTTCAAGCCGCGCGCATAGCCGCGGCGAATGATGTCGGTGCCGAGGCCGCCACTCTGCGAGATGATGCCAATGGACCCCAATTCCTTGGGACCGATCTCGGTAAAAGTTACGTGGCCGCGAGGCGTGTAGATGCCAAGACAGTTGGGGCCGATGAGCCGCATGCCGCCGGCGCGAGCCGCCGCCGCCAGTTCTTCCTCCAGCGTCTTGCCCTCGTCGACTTCCCCGAAACCACTCGAGATCACCTGTGCGAAGCGCACCCGCCCCTTGCCAACCGCGAGCAACGGCGCGACCTGCGCCGCCCCGATGGCGATGTAGGCGTAGTCTATCGGCCGCGGCGTCTCGCCGAGGCTCTTGTAGGCCTTAAATCCGTCGATCTCGGCGGCCGAGGGGTGAATCGGATAGATCTCACCGGTATAACCGAATTCCCGTATACGGCGAATGAACACATTGGGCAGCGCCGTTCCCTTCGTTGAGGCGCCGACGACTGCCACCGTCTTCGGTGCGAATAACGGTCCGAATTCCTGGAGGATGCTCTCGCTCATTGAAATCCGAGATGGTGATGATTAATGGTGATGATTAATGGTGATGGAAACTGGTGATGGAAAACCGCTCGCATCGGTGCAGGTTGGAGAAAGCTTCTCATCACCATCTCCCATCACCATCTCTCATCACCAGTACTCATCACTCTTTCGAAAGCACGAAGCGGGCGTCCACCGCGACCGCCCCGCGTTCGGAAACGATGAGGGGGTTGATGTCCGCCTCCTTGATGTCGGCCGCGTGATCCATGAGAAGCCCCCGCTCGCCACCGATCCGGAGCAACGTCTCGACGATCGCCTCGCGCGAGACCGGCTTTCTGCCGCGCGCGCCTTTGAGAATTGCCGCGCCCTTCAACTCGTCCAGCATTTCCTCGGCGTCGCGCCGCTCAATCGGGCAGATGCGGAAAGCGACATCCGCCAGCACCTCGACGAAAATTCCGCCCAGCCCCACCATGACGAGGGGGCCGAACTGCGGATCGCGCAGGCCGCCGATCACCATCTCCTGGCCAGCCGGCGCCATCTCCTCCACCAGGAACCCGTCGATTCGGGCATTGTTTTTGTAAGCGCGCGCGTTCGCAAGAATCTCCTCGCATGCCGCCGCCAGTTCCACAGCGGATGCCACGTTGAGCCGTACCGCGCGCGCTTCGCTCTTGTGCAGGATGTCGGGAGACATGACCTTGACCACCACCGGCGGCTTGAGGCACTCGAACGCTGCAGCGGCCCCCGCAGCGCCCGGCACGATCACCGACGCAGGAACGGCGACGCCGTAGGCGGCGAGCAGCCACTTCCCGGCTTGCTCATCGAGCGTCGCCCGCCCCCGCTTGCGTGCTTCAACGATCAGGTCCCGCGAGTCCATTCAGAATCCTCTCGGAATAGGGTAGCCACGGAATAAAAATAGATTCATCAGATCAAAGACATTGGCCACGGAATCACACGGAAATACACGGAAGAACGAGCAATAGCAACCACCGCTCAATCCGAAAGTAACCTTCATCGCTTTGATTTTCATTCCGTGTGCTTCCGTGTGTTTCCGTGGCTAAGATTTCTTTCGATTCACGATTCACGATTCACGATTCACGTTTTACGATTCACGGCTTCTTGCCGAGCACTTGCGGGATCAGTCCCGTATGCACCTCGCCGGAGCGGAATGCGTCCGATCGCAGGACGGCCAGCACCGCTGGAATGTTGTTCTTGGGGCCCTGAATCTCGAACACCTCCAGCGCCTCGATCAGCCGCTCGATCGCCTGCGCCCGCGTTGCGGCATGCACGATCACTTTGGCGATCATCGGGTCGTAATGGGGCGTCACGTCACGGCCCTCGGCATAGCCAGTCTCGACCCGAATTTCCGGATCCTGCGGCGGCCGGAACACTTTCAGCTTTCCGGGCGACGGAAAGAAGCTTGTCGGGTCCTCGGCGTAAACCCGCGCCTGGATCGCATGGCCTTTTAACTCGATGGCCGGCGGAAGGATCTCTGCCAACGACTCGCCCGCGGCGCAACGTACCTGCGCCTTGACGAGATCCACCCCAGTCACCTCCTCGGTCACGCCGTGCTCGACCTGGAGGCGGGTGTTCATTTCCAGAAAGCTGAACGAGCCGTCAGGGCCGTAGAGCATCTCCACCGTACCGATGTTGTCGTATCCTATCTCGCGGACGATGGATGCCACGCGCGCAGCCATCGATTCCACGTCGCTGCGAAGGATTGCCGGTGCCGGCGCTTCTTCGATCACTTTCTGGTTGCGCCGCTGTGTCGAGCAGTCCCGCTCAAAAAGATGCACCGCGCCGCCGTGCGTGTCGCCCAAAACCTGGAACTCGATATGGCGCGGCCGCTCGATCAGGCGCTCGAGGTAAACCTCGGCATTGCCGAAGCCGCGCGACGCCATCGACCGCGAGCGCTCGACGGCCTCGAGGAGCTGGCTTTCGTCCTTGGCGGGCAGCATTCCGATGCCGCCGCCCCCACCGGCGGGCTTGACCAGCACCGGAAACCCGATTGCGCGCGCCGCCGCCAGCACCGCGTCGCTCTCCGCAGGCAGCACCTCTGAGCCCCGCGCGACCGGCATGCCGTAGTGCGCCGCGAGCTCGCGCGCCCTGGTCTTGTGACCCATCGCCGAGATCCACTTGGGAGAAGGACCGATGAAGCGCGCCCCGGCATCGAGCACACGCTGCGCAAACTCGGCGTTCTCCGACAAGAAACCGTAGCCCGGATGCACGCCCTCCGCCCCTGAACGCCCGATCACCTCAAGCAGTGCGTCCTGGTTAAGGTAGCTTTCGCGTGCTGGCGCCGCCCCAATCGCGTACGTCTCGCTCGCGAGTTCGAGATAGGGCGCGCCATAGTCCGCCTCGGAGTACACCGCCGCGCTCTTCACGCCGAGCTCGTAGAGCGCGCGCAGCACCCTTGCCGCCACCGCCCCCCGATTCGCCACCAAAACCTTATTGAACATGGATACGCATATACGTGTTGAGGATTGCGGCTCGCGCCCGCCGACCGCCAAGAGTGACGAGTACTGGTGATGGCCAACCGTTAAGTCGGCGGTGCGGCTTTCTCATCACCATTTTTCATCACCATTTCTCATCACCCTCTATCATCACTTCTCGATTAGTAAGAAGTGGGCCAGGCGCGCATCAAGTGCTGCCCGACGCCTTTCGTGATCCGCAACCGGTGCACATCGAGCATGCGAATCAGGTAATCGCGCGTCTGTTCGGGCCGGATCACCGCCTGCGCAGCGTAAACGGCGGCAAGCCCCCAGACATCGGCGCCCTTCCGGATCTTGGCCAGCGCCTCTTCGAACCCCGGCTCGCCCGCTCCCACGCCGTGGACGATCTTGGTCGCGAACTCGGGGCTCATGAAGCTCACTTCGGCCGTGGGCCACGCTGCGATCTCATCGGAGTGCCGGCCACCTCCCATGCAGACGTAGGCGCGGCCATAGCTTTTGCGAATGATGACGGATACGCGCGGCACCGTGACCAGTGTCATCGCGTTCATGAAGTTCATGATCTTACCCGGCGCCCCCGCCTTCTCGGCTTCGGTTCCGATCTGGAAGCCCGGCGTGTCGGCCAGGATCATGAGGGGCACGTTGTACGAGTCGCACAGCACGAGGAAATCCACGATCTTGCGGCAGGCATCGCCGTCGAGCGCCCCGCCCCGATGTAACGGGTTGTTGGCGACGATACCCACGCTTTTCCCGCCGAGGCGCGCGAGCGCCGTCACCGCACTCTTGCCAAAGCGCGGTTTCAACTCGAAGACGGTATCCTTGTCGGCGATCGCCCGGATGATGCGCTTCATGTCGTACACCTGCGTGCGACTCTCCGGCAGCACAGAGAAGACCTTCTCCATATCGGCACCCGAACCGGCCAGCACCGCCGCATCGGGTGGCGCTTCCATGTGATGGCTGGGCAGGTACGAGAGAAACTTCTTTATCGCGTCGAAAACTTCTTCCTCGGTATCCGCCGCCTGGTCAATGAGGCCGGTGGTCTCGGCATGCAGCCGCCAACCGCCGAGCTCCTCCGCGTCCACTTTTTCGTTAAGGGCCATCGACACGAGCCCCGGGCTCGACACGGCCATCGTCGCGCCTTTTTTCATCACCGCGAAATCGGCCTGACACATGAGCCAGGTCGACGAGCCAAACGAGGGCCCGAACGCCGCGGCTGCCATCGGCGTCTCGCGCAGGCGCCGGAATTGCGTGATGTCATTTCCAAGCAGCTGACCCATGCCGCGCGAGCCCATGGCGTCGGGCAGCCGCGCACCGGTGGACTCTCCGATGACAACCAACGGCATGCCGCGCTCGGTCGCAGTGCGCTTCATCTGTGCGATCTTCTTGCTGTTGGTCGAGCTGGTGGAAGCGCCCTTCACCGTGAAGTCGTTCACCACCACGCACGCGTCGCGCCCGCTGATCTTCGCGTAGCCCGCGAGCTTGCCATCGGTCTGGGTTTCGTTTTCCTGCTCCGGATAAACGCCCGAGGAGCCGAACAAGCCCGACTCGATGAATGTTCCTTGGTCGACGAGATAGTCGATCCGCTCACGCGCGTTCCAGACGCCAGCCGCCTTGCGTTTGGCGTACTTCTCAGCGCCGCCGCCCGCGAGCGCCTTTGCGCGCCGCGCTTCGTACTCTGCCAATAACGATTCAAATGCCATGCTAAACCCCCAAGAAAATGGCCGCAGATAAACGCCCATGAAACCAACTCCCGATTGTGCGTCTGGAGCCAGAATATCTGTTTCTATCTGCGTGTATCTGCGGCTTCACTCGCTCTTCTCCGCGGCTGAACGAATCGCGCGGATTGCCTCGACAAGCGACGGAATCACCTTGCGATAGTCGCCGACTACGCCCCAGCGCGCGTCCTTGTAGATTGCGGCCGCAGCGTCGGTGTTGATCGCGATGATATTGCGCGCGTTGCCGCAGCCTGCCATGTGTTGACCGGCGCCGGAGATTCCAACGGCAATATAGAGCTCCGGTGTCACCGTCTTTCCCGTGAGCCCGATCTGCATCGAGTGCGGGCACCAGCCCAGATCGCACGGAACACGGCTGGCGCCGACAGCTCCGTGCAATTCGCGGGCGAGCTCCGCGAGGACTTCGAAGCCCTCCGGGCCGTTCATCCCGCGCCCGCCCGCTATGACGACCCGCGCCTCCTCCAGCCGCACATCACTGCCGCTATCGCGCTGGCGCTCGAGCACTCGCGCGCGCTGGGCCGTCTTGTCGAGCTCGATTGTCGTGGTCTCACCGGCGCGCTGTGGATCGCGCTGGAGCGCGTCGTAGCAGCCGGCGCGAACCGTGGCAACTGCAAAAGAAGTTTTGAAGGACACCGTCTCGCGCACATTTCCTCCGTAACACGGTCGGGTGAAGCGCAGCGCACCGCCTTCAACCGCAACGGCAACACAACCCGTCGCAACCGCGGCCTCGAGTCGAAACGCGAGCCGTGGTGCCAGATCGGCACCGCTCGTGGTTTGGCCGATCAATACGGCAGCCGGACGAGCCTCGCGCGCTGCCGCGGCCACGCAGGCCGTCCAGCCGTCGCTGTCGTAATCCGCCAATGCCGGCTCGCCTGCCGCATAGACCCGGTCCGCCCCATGCGCAATCAGTTCCACCGCCGCCCGCTCGTCTGCGCCGGGACAGACCGCGCAGACCGGCCCGCCGATCTGCTCTGCAAGCCGCCGCGCCAGCCCGAGAAGCTCACAGGAGAGCCCCGTCAGGTTTCCGGCGGCGAGCTCGGCAACGACCGTGACGCCGTTCGCGCTCATAGCAGTTTCGCCTGAAGCAGCCGCTGCGCGAGGTTCGAACCTTGTTCCTCCGGCGTTGCCCCGTCCACCAGCTCGCACGCGCCTTTCTTCGGCGGGATGAACAACCGGTCCAGCACGCGCCGCGCACCAGCCGCGCCGACTTCGTTCAGCTCAAGACCCAGGTCCGCGGCAGACCAGATCGCGATGGGTTTGCGGGCAGCCCGCATGGTTTCGCGCAGGCTCGGAGCACGGGCCGCACCAAGCTCGTTTGAAACCGTCACCACCGCCGGGAGCGGCGCCTCGACCACGTCAAAACCGTTTTCCACAACACGCTCGACGCGCGCGACGCCGTCGCTCACTTTGAGGTCGCGAGCGAAGGTGATGACCGGCAAGTGCAAGAGCTCCGCGATTCCACAGCCTACGATGCCGGCGTCCCAATCGGCCGCCTGCCGGCCGGTCAACACCAAATCGCAATCACCGAGCTTGCCGATTGCCGCGGACAGAACACGGGCGGTGCTGCAGGCATCGCCATCCTGGAAAGCGGCGTCCCCGAGCAGCACGCCGTCATCGGCACCCATGGCAAGGCCATGCTTGAGGACCGAGCGCACGGATTCCGCCCCAAGGGTCATGACGGTGATCCGCGTGTCGCTTCCTGCATCCCGGATGCGCAGTGCCGCTTCGAGCGCCTGTTCGTCGAACGGACTCATGACCATCTGCAGACCAGAGGCCGGGATTACCTTCTTCCCCTGCTCGTCGACCTTGAACATGCTGAAGGCCGCCTCGGGGTTCGGTACCTGTTTTACGCAAACAATAATGTGCATCTCAAGACCTAACGGCGTGATGGGTGACGGGTGGCTCGCAAACCGCGCGGGGCGCTTCGATTCACAGGCCACCGCTGACGGGTCGCCAGGGCTTGTCTCAACAATACTCCTCGTCCCGCGGCAGCGGGGAGAGGGGATTAATGAGATGACTTCTGCGCACCACTCACTCGTCACTGGTAACTGGTCGCTGGTCACTCGTCACTCGTCACTCGTCACTCGTCACTCATCACTCATCACTCATCACTCATCACTAAACGATAGTGATCTCAGTGGGCACGATCCAATCGAAGTGCTTGCGCTGGAAATTCCACGGGGTCTGCGGCTGGACGCGGCCGGTCTCGTCAGTGGCCCGGGCCATGATCTTGTACTGGCCGGGCTTGTCTACCTCCCACAGAAATGACCAGCGCCGCCACAACCACCGCTCGCGCGGCTCCTCCAGATGAGCGTCGGTCCAGGTCTTGCCCTCGTCGAAGCTCACCTCCACGCGCGTGATCGCACCCTTTCCGCTCCAGGCACGCCCGCGAATCATGTGGGAGCCGCGCGGAAGCGGTGAGTCCTCGTCGAGCGGCTCAGTGATGATATTGCGCACCCCCATGGCCATCAGCGGTGGCTTTTCCGGATCCTGCGCCGATTCCCCGTAAACGAAGTACTCCCTCTGGTAGAAGGGCGTGGGCATGGTGCTCATCACTTCGAGCTCCTCGACCCACTTCACCCACCAGTTGCCCGACCATCCCGGCACGATGAGACGCACGGGCGATCCGTGTACATGCCACAAGTATTCGCCGTTCTGCGCCCAGGCAAGGATCGTGTCCGGATCGAGCGCTTTCTCGAGCGGCAGCGCCTTCTCGTAGTGGATCACGCCGGGATCCGGAATCTCGAAATCTCGAGTCCCCACCGAGCGATAGATCACCGCCGTGTCCGGATGACCGGTATCGAATCCCTGCGCGCGCACGCAGACGGCACCCGGCTTCATGCCGGCACGCTTGAGCACCTCCACGAGGGGCACGCCCGTGAACTCGCCCGCGCTCACCGCGCACGTTGTCGTCGACTCGGAGCTGATTTCCTCGCTGGACGGGAGCTCGCCCTTCACGCGTTGCTCGGCGCGCTTCTGCATGTCTTGCTGGTTGACGCGCGAGGGCTTCTTCGCGCCTTTGCGCAGATAGTCGAAGAAGCCGGCGTCGTTGCCAGCACATTCGGTCACCCCACGCACGCTGCGGCCAGGCAGTTTCATGAGGCTTTCGAAATCGAGCTCGAACGGGCGCTCGACCTCACCCTTGATCGAGAGCTTCCAGTCGTCCGGATGCACCGCATCCGGCGCCTCGAGTTGATTGACGATGTAGTACGCCTCATTCGGGGTGATCAAGCCGGCGAGCTCAGTCACCGGCGCACGGCCATTGATCACGCGGCCTTCGGCATCCTTGCCCGGTATGATCGCCGGTCGTTTCCGGTCCGGCCAGCCGAGAACCCAATCGCCTTCGATTTCCCGCTTTGGCATCTACGCCCTCCCTTTACTTGCTCACGCCTCACCAGTCACTCGTCACCCATCACGCTCTTGAACCTAAGGCCGGACGCCCGCCTTGTACTTCGGCCCCAGCTGCATTCTCAACCGCGGCTGTAACGCGTCGATGAATTTCCTTGATCTCGGGCATCGAGCTCATGGGATTGGAAACGCGAGGCTGCGCAAGGCGGCGCGGGGAAGGTCATGGTAGGCATAGCCCTTATTGTTGTCAATAATATTGTTGACAATATTACAAGCGGCCAGTATCGTCCCCTGCATGGCGCACCCCCTTGAGGCGCGCGGCAGGAGCGAGCCGGCCGGCGCGACCTCACTCACCCAATCCTTGTCCGAGCAGATCGCCGCGGAGCTTTCGCGACGCATCGCGAGCGGTGCTTACGGACCGGGGCAGCGCGTACTCGAGCAGGCAGTCGCCGCGGAGTTTGCAGTGAGCCGCGGGCCGGTGCGCGAAGCGCTGCGCCTGCTGGAGAAAGAAGGCCTGGTCACCATCCTGCCGCGCCGCGGCGCGCAGGTCACCAATCTCTCGGTCGATGAGGTGCGAGAGATCTTTGACATTCGGGCGGTGCTCAACGGATTGCGTGACCGCCAGCTCGCCGATCACCCGGCGCGGCTGAACTTGCTGCCGGTGATCGAGGCCGAGGTCGGCAAGCTCACCCGTCTCGTGCGCGAGGCAGGGGACGGCGCGCGTTACGTCGAAACGGTATCCGAAGTGAACCGGCTGCTCAACGAGGCGACACCCAACAAGCGACTAAGCAGCATCCTCGGCTCGCTCGCCCTGCAAACCCTGCGTTACTCGCGGCTCGGCCTTTCCACTCCGGAACGGCGACGTCAATCTCTCAAGAGCTGGCAGCAGCTGGTGCGAGCCATCCGTGAGGGAGACGGGGAAGCGGCCCAACAGGCCGCGGAGCGACGCGTCCGCGATTCGCGCGACGCCGCAATCAAGCTACTGGAAAAAGCGTCCATCGTGAGTCGTGAGTGGACTGAAACCGCTAACCCGCCTACTCAGTGCAACCGCCGATCGCCGCCAAGCAGGTCAAAAACCCGATTTAGCCGCAGATAAACGCGGCTAGGAATGTCTTTCGGTTTTCGACACACGTTCTAGCCATCAAGGACGGCGACCACCTGGCCTTCGGCCACAGCTTCCTTCTCTTGGACGAGGATTTCCACGACCGTTCCTGCATCTTCCGTAATCACCGGAATTTCCATCTTCATCGACTCTATGATGAGCAGCGCGTCGCCGGAGTCGACCTTGTCTCCAGGCCCCGTCGTGACCTTCCAGACCGTCCCGGTGATTTCGGACTTGATATCGATACGTGCCATGCGTACGTATGTGAAATCTTACGATGTCCTGCAAAAAATGCCGCGGCGAGTATAGCACGGCGGGTTGTGCCTGCCGCGTGCGCTGCGTAACATAGCGCGCTTGCAACAACAGCCTTTCTTCTCGCTATCAAATGAGCACCACAAGCCTGCCAACCCTCAAGGATGCCACGCTCGCTCGCGACGGGCGCGTGGCGGTACTCACGTTGCGACGCGACGACGTACGCAACACGCTCACTGGGACCGGCCTCGTTGACGACATTTGTGCGGCGCTGGAATGGGCGAATGCATGCGAGGGCCTCTCGGTGCTGATTCTGACCGGCGCCGGCAGCGCGTTCTCCGCCGGAGGCAACATTAAGGTAATGCGCGAGCGTTCCGGTACCGCAGCGTCTTTTGAGCTCGAGCAATACTACCGCCGCGGCATTCAACGCATTCCAGTGGCAATGCGCCGCTCCGAAATCGCCATTATTGCCGCGGTAAACGGCCCGGCAATGGGCGCAGGCTTCGATCTCGCGAATATGTGCGATATCCGTATCGGCTCGACTCGTGCGCAGTTCGGCGAATCGTTCATCAACCTGAGCCTGATTGCCGGCGACGGTGGCGCCTGGTTTCTCCAGCGCCTCGTCGGGACACAACGCGCCGCCGAGCTGACCTTGACCGGCCGTGTCATTAAAGCCGAGGAAGCGCGCGCCATCGGCATCCTGCTCGAGGTGACCGAGCCCGAGGCGCTCATGCCGCGCGCGCAGGAAATCGCCGCGCAGATCGCGGCAAAGCCGCCGCTAGCCGTGCGCTACGCCAAGCGCACGCTCAAGCTGGCTCAGGAACAGAGTCTCGAGGACCATCTCGAGACCTGCGCGTCGTTTCAGGCGATATTGCAGAAAACGGGGGACCACCTCGAAGCGCTCGGCGCGTTCTTCGAAAAGCGCGCCGGTGACTTCAAGGGCAAATGACCGCAAAAATCGCGCTGCCCTTCGTTCTGGTGGCCATGCTGGTTGGCCCGCCCCCGGCGCCCGCGCTCGGTCAGGAGGGCCGGCTCGAGCCCGTGGACGAGGCCGCGCGCGACCCGTCCTGGGTCAGCTTCCGTAACCGGCTGCTCAACGCCGCGGAGGTGCGCGACCGTAAACACGTGATGGGGATCCTCGCGCAGGACGTGCGCACCGGCCTCGAAGCGCCCCGCGGCGCCGCGGAATTCAGAAAGCGATGGGAAGTCGATGCCGAGAAGGGTCCCCTGTGGCACGCGCTGCGCTCCGCGCTCTTTCTCGGTTCCGCGTACCTCGAGCGTGAAAATGGCCGCCGCGAGCTCTGCGCACCGTACCTGCTCGCGAAGTGGCCGCAGGACGTGGATCCGTTCCAGCACGGCGCGGCGGTCGCGCGCGAGGTCCTGGTAAAAGCGGGGCCGTCGTCGAGGTCGGCGACGGTGCAGGTGCTCTCCTACGACATCGTCACGATCTCCGACTGGGAGGTCACCGATAAGGCCGCGGACGTGAAGCAGCGCTGGGTCAAAGTCAAGGTAAGGAACGGCGAGGGTTATGTTCCGGAAGAACAGATCCGCAGCCCGATCGAGCACGCCGCCTGCTTCGTCAAGACCGAAGGTGGATGGCGGATGACAGGGCTTGCGCCCGGCGGCGGATAAGATCCGTGAGAACGGGAGCGCGTCAGAGCGTGAGAGGGAGACTGCGTTTTTTCCATCTCCCGATTTCCCGATCTCACGATTTTCCGATCTCACGATCTCCCGGTTTTCCATCTCCCGATCTCCCAACTTCACGGGCTCCCTCGACCCATCGGGCATGCGCTTCGCGATAATTTGTGCAGCATTCACCATGGCCGCCACTGGCACATACGCGCTTGATTTGCAGGGCCACCGTGGCGCGCGCGGGCTCGCACCCGAGAACACGCTGGCGGCCTTCGCCCGCGCGCTCTCGATCGGCGTCACCACGCTCGAGATGGATTGCGCGGTCACAAAGGACGGCGTGGCCGTAATCGGTCACGACTCCGTCCTGAACCCGGACCTGACTCGCGGGCCAGACGGGAACTGGCTGACGAACCCCGGTCCCCGTATTCGTGACCTCACTTACGAAGAACTGCAGCGCTACGACGTAGGCCGCATCAACCCGGCGAGCGCCTACGCGAAGCGCTGGCCGGAGCAGCAGGCGGTCGACGGTGCACGCATCCCGCGACTATCAGACGTGTTTAATCTCGTGCGCAAGGCCGCCAACGACACGGTGCGCTTCAACATCGAGACGAAGACATCCCCGTTGGCGCCGGATGAGACGGTCGCCCCAGAGGTCTTTGCCCGTGTACTCATTTCAGCCGTGCGGGCGGCCGGAATGGCCGATCGCACGGCTATCCAGTCGTTCGACTGGCGCACGCTCGCCGTCGTGCAGGCGGACGCGCCGGAAATCGCGACCGTTTATCTCACGACGGTCAGCGACTTCATGGACAACATTCAAGCCAGCCGTCCATCCTCACCTTGGACGGCTGGCTTACATGTAAGTCAGTTCGAGGGGGCCATTCCCCGGATGGTCAAGGCGGCGGGAGGGGCCGTGTGGTCGCCGTATAGCGGCGATCTCACGCGCGAAGCGGTCAAGGAAGCACACGCGTTCGGTTTAAAAGTCGTGGTATGGACGGTGAACGAGCCCGCCGACATGCGGCGCCTCATCGACTGGGGAGTCGACGGCATCATCAGCGACCGTCCCGACGTTCTACGCCGCGTCGCCGGTGAGAAGGGCGCGGTTTTGCCGCCGCCGACGCCCGTCGCTCCCTG
Organism: Betaproteobacteria bacterium; assembly: GCA_029864385.1. GTDB lineage: Bacteria > Pseudomonadota > Gammaproteobacteria > Burkholderiales > SG8-41 > SG8-41. The sequence continues at coordinate 18,332 of JAOTTL010000002.1, read as the reverse complement.
ATTGGCGTGGCGCCGGGCAATAACGCCGCTACGAAACGCCGCGTGCTGCTCAGCTCGCGAGCACGCGCACCACAAACCAGAGCGCGGGAATGGCGGCGGCCAGCGTTGCGGTAGCCATAGCGGCCAGCGCGCGACCCGCTGCGGCCTCACGACGGCAGATCGCGACGCCGAACACGACCAACACCGCGCTCAAGATGACCGGCAGCAGAAACAAGGGTGCGGCCGCCCACCGACCCCAACCATCGAACTGGCGCGCGTAGAGTTGGACTCCAAGCAGGAGGGCGAGCGGCAGCCAAGCGATAACGTAGAACAAGCGCGGCTTCATCGCGACAACCTCAGGCGTCACTACGCGCCGCTGTGCGCCGCCACGCGGAACTCTCAGCGATAACGGCGAGCCGTCGGGAGATCAACCGGCGAGGTGCACGGCCCGTACAGGACCCGCCCTTGGTCCTCCAACATCGCGCGTTCATCATGCAGGTACAGGGCGTAGGTTCCATTGCTGTACTTTTCCTGCGCCGCGCTATCGGCGCGCGCCAGCTTCACCCACTTTCCATCGAGGAGGACTGCGGCGTGCTTCTGACCGGGCGCGCGCGACACCGGCAGGACCTTGTTTCCCGCGCATGAGTAATCGATGCGGGCCGGGAGAACGGATTCCCGCACATCGTCAACGTAGACGCAGCCCGCCACGAGCGCCACGATCAATGCCAGCCCCAGCGCTGGGCCTGGGCGCGCCGGTGCGTCGCCGGTATCGGCGCCAGCATCACCGGACCTCGTACTTGTCAGACACCCGCACTGCATTTCACACCCTCCCTGGACTGGAAACGATTTCGCGCAAGCCTGCCAGCTCACCCTCTAACCACTTATTGATCTAATCGGCGCTTATCTGCGGCTAAATCCTGCGTGATTCTGGCAGCCGCTGCTAATAGCTCGTCGGCCAGTTGCGCAACAGGTGCTCGCCCACGCCTCTTTTCATGCGCATGCGGTGGACCTGCAACGTGCGAATCAGGAATTGACGCGTATCGCGCGGATCGATCACGTTCTGTGCTTCGTAGAGTTCGGCGAGACCCCAAGGCGCCGTGTCGCGCTCGACCTCGGCCACGAGTTCCTTGAAGCGCTCCGGATCGTCTTCGCGCTTCAATCCGTAGAGCACGTTGACGGAGACCGCCGGATCCATGAATCCCAGATCCGCCATCGGCCAGCACGCCACCTCGTCGGTGTTCTTGCCGCCGCCCATGTTGATGAACGCCTGGCCATAGTTCTTGCGCATGATGACCGTGATCCTGGGCACGGTAACCTGCGTCAGTGCATTCATCCAGTTGATCACCTTGCCGGGCATGCCGCGCATCTCGCCCTCAAGCCCGATCAGGAATCCGGGCACATCCACCAGGAACACGAGAGGGATGTTGAAGGAATCGCACAGCACCATGAAGCTCGTGACCTTCTGGCACGCGTCTGCATCAAGCGCCCCGCCTTTGAACAGGGGGTTGTTGGCGACGAAGCCCACGCTCTTGCCGTCGAGGCGCGCGAACACAGTCGACACGGAACGGCCGTAGCGCTCTTTCAGTTCGAAGGGCGACTCGAGATCCGCGATCGCGGCGATGATCTTGCGCCCGTCATAGACCTTGTTGCGCGACTCGGGCAGGACATCGAGAACCTTGCGGCACGGCTCATCCGAGCCGGCCGGCACGGGGTACTCCGGCGGCGGCTCCATGCTGTGGCTCGGCAGGTAGGACAGGAATCGCCTGATGGCGTCGAGCGCCTGCTCGTCAGTGTCGACCGCCAGATCGGCCAGCCCGGAGATACCGGTCAGGAGCTTCCAGCCGCCCAGGTCCTCCGGGTCGATCGGCTTGCCAATCGCGATGGAGGTAACGCTAGGGCTGGCGATCGCCATGATGGCACCTTTGCGCATCACGACGAAATCGGACATAGCCGAGTACCACGTTGAAGAGCCGTAGCACTGGCCGAGCAACGCAGAAACCCAGGGGGTCTCGCGCAGCCGCTGGTACTCAGTGGAATCCTGCGCGATGATCGCGCGCCCGGCCGCGCCCATGCGGTCCGGCATGCGTGCGCCCGAGGACTCGCCAAGCAGGACCAGCGGCAAACCGCGCTTGGACGCGGTCTGCTTGACATGCTTGATCTTCTTCATGTTGACCACGCTCGACGAGGCGCCGAGCACGGTGAAGTCGTTCGAGACGAGCGCAACTTCCCGCCCGCCGATCCGCGCGAAACCCACGACCTTGCCGTCAGCCGGCGTCTTGTGCCTCACCTCGGGGCGGATCGCGCGGGCAAAGCGGCCCGATTCGACGAAGGACCCCGGGTCGACGAGATAATCGATGCGCTCGCGCGCATTGAGCAGCCGCTGGGCCTTGCGCTCGGCGAGTTTCTCGGGCCCGCCCATCGCAAGCGCGGCGGTGGTGTTCTCCTCGAGCTGCCTCAGGAGGTCTTCGTGGGACACGCCGGCTGGACCTAATCGCGCGGGCCGTAGCCGCGCTCGTAGAGCGGCCCCGCCATCGTGCCGTCGACCGCCTTTCCGATAATGCCCTGCGAGAGATCCTTGATGGCGATGAAGATCACGTTCTTTTCCGGCGTGGCGACGAGCGTGTGCGGCACGTTTGCCGGAATATAGATCAGCGTGCCAGCGGGTGCCAGCACGCGCTTGCCATTGACCGAGCCCTTCAGTGTGCCCTGGACCACGAAGTTGAACTGCTCGTTCTTGTGCGTGTGCATGCGCGAGCCGGTGCCGCGCGGCTTGTGGATGTAGCCTACGAGCATCCGTTTGCCTTCCACAACGCCGCCATGCGACGTCGAGTAGCCAGTTCCGGCTGGAACCTTCTTCAGGCCCGCCAGCTTGAACTGGTAACGCCCGTTACCGCCCTTCGTCGCGCCCTTAGTTTTCGTCGCGCCACGCGACGAAAACTGACCACCGGCGCGCTTGCGCGCGCCGACATTGGAGGATTTCCCGGCTGAACTCTTGCGCATCGCCATGTGCCTCACCCTGAGTTAAAAGTTACTGTTCGTTCCGTTCCCTCATTAATCTGTAATTCGCAGAGCGAATTACAGATAATCAACGATCTTCCACTCCCCCGGCTTTACGTTGACGACATTCTTGTTCTTTCCCGGGCGGCGATCGGCGTAGATCTTGCCTTCCTTCATCACCAGCTGGATGTTTTTCTTGTCCTGAATGCAACGGATGTTCTTTAGCGGATCGCCGTTGATGGCGATGATGTCGGCGAGCTTCCCGGCCACAATCGTGCCGAGATCCTTGTCCATCTTCAGCGCCTGCGCCGCGTTGCGAGTCGCGGTCAGAATCGCGTCCATCGGCTTCATCCCGAGCTTGACATAGATTTCCAGCTCCGCGCCGTTCGTCCCCATGTGGGGCTCGAAGCCCATGTCGGTTCCCATGGCGATCTTGACGCCAGCCTTGTACATCTTCTGGAAGGTCTGGAAGCAGAAGGGCTGCAGATACTTCATCTTGCGCAGCACGAACTCCGCAGTGCCCTGCTCGCGCCGCAGTTGGATCGCGTGATCCGTGCGATGCGACAGGGTGGGCGTAACGGGCACGCCCACCTCGGCAATCAGGTCGATGGTCTTGTCGTCGTGAAAAACCATGTGCTCGATCGTGTCGGTGCCGGCCTTTATCGCCATGCGTTGCGCCTGGGTGGTGAAGCAGTGCACCGCCGCGTGCTTGTGCAGGGCGTGCGCTTCGTCGACGAGCGCATCGAGCTCTTCCTGCGTGAGATTGCGGATGTCGGGCTCTTCCTTGTCCGTGCCTCCGCCTCCGGACGCGCACGTCTTGATGACGTCACAGCCGGCGAGCATGTTCTTCCGCGCGAGCTTTCTGAGCTCCCAAGGCCCATCAGCCGTGTTGAAGCCCCAGCGATGCATCGCCCGCGGCTGGATGAGATCCAGGTGCGATCCGGTCATGGTCGTGAAGCCGGCGACCAGCATGCGCGGGCCTTCCACGATGCCGGCATTGATGGCGTCGCGCACCGCGCACAGCTCGTTGACGAGCAGGCCGTAGGGTCCGTTCATGCCGAGATCGCGCAGGGTCGTGAAACCCATGTCGAAGCAGTTCTGCGCGTGGAACAACGAGTACATCTGCTGCAAGTGCGGCATGATCTCGAACTGCGCGACCCGGTGGTTGTGGAAAGTCATGCAGTTGTACATGGCCGTGTGGATGTGCAGATCCATCATCCCCGGCATGAGCGTGTTGTTGCCGCAATCGATCACGGTGGCGCGCGGCGGGATCCTGATGCTCGCCTTGGTGCCGACGCGCTTGATGCGACGTCCGTTCAACTCGATGACGGGATCCTTGATCGGCTTCTTGCCCGAGCCGTCGATCAACGTTCCGCCCTTGACGAACTGCTGCGGGCCCTTCTCCTCCGGAAACTTCATCTCCATTTCCCGTATACCTCCCTCATCACTTACTGCCCTGGTTCACCGGAAATTTCCCGCCACTGCGACGAAGCGCTCGTAGGCGCGCGGATCGAAAGCCCCCGATTGCTGCGCGGCGCCCGCATCAAAACCCAGCGCGTCCAGGGTCCGCTCGATGTCAGCGCGCGCCATGTCGCGCGTGATGAAGACCAGCCGCGACCGGCGGTCCTCATCCGGCCACCGCTCCAGCGGAACCGGCTCGTCGATCAGCGTCTGCACCGCGTGCACCGTCACGGGGCGGCCCTCGACATTGAGGAGGCCTTTCATGCGCAGCAAGTTGGCACCTCGGAGCGAGGCGAGCAGATGAAGCCACGTGACAAGCCCCGCGCGCGTGACCGGCTGGTCGAGATGCACGCTGAAAGCATCGATGCCGTTGTCGTGCCGGTCAGCCCCGATGTAGCCACCGCGACGCGCACCAGTCGCAACATAGGCCTCCTGCCGCAGCCAACGCGCAAGTCCTTTGGCGCCACGATCTTCGAGCGCGACGCCGAACAGTTCCTCCGGGGATATTTCCCCGCGTGTTATGCGGTAACGCTGCGCGGCCGGATTGAGCGCGCCCAGCCTGCGCTCGAGCGCCGCGATCGATTCATCTGGCGCAACGTCGCATTTGGTGATCAGCAGCCGGTCGGCCAGCGCGGCCTGCTTGACGGCTTCGCGGTGGGCGTCGAGCTGCGCGGCGCCATGCACACCATCCACGAGCGTCAGGACCCCGTCGAGGCGGTAGCGCGGGCCGACTTCCGGATCGGTTATGAGGGTCTGCAGAACCGGGACCGGGTCGGCCAAGCCGGTGGTTTCGATCAAGACACGATCAAAGGGGGGTGTTTCGCCGCGTGCGCGCTTGTCGGCAAGGTCGCCCAGCGTGCCGACGAGGTCGCCCCGCACGGCGCAGCAGATGCAACCGTTCGCGAGCAGCACCATGTTCTCGCTCGGCGCCGCGACCAGTAGATGGTCGAGCGCGATCTCGCCAAACTCGTTGATGATGACCGCGGTGTTCGCGAGTGCCGGATGGCGCAGCAGCCGATTGAGCAGCGTCGTCTTGCCGCTGCCCAGATAGCCGGTAATCACGGATACCGGCGGGCGCTCGGGTGACTTGCCGCGCTTCATGCGAGCCGAGTGGTCCTGCCGGCGCATCGGCACATCGTCGCGCGGCGGGGAGCCTGCAACAAAACCGCCAGCCTAGGCGGCACGCGCCTGACGTTCGAGGTCCGCGGTATAGCTCCCGCTGCACGCCAGGCTGTTCATCCGCGCACGGTGAAGCAACGCCGCCTGCGCCGCCGCAACGTTGGCGCTCGAACCCTTCCAACCCTTCAGCGCGGGCTGCTGAAGCGCCCGCCCATACGAGAAGGACAAAGGCCATGGCAGCTGACCCTTGTACATCTTGTTCATAGCGTTAAGGTGCTGGGTCGCCCGCTCATCGCTCTGGCCACCCGACAGGAACACGATGCCCGTGACCGCGGCCGGCACGCACCGCTTGAGAACGCGTACCGTGCGCTCGGCCACCTCCGCGACCTCCGCCTGTTCTGGGCAGTCCTTGCCGGAAATCACCATGGAGGGCTTGAGCACTGAACGTTCCAGAATGACGCGATGCACGTAGAGCGCCTCGTATACGGCGTTCAAGGTCCACTCCGTAACCTCTTCGCAGCGGTGGATGATGTGGTTGCCATCCATGAGCACTTCGGGCTCCACGATCGGCACCAAACCAGCTTCCTGGCAGATTGCGGCGTAGCGGCCCAGCGCGTGAGCGTTCGCCGCGATGCACGTCGAACTCGGCATGTCGGTGCCGATCTCGATGACCGCGCGCCACTTGGCAAATTTGGCACCCAGCTTCACGTACTCGGCGCAGCGCTTTGCGAGATTGTCGAGTCCCTCGGTGACTTTCTCTCCCGGGCATTGCGCGAGGTCCTTGGCGCCGGTATCCACCTTAATACCGGGAATGATCCCGGCCCCGCCAAGCAGCTCGACAAACCGCGTGCCGTCGGCGGATTTCTGGCGGATCGTCTCGTCATAGAGGATCACGCCACTGATGTATTGCCCGAGGCCTTTGGCCGAGAACAAAAGGTCACGGTAGGCGCGCCTGTTCTCTTCTGTGTTCTCAACCTTGATACCGGTGAAGCGTTTCTCGATCGTGCCGGTGGACTCGTCGGCGGCGAGTATTCCCTTGCTGCCCGCGACCATGGCGCGGGCGACGGCTTCCAATGGATGAATGGACATATGAACTCCTCGGAATTGCGTGACGGGTAGCTTGTGACTGGTGAAGAACGCTACAAACCCTGAGCCCTTTATTTTACCCCTTTCGACTCATCATTCACCATTCACGCTTCACCATTTACAGCCATTAGGCCCGCCGATGCTCGCCGACCTGGACGATCTTCATCGTGTTGGTGCCGCCGACCTTGCCGAAAGGCTCGCCGATCGTCAGCACCATGTAGTCCCCGATCTGCACGGCGCCACGCTTGAGGAGCTCATCCTCCGCCATGTGAAGCGCCTTTTCGGGATCGCGAGCGCCTTTGAACTTAACCGGGTAGACGCCCCGGAACAGCGTGACACGGCGTCGCGTCTCGACCCCCGCGCTCATCGCGTAGATCGGCACGTTGGTGGACATTCGCGACATCAGCAGTACCGTGTTCCCGCTCTGGGTCATGGCCGATACCGCCTTGATATTCAGGTTATTGCAGGTGAAAACCGTCGCCCGTGCGATTGACTCCTCGACATTCGCCGGTGGCCGGTTACGCCGCCGGTCGGTGGCCGGCTCGTCCTCCTTGTCCGCTTCCGCGCAAACACGCGCCATTGCGGCCACCGTCTCGACCGGGTAGCCGCCGGTCGCCGTCTCCGCCGACAGCATCACCGCGTCGGTGCCGTCCAGGACGGCATTGGCCACGTCGGACACCTCGGCGCGCGTCGGAATCGGATTGCTGATCATCGACTCCATCATCTGCGTTGCGGTGATCGTGATCCGGTTCTTTTCGCGTGCCAAGCGGATCATGCGCTTCTGCAGCGCAGGCACTATGGCGTCTCCCACTTCGACGGCTAGATCCCCGCGCGCCACCATGATGCAATCTGCGGCGTCAAGAATGTCCTCCAGCGCCGTAATGGCCTCCGCGCGCTCTATCTTCGCCACGGTCAGTGCGCGGCCGCCGGCTTTGTGCATAAGATCCCGCGCCCAGCGGATATCCGACCCCGAGCGCGGGAAGGACACGCCGAGGAAGTCGGCTTTCAACTCAGCCGCCAGCTTGATGTCGCGCATATCCTTTTCCGTCAGCGCCGGCGCGGTCAGGCCGCCACCCTTACGGTTGATGCCCTTGTTGTTGGACAAGACACCGCCCTGCTCCACCACACAGTGAATGCGCGAACCGCGAACGGACGCCACGCCTAGCACGATGCGCCCATCGTCGAGCAGCAGCGTATCGCCGGCGTCCACGTCTTTAGGAAGGTTGCGGTAGTCGAGACCGACGCGGTGCCCATCCCCAAGCTCACACTCCGCATCGAGCATGAATGTCCCGCCCATCTTCAGGTTCACCTTGCCGTCGCGGAAACGGCCGATGCGGATCTTCGGGCCCTGCAAATCGACCAGAACGCCGACCGCGCGGCCCGCCCTGCGCGCCAGCGCGCGCACCAGCTCGACGCGCTTGCGATGTTCGTCGGGGGCGCCGTGCGAGAAGTTGATGCGCACGACATCAAGCCCGGCATCGATCATGCGCGCAAGCGTCTTCTTGTCGCTCGAAGCGGGGCCGAGCGTGGCGACGATCTTGGTGCGGCGGGGCATCAGCCTGTTCCGAGTTCCGGGTTCAACGTTCCAAGTTCCGGGTTTGTAGTCTAATGGCTTGGCGGGTCGCGTGGAACGTCAAGCCCAGAACCTTGAACTCGGAATCCGGAACATTGAACGGCGCCGCTAGCCGGCGGCCCGCCGCTCGAGGACCTCGATCGCCGGAAGCGTCTTGCCCTCGAGGAACTCGAGAAACGCGCCGCCGCCAGTGGAAATGTAGGAGATCTTGTCGGTTATGCCGTACTTCGCGATCGCCGCGAGCGTGTCGCCGCCCCCGGCAATCGAAAAAGCCTTTGACTCGGCGATGGCCTCGGCAATGGTGCGTGTGCCCGCACCGAACTGGTCAAACTCGAAAACCCCGACCGGCCCGTTCCTGACGACCGTGCCGGCGCGGGCGATGATACCGGCAAGCGTCGCCGCCGATTTCGGCCCGATGTCGAGGATCATGTCGTCGGCCTTAACCTGGTCCACGGCAACGCGGTTCGCGCGCGCCTGGGCCGAGAGATCGCTCGCGACCACCACGTCCACCGGCAGCGGGACCTGCGCGCCGCGCGCCTGCATCATGTCCATGATGGCCTTCGCCTCTGCGAGCAGCGCGGGCTCGGACAGCGACTTGCCGATGTTTGCGCCTGCCGCGGCGAGAAACGTGTTCGCGATGCCGCCGCCCACGACCAACTGGTCGACCTTGGCGGCGAGCGACTTGAGAATCGTGAGCTTGGTCGAGACCTTGGAGCCGGCGACGATCGCGACCAGCGGGCGCGCCGGATGGCCGAGCGCCTTGCCAAGCGCGTCGAGCTCAGCGGCCATCAGCGGACCTGCGCAGGCGACCTTCGCGTACTTCGCGATGCCGTAGGTCGTCGCTTCCGCGCGGTGAGCCGTGCCGAACGCGTCGTTCACGTAGACGTCGCACAGCGCGGCCATCTTGCGCGCGAGCGCCTCGTCGTCCTTTTTCTCTCCCTTGTTGACGCGGCAATTCTCGAGCAGCACGACTTCGCCCGGCTTCACCTCGAAGCCACCGTCGACCCAGTTCGCGATCAGCCGCACCGGCTGGCCCAGCAGCTCGCCCATACGGGCGGCGATCGGCGCGAGGGTATCCTTCGGCGCGAGTTTGCCCTCGGTCGGGCGGCCGAGGTGGGACGTCACCATGATCGCGGCGCCCGCCGCGATCGCGTGCTGAATCCCCGGCAGCGACGCGCGGATGCGCGTGTCCTCGGTGATCCTCCCCGCGTCGTCCTGCGGCACGTTGAGGTCCGCTCGGATGAAGACCCGCTTACCGGCGAGCGGCAAGTCGGTCAGGCGGCGAAACGTCATTTTTTCGCGACAACGCGGAGCATTTCCAGCACCTTGCAGGAATAACCCCATTCGTTGTCGTACCATGCGACGACCTTGACGAACGTCGGGTCGAGCGCGATGCCCGCCCCCGCGTCGAACACCGACGTGCAGACCTCGCCGCGGAAATCGGTGGAGACAACCTTCTCCTCGGTGTAGCCGAGTATGCCCTTTAGCGCGCCAGCCGACTGCGCCTTCATCTCGGCACAGATTTCGGGGTAGGCCGCGGGCTTGCCGAGTTCGACCGTCAGGTCCACCACGGAGACGTCCGAAGTCGGCACGCGGAACGCCATGCCCGTCAGCTTCTTGTTGAGCTCGGGGATCACCACGCCCACCGCCTTCGCCGCGCCCGTGGACGACGGAATGATGTTCTCGAGAATCCCGCGCCCGCCGCGCCAGTCCTTGTTCGAAGGGCCATCGACTGTCTTTTGCGTCGCGGTCGCTGCGTGGACGGTCGTCATCAACCCGCGCTTGATACCCCACTTGTCGTTTAACACTTTCGCCACCGGTGCGAGGCAGTTGGTCGTGCAGGACGCGTTGGAAATGATTGCCTGCCCGGTGTAGCTCTTGTCGTTCACGCCGTAGACGAACATCGGCGTATCGTCCTTCGACGGCGCCGACATGATGACCTTCCTCGCGCCCGCGGCGACGTGTTTCTGGCACGACGCCTTGTCGAGGAAGAGGCCGGTGGATTCCACGACGACGTCCGCGCCCACTTCGTTCCACTTGAGCTCGGCCGGGTCCTTGACCTGCGTCAGGCGGATCCGGCTGCCGTTGACGAGCAGCGTATTGCCATCCACGCCGACCTCGCCCCTGAACGGGCCGTGGACCGAATCGTGACGCAACATGTACGCGAGATACTCCGGCTCGAGCAGGTCGTTGATGCCCACTATCTCAATGTCCGGAAAATGCTGCACCGCGGCCCGGAACACCATACGCCCAATGCGACCAAATCCATTAATGCCCACCTTGATTACCATATTGCTCTCCGCTTATTCCCGTTGATTGCCAAGCTTAAAGCGCCGCCTTCACCACGGCGGCAACGTTTTCTGGTGTGAAGCCGAAGTACTTGAAAAGTTCCCCCGCCGGCGCTGACTCGCCGAAGCGGTCTATGCCGATTACCGCGCCGTCGAGACCGACGTACTTACGCCAATAATCGGGCACGCCGACTTCGACCGCCACGCGCGGCACGCCGCGCGGCAAAACGCTCGCGCGATAGGCCTCGTCCTGCCCATCGAACACGTTGGTTGAGGGCATGGATACCACCCGTGTCCCGATGCCTTCGGCCGCGAGCTGCCGGTGTGCTTCGAGCGCCAGCGCAACCTCGGAGCCGGTCGCAATGATGATGCAACTTGGGGGCACTCCGGCCGCGTCCGCTAGCACATACCCGCCGCGCCGGATGAGGTCGAGCTGTTCCGGTGCGCGCTTCATGAACGGCGCGGCCTGGCGCGTGAGCAACAGGCTCGTCGGGCCATCTTTGCGCTCTAGCGCGGCAGACCATGCCACGACCGACTCCACCGTGTCGCACGGCCGCCACACGTGCATGTTGGGCATGAGCCTGAGCGTTGCGGCATGCTCGATCGGCTGATGCGTGGGCCCATCCTCGCCCAAGCCGATCGAGTCGTGCGTAAATACATAAATTACGCGCACCCCCATCAGCGCCGCCATGCGCAACGCATTCCGCGCGTAGTCCGAGAAAACGAGGAACGTGCCGCCGTACGGAATCAGGCCTCCATGCAGTGTCAGCCCACTCATGATCGCGCACATGCCGAATTCACGCACGCCGTAGAAAAGATAATTGCCGCCGCCCTCGTGCCCAACCACTTTCGATGCATTCACCATGGTCAGGTTTGAAACTGTCAGGTCGGCCGAGCCGCCCACGAGTTCCGGCAGCATTGCCACCAGGACTTCGAGCGCATTTTGCGATGCCTTGCGCGTGGCAAGCGTTTCCGCTTTCGAGTCCGTTTCCTTGACCAACGCCTCGACCCGCGCCGCGAAATCGCTCGGCAGCTCGCCCGCGCTGCGCCGCCAGAATTCCCCGGCCTCGGCGGGATATTGCTTCTCGTAGGCGGAAATCAGGCGTTTCCAGCGCCTTTCGGCGGAGGCGCCGCGCTTGCGCGCGTCCCAGCCTTCGTACACGGCTGCCGGCAGCTCGAAAGGCGGGTGCCCCCAGCCCAGTGCCTCGCGGGTCGCGGTAATCTCCTTTTCGCCGAGCGGTTCACCGTGCGCGGCGCCGGTGTTGGCCTTGGACGGTGCCCCTTTCGCAATGATCGTCTTTGCACAGATCAACGTCGGCCTGGATTTCTCGCGACGCGCCTTCCTGATCGCCCGGTTCACCGCGTCGACGTCATGACCATCGACGTTCGGGATCACCTGCCAGCCATACGCCTCGAATCGCCGCTTGACGTCGTCCGTGTACCATTGCCGGATCTGGCCTTTTCCCGAATCGATGGAGATGCTGTTGTCGTCGTAGATGGCGACGAGCTTGCCCAGTCCCAGAGTTCCGGCGAGCGCGCAAACCTCGTGCGAGATGCCTTCCATCATGCAGCCGTCGCCGAGAAAAGCGTAGGTATGGTGGTCGACGATGTCGAACCCCGGTCGATTGAACTCGGCTGCGAGCAGGCGTTCGGCGAGCGCCAGGCCCACGGCATTGCCGAGGCCTTGTCCGAGCGGGCCGGTCGTCGTCTCGATCCCTGGCGCACAGCCGTACTCGGGATGACCCGGCGTCTTCGAGTGCATTTGCCGAAAGCGCTTGAGCTCCGCCATGGGCAGGTCGTAGCCCGTGAGATGAAGCACCGAGTACAACAACATCGAGCCGTGCCCGTTCGAAAGGACGAAGCGGTCGCGGTTCGGCCAGGACGGATTGCCCGGGTTGTGACGCAGGTGATCGTTCCAGAGGACCTCCGCGATCTCCGCCATGCCCATCGGCATGCCCGGGTGCCCGGATTTGGCCTGTTGCACGGCGTCCATCGCCAGCGCGCGGATCGCGTTGGCCAGTTCAGCGCGGGAACTCATCCTGTCTAGTCCTTGCGGGGGGCAAAGCGGAAGTGCACCAATTATAAACCGGGGTCGTAGGGCTGCCTCGCTGAATTGAAAAAACCCGGGGCAAGAACCCGGTGAGCGCGACCTGGCTCGCTCCCTTTACCGCCTAGGCCGCTTCGCCGTTCTTTCTTGCGAGCCGGATGCCAAGCTGCTTCAGCTTGCGATAGAGGTGGGTGCGCTCCAGGCCGACACTGTCGGCGACACGGCTGATGTTGCCGCCTTCCCGCGCGATGTGATACTCGAAGTAGACGCGCTCAAAGGCGTCGCGCGCATCCCGCAGCGGCAGGTCGAATGGCAGGTCGTGGGCAACATTCGCGGCCGGGGGGGGTTGCGGGAGACCTTGGCTCACGTCCTCGAGAGAGATCTGCTCTGCGGAGGCCGTCGTCGCCAGCGTGCGCACCACACTTTCGAGCTGAGTGAGGTTTCCCGGCCAGTCGAAATTGCGCAACGAATTTAGCGCGCCGGTCGAAAACTGCCGCGGCGGGATTTCCTTCGCCTCTACCATCCGAGTTAGCATCAGGTTTGCGAGGTCAGGCACGTCCTCCCGGTGCTCGCGCAGGCTCGGCACCCGGATCATGGTCGCAGCGAGCGCGCCGAAGAGGCGGCTGTCAAAGACACCACTCGCCACCAACTCGGCCAGGTCACGGGAGGCGCCGCAGATGAGCCGCACGTTGTAGCGCTCGAGCTTTGAGACGGCCAGCAAGAGGCCCTTCTGCTCGACGCGCGAAAGGTCCGCAATCTCGTGCAGGAACACGTTGCCCTCGCGCGCCTGCCCGAGCAGCTCGAGCGGCGCCTCGGCCAGCACGCCGTGATTCTCCGGCGCAACCCACGGCGTATTGCGTTGGTGAAGAAAGCGCGCGGCCAGCTCGATGCCGCAGCCGGGCTCGCCAGTGAGGAGAAGGGGCGTGCGCAGATTCGCGACCCGCTCCAGGCGCTGTTTGAGCTCGGTAATCAGGGCGCCCCGCCCGAGACTCGCAAGCGACAGGGCGGGCCGTGACTGCTCGCCACCGTGCTTCAGGGCGCGGCCGACCGTCGCGAGCAGCTTTTGCAGGGCGATTGGCTTCTCGAGGAAATCGTAGGCGCCAATGCGCGTGGCCTCGACCGCCGTGTCGATCGTGCCATGCCCCGACATCATGACGACCGGCATCGTGAGGAGGCCGGCGCTCGACCACTCCCTGAGCAGGGTGATGCCATCAGTATCCGGCATCCAGATATCGAGCAACACCAAGTCCGGGCGCGCGCGCGTTCGCTGCGTGCGTGCCTCACTCGCGTTCTCCGCCAGCCGCACCTGATAACCCTCGTCGCCGAGGATCTCGGAGAGCAGCTCGCGAATACCGACTTCGTCGTCTACGACAAGTATGTGCTGCATAGAGTGCGAGCGCTTAGTTTACACCTTGGCTCGGGCGCCCGAGCGGCGCGCCGAATCTTGCGTGATTGCGGTGGGCAGCCGGACGGTGACCTGCGCCCCGCGGGGCGCCACGTTCGCGATCGCGACCGTGCCCCCATGCTCTTCCACAATCTTCTTGACGATCACCAATCCCAGGCCCGTGCCCTTGGGCTTGGTGGTGACATAGGGCTCGAATGCCCTCTGAATCAATTCCTCGGGAAATCCGCAGCCATTGTCGGTGAAGGTGAGCTGCATGGCGCGGTCCACGAAGCTGCTCGCTACGACCACCTGCGGTTGCGGGGTGTCCACCAACGCGTCCTGCGCGTTCTGCAGCAGGTTGTGGATGACCTGGCGCAGCTGACCAGCATCGCCCAGCACCGGCGGCAGGCCCGGCATGAGCTCCAGCCGAACCGCCTGGCCCAGCGAAGATTCGTACAGCACGAGCACCTCCTGCGCGAGCGCGTTGATGTCGAGCTCGCGCATCGCGGCCTCGGGGCTACGCGCGTACTGGCTGAAGGCGTCGACCATGTTCTTCAGCGCCGCGACCTGGTTGACGATCGTCCGGGTCGAGCGCGAGAGGATATCGGCGTCTCTGCCCCCGAGCTTGCCCTCGAGCTTCAGCTGCAACCGCTCGGCCGAGAGCTGTATCGGCGTAAGCGGGTTGCGGATCTCGTGCGCGAGCCGCCGCGCGACTTCGCCCCAGGCCGCCGCGCGCTGCGCCTCGGCAAGATGGGTAATATCGTCGAACACCACCACGTAGCCCCGCTCCGTGCCCTGCGGCAGCTGCGTGCCGCGCAGGAGCAACAGCTGATTCGAGCGGCGCGAGCGGCGCTCCACCTGCTGCTCCCATTCCTGGCCGCCCGCTTCCTCGAAAGCAGAGGAAATCTTGCGGGCCAGCTCGGAAAGGCCTGGAGCGATCGCGGGCCAGCGCTGTGGGGTAGCGCCCATGAGAGGCGTAAAATCGACGCCGAGGATCGTACCCGCGCTGCGGTTGGCCGCGCGCAACTCCAGCGCCTCGTCGAAAGCGAGCACACCGGCCGATAAATGGGCCACGATACCCTCCAGGTACGCCATCGCTTGCGCGAGCTCGGCCTGATGCCGCTCCGCTGTGGCCCGCGCTTCTGCCAGTTGCAGCGTCATGCTGTTAAACGATTGCGTCAGCACACCAAGCTCGTCGCTCGATGCCACCGCCGCGCGTTGGCTGTAGTCGCCTTGGGCCACGGCCCGCGTGCCCTCGACCAGCGCGCTGAGCGGTGCCGAAAGACGATCGGAGAGTAGAAACCCGAGCGCTGCAGCAGAAAGCAACGCGAGCAACAACGTGAGCGTTAGCGTCAGCCCGTAGAGCCGTTTCAGCCCCCTCCGCGATAGCGCGAGCTCCTGGTACTCGCGGTATCCCGACTGCACCGCTTCCGCATCCTGCGCAAGCCGCATGGGCACGGGCTGCAGCAGCTGGAGTACCCGCACCTCATCCGCGAGGCGCAGCATGGATATCGGCACCAGCACGCGCAGGTAGAGTCCCTTGCCCGGGATCGATTCGACCGCGCTATAGCTGCGACGCGAACGCAGTTCTCGCAACGCCGCGGCCCCGGGCAGCTGCGGCATGAGGCCAACCTGTTCGTTGCCCGCGACAGCGAGTACCTTGCCGCGCATGTTGAACAGCGTGACCTCCTGAACCGCAGCCTGCTCGCGAAGACTGTTGAGCACCGCAAGATGTTCCGCGGGCGGGCGCGTGGAGAGAGTGAGCGCCATCGTGTCGGCCTTAGCATCGAGGTCTCTCAGCATGGCGTCGAGCATCCCGCGGCCGAGATTGATACCCCCCTCCAGTGCCTTGTCCACGGGAACCTGAAACCACGCTTCAATCGAGCGCCCCAGAAACTGCACTGACATCCCGTAGATCAGGGCGCCGGGGAGCACCGCCATTAACGCGAACAGCAGCACCAGCCGCAGCGTCAGCCGGGCCCCAAAAACCCGCGCCTTGAGCTTGCCCCGGAGCCTGACGAGCTGGTAGATCACCAGCCCCGTCAACATGACGGCGACGCCGCCGTTCAGAACCAGCAGCAGCGGGTAAAACTCGGCGAACAGGGCGGGGTCGCTACTTGCTGTGGCGAGCAGGAACAGCGCAATGGCGCCGAGCCCCACGCTGAGGATCAGCAGATAGCGGACCGCGGCGCTCGCGAGCGGCGGGCGAATTCTCGGCGCCGCAGCCATCACGGTGTCACTGTCCAGCGGAACCAGTCGGAGCTGACACTCCACTGGCGCGAACCCACGGCGCTCACTTGAAATGGCCGCGGCAATTGCGCGTCGTCCAGGCGTAATCGCACGCCGGCGATATAGCTCGTGCCCTTGCTCAGACTTTCGGTCCCCGCAATCTCACCGACACGGACCTTACTCAGGAACCCCATTGCTTCGCGCCGCGTGGCGAAATTCTGATAGAGCGCGCCGACGGCGACGCGGTACTGCCGGGTCAGTGAATTGAACGACAGACGGAATTGCTGCCGGCTGTCGGCGATCTGCTCGTCTATCCAGTACCAGCGAGGCCGAATGAGCTCGAATTCGAGCAGAAAATAGAGCGGAACGCCTTTGCTCAGCGCCTCTTCCAGCGTGCGCGTAAGTGCAATCTCGAACTCGGCCTCGAGAAAATAGCCCTTCTCCGAGGCCACCAGCGCTCCCTTCCGAACCTCGACCCCCCCGGCAAGTACCGCAACGGGGGCGGCGATAAGCAGCCACAGCACTGCCAGCACAAAAAGCCAGCTATGCCTTCTGCAGTAGCGCATAGAAAAAGCCGTCATGCCGCGGGGTTTGGAGGAGTTGCCCCGCGGGTAGGCGTGGATCGTCATCGAGTGCGGGCAAGGTCAGACGCGTCGCGTCGGGGTGGCGCTCCACAAAGTGCGCAACCTGCTCACCGTTCTCTTCCAGGAAGACGGAGCAGGTCGCGTACAGCAATTTACCACCTCTGCCAAGCAGCTGCCACAACGCATCCAGCATGTGCCTTTGCACTTGCGCGAACTGTGCAACGTCGGCCGCACGACGCAGCCACTTGATATCGGGATGCCGCCGAGCGACACCCGATGCGCTGCACGGTACGTCGGCAAGAACGCGCTCGAATGGTTTTCCGTCCCACCATGTCCCCGACTCAGCCGCATCACCGCAAACCACCCGTGCGTTCAGACCCAGCCGCGCAAGGTTGGCGTGCACCCGCTCCAGGCGCCGCTCGTCACTGTCCAGCGCGACGAGATCGACGTCGGCCAACTCCAGCGCGTGCGTCGTCTTGCCGCCCGGCGCGGCACATGCATCCAGCACCCGCATCCCATCGCGCAAATCGAGAAGCGGCGCGGCAAGTTGAGCCGCGGTGTCCTGCACGGACACCAGCCCGTCGGCCAGCCCCGGTATCCGATCGGCGGGGAGCGGCGATGCCAGGACGACACCTGTTTCACCGATCGCCTCTGCGCGGATTCCTTGCTGCGCGAGCAGCGCAAGGTACGTCTCGGTGGCGACTCGACGCTGGTTCACCCGCAAAGCGAGCGGCGGGTGTAGGTTGTCCGCCTCAAGTGCCGCTGCATAATGCGACGGGTACTGCGCGCGGAGCTTTTCGATCCACCACTGCGGATGGCAAAAACGCGCGGTTTCCAATCGTTGCACGCGCGCCCCAAGCGCGGTGCGGTCGCGCAGGAAGTTCCGCAGCACGGCATTGGTAAGCCCCTTGGCAGACGCCAGCCCCAACACCTCACACGTGCGCACAGCGTGGTCAACCACCGCATGAGGTGCGGCGCGTGTGTGTTCGAGCTGATAGAGGGCGACCAGCAACAGGGCGCGCAGGCGCGTATCGCGGAGCGGTTTCTGCAGCAATGCCTCGAGCACAGCTTCCAGCCAGCCGAGAAAGCGCAGCGTCCCATAGGCCAAATCCTGGATGGCACTGCGGTCGCGCGCAGCGCTTTGCGCCCGTCGGCGCCACAGGGCCGCCAGCTCGGCGTTCAGGCTGCGCCCGGCCAGGACGCCGCCGACTAAGCCGGCCGCGAGCCGCTGGACTTCAACCATCGCTGCCTCCCAAGCACATGCCCGGTTCGAGGTTGAAGCCCGCAAGGAAAGCCTCGGCCGAGAGGCGCTTGCCGCCGGCACGCTGCAGTTCGGTGATACGCAGCGCGCCGTTGCCGCACGCCACCACGACGCTATCGGCCGCCACAGCACAGACAGTGCCAGGCGCGCCGGAGATTTGTGGTTCAACGCGCGCACCCCAGATTTTGAGTGCTGCAGGGCCGAGTTGCGTATAAGCGCCCGGGGAGGGATTGAAGGCGCGCACCTGCCGCTCGAGTTCGCCGGCGGGGCGCCGCCAATCGATTTCCGACTCGCCCTTGCCGATGCGCGCGGCATAGGTGGCGC